>NZ_JBLFFN010000066.1:0-512 GCF_051400855.1 Variovorax stachyos | reverse complement strand
CATCGGCGCCACGGAGTCATCCAGTGGTCTCGTCGCACAGACCAGCGGTTTGCCTCGGGGCAGAGTCGCTGCGTAGGTCGCAAAGACCATTGAAGGGACTCAGGCCCCCATCGATCTCATCGCCTTCATCGTTCTGGCAATACCCAGGATCGAGATCACCCGCTTCAGGTTGTATGCCAGCACGTGCAGACTCATCTCAGTGTTCACGTGCTCCAGCTTCTTCGTCAGGAAGTGCGTCCAACCCATCCAGTGCTTGAGTGTTCCGAACACGTGCTCCACGGTGCACCTTCGCAGCGTCATTGCGACGGGCTTGCGATCGAGGCGTTGCTGGACACGCTCGAGGATCTCTTCATGCTCCCATCGACGGATGCGGCGATAGTCGCCGGTCGTGCACTGCTTTTTCAATGGGCATGAGGGACAGGCACTGGTCCAGTACAGGCGCGCTTGGAGGCCATTTCGCTCGAGCGTGCTGAACCTGTAGATGGCCCGTTGGCCCGCAGGGCACTGATACT
>NZ_JBLFFN010000065.1:0-519 GCF_051400855.1 Variovorax stachyos | reverse complement strand
CCGGCACCACCAAGGAAGGCATCAGCGGCATCCGCCCGGCCATCCCCGGCGGGCTGATCTCGGCCGGCAACGCCAGCCAGTTCTCCGACGGCGGCGGTGCCTGCGTGGTGATGGAGGAGAGCTATGCCGAGAAGAAGGGCTTGAAGCCCCTGGGCCGCTTCCTCGGCTTTGCGGTGGCGGGCTGCGAGCCCGACGAGATGGGCATCGGCCCGGTGTTCGCCATTCCCAAGGTGCTCAAGCGCCTGGGGCTGAAGATCGAAGACATCGACCTGTGGGAGCTCAACGAGGCCTTCGCGGTGCAGGTGATCTACTGCCGCGACAAGCTGGGCATCCCGGGCGACCGGCTGAACGTGAACGGCGGCGCCATCGCGGTCGGCCATCCCTACGGCGTGAGCGGCCAGCGGCTGACCGGGCATGCGCTGATCGAGGGCAAGCGCTGTGGCGCGAAGAAGGTGGTGGTGACGATGTGCATCGGCGGCGGGATGGGGGCGGCGGGGGTGTTCGAGGTGCTTTGAGCAC
>NZ_JBLFFN010000064.1:0-589 GCF_051400855.1 Variovorax stachyos | reverse complement strand
CCTCGTGCTCAGCCTGCGCGCCGTAGCGGTAGTTCAGCAGCGCCGAGAACAGCGGCGTGCCCGCCGCCAGCGCGCTGCAGCGCTGCGCCAGCGACAGGCTCGCATGTTCGTGGTGCAGCAGCTGCGCCAGCCCCGCATGCACCTGCCGCAGGCATTCGCCCACGCCCTGCGCGCCCAGCCGCACCCGCAGCGGCAGCGTGTTGATGAACAGGCCCAGCGCGCGCTGCGCCTCCTCGCCCGACTGCATGCGCCCGAACAGCACGGTGCCGAACACGACGTCCTCGCGCCCTGTCACCCGCGCCAGCACCAGCGCAAAGGCCAGGTGGAACAGCGTGGCCGCGCTCACGCCGTGGCGCTGCGCCTGCCGGCGAACGTCTGCCGCCAGCGCCTCGTCCAGCCGCAGCCGCGCCTCCTTCGCCTGGGTGCCGTCGCCCTGCACGTCCAGCAGCTCGAAGGGCGCGGTGGGTGATTCCACGTCGCCCAGCATCTGCCGGAAGAAGGCCTCGTGCTCGGCCCGACTCACCCCCAGGCGCGCCTGCGCCACGAAGCGCCGGAAGGGCACCGGCTCGGGCAGCGCCTCTTCGCGGCC
>NZ_JBLFFN010000063.1:0-611 GCF_051400855.1 Variovorax stachyos | reverse complement strand
AGCGGCACCCTCGTTCTCTCGGGCGCCAACAGCTACGGCGGTGCGACTGCCGTCACCGAAGGCACCCTGCGCGCCGGCGCTGCCAATACCTTCAGCCCGGCCTCGGCGCACAGCGTGGCCTCGGGTGCCACGCTCGATCTTGCCGGCTTCAGCCAGAGCATTGCTGCGCTCACCAATGCCGGCACCGTCTCGCTCATCGGCAGTGCACCCGGCACGACCCTCACCGTCACCGGTCCGTATATCGGCAACAACGGCCTGCTGCGCCTGGGCACCTTTCTCGGAGACAGCGCCAGCGCGAGCGACCGGCTCGTCCTCAACGGCCCCGCAGCTGTGGCCAGCGGGCGCACTACGGTCCAGGTGGTCAACCTCGGCGGCCTGGGGGCGCTCACCACGGGCAACGGCATCGAACTGGTGAGCGCCCTCAACGGCGCCACCACCACCGCCCAGAGCACCCGGGATGCCTTTGCCTTGCAGGGCGGCCATGTGGATGCGGGGGCGTATGAGTACCGCCTGCAGCCCGGCGATGCCGCGGGCGGCGGAGAGAACTGGTACCTGCGCTCCACCAGCACCATCGTCCCGCCGCCGCCCCCGCCGGCTCCTCCCGCACCGCC
>NZ_JBLFFN010000062.1:0-702 GCF_051400855.1 Variovorax stachyos | reverse complement strand
CGTCGGGTCCAATTGCCGGCGCTTGCCCGGCTGCATCGCCACGTGCCACTGCGGGCCCTGCGCTTCTTCGCGTTTGTGCACGCCCCGGTACCCCGCATCGCCGAAGGCCACCGTCTCCTCGCCGTGCAGCAGAGCGCCGGCTTGCGTCACGTCGTTGACATTGGCCGCCGTGGCGACCACCGTGTGCACGAGACCCGACCCGGCATCGACGCCGACGTGGGCCTTCATCCCAAAGTGCCACTGGTTTCCCTTCTTGGTCTGGTGCATCTCGGGATCGCGCGTGTTGCCCTCGTTCTTGGTCGAACTGGGCGCCGCGATGATGGTCGCGTCCACGATGGTGCCCGCGCGCATCAGAAGCCCTTGTTCGGCCAGATGGGCGTTGATCTCCTCGAACAGCGCCTTGGTGAGGTCGTTGTCCAGCAGCAGGCGCCTGAACTTCAGCAGCGTGGTGGCGTCGGGCACCGACTCGCGCGACAGATCAATGCCCACGAAGTCGCGCAGCGCCTGGCTGTCGTACAGCGCGTCCTCCAGCGCCTCGTCGGCCAGGCCGTACCACTGCTGCAAACAGTACATGCGCAGCATCCTTGGAACGCCGATCGGCTGGCGGCCGACGCGCCCGCTCGTGGGGTACAGCGGCTCGATCACGGCAATCAAGCGCGCCCACGGCACGACGCGCTCCATGTCGGCCAGAAACTTCTCGCG
>NZ_JBLFFN010000061.1:0-710 GCF_051400855.1 Variovorax stachyos | reverse complement strand
TGTCGATGGTGCCGCCCAGGCCGCCCAGCGTGGTGGCGCGATTCATGGCGATGGCGGGGGTGGTCTGCAGCGTGCCGCCATCGAGCGTCAGCGGGCCCGAGGCGGCGCCGAGGTTCTGGTCTTCGGAAACCGACAACGTGCCGCCCCTGACGATGGTGCCGCCGGTGTAGGTGTTGGCACCGGAAAGCGTCAGCGTGCCATCGCCGGTCTTGGTGACCGAGCCGGCGCCGCTGACGAGGCCGGCATATTCCGCGGACGCTGCACTGTTGGGATTGCCGCTGCCCTGGTCGAACACCACGCCGGGCGCGCTGCCCGCGGCAGCAGGCTGCGCAAACGAGATGGCGCCCCTGAACGTGTTGGCATCGCCGCGCAGCGTGCCGTTGGCGATCGACCAGTTCTGGCCGGGAGCGCCGTTGCCCGTCAGCTGCCAGGTACTGGCGCCGTCCTTGGCGAAGTTGGCAAAGCCCACGTACTGCGTGCCGCCGGGCGAAGCCGGCAGGCTGGCCACGATCTTGGACACATCGAACGCGGCTGTCGGATTCGTGTCGCCGCCGAGCCTGAGCGTATCGCCGCCGTTGGTGCTGCCGCTCGTGCTGACCACATTGCCGGTGAAGCTGTAGCCGGCTTGCAGCGTGAGCGTGTTGTTGCCGCCGGAGAAGTCGATGGCGTTCGCGCGCGTCGTGCTATTGCCACTCGGGCCGCCGCTGATG
>NZ_JBLFFN010000060.1:0-725 GCF_051400855.1 Variovorax stachyos | reverse complement strand
CATGGGCAGCCACCTCGCTCAGACGGGTTGGCTCAATATAGGCGACCATCAAGGGAGTTTCCACACAGGCTCGGCCAAAAGCTGACGCTCAAGAGGAATCTCTTTTTCATCCCAGGACCCCATGAAGCTCATCTTTATCTACGGCCCTCCTGCCTCCGGAAAGCTGACCGTCGCCCGCGAACTCGCACGAATCACGGGGCTGCCGGTTTTCCACAATCACTTGATCGTCGACGCCGTTGCCGCGGTGTTCCCCTTCGGATCGGATCAATTTGTACGGCTCAGGGAGCAGATGTGGCTCAGCGTTATGCGCGAGGCGGCAGCTACCGGACGCTCGCTCATCTTCACCTTCGCGCCCGAGCCAACGGTCACCGGTGGGTTCCCTGAGCGCGTCCTCGACCTTGTCCAAGCCGCAGGGGGCGCCACAATGTTTGTTCAACTGCGCGTTCCTATAGCCGAGCAGGAAAAACGCCTCACCGCCGCGAGCCGAGCGGAGTTCGGGAAGCTTCAGTCGTTGGAGATCCTGAGAAGCCTGCGTGATCAGTTCGAGCTTTCTGAGCGTGCGATGCCAACCCCCCAGTTGATTGTCGACACCTCCATGGTTGAACCTTCAACAGCCGCTCGCAACATCGCGAGCGCCTTCTTTTCCGCCTAGGGAGATGCTGATCAATAGGTCGCGGCGGGCACGGCGCATGCATGCGTGAAGACACCGCAAATCACAGCACCAC
>NZ_JBLFFN010000059.1:0-742 GCF_051400855.1 Variovorax stachyos | reverse complement strand
CGCATCTGGTGCGAGGTGTTGGGCGTGGAGCGCGTGGGCCGCCACGACAACTTCTTCGAGCTCGGTGGTCACTCGCTGCTGTGCGCGCAACTGGTGGCGCGCGTCCAGGCCGCGATGCCGAGCGCGCTGTCGATCCAGGATGTGTTCCAGCACCCCCTGCTGCACGACATCGCGGCGCTGATCGCCGGCTCGCGCGCCGTCGGGGCTTCGGACCAGGCGCTGTCGGACATCGAATCGCTGATGGACAGCATGGAGACCGCTTGATGATGATCGAGACCGCCGCCGCCCGTCGGATCGCGGAGCGCTTCTCGCGCCTGAGCGCCGAGCAGCGCCGCGCGGTGTATTCGAAGACCCGTGCCGAAGGCCTGACGCTCGGCCAATTTCCCATACCGGCCCAGGCGCCCTCGTTCTCCGGCGGCAGCCGGCTGTCCTCGGCGCAACTGCGCCAGTGGTTCCTGTGGCGGATGGCGCCGGACAGCACGGCGCACCACATCCTGGGGGCGCTGCGGCTTCGCGGCTCTTTGGATGTCGCGGCACTGAAGGCCAGCTTCGACGCGCTGGTGCAGCGCCACGTCTGCTTGCGTGCGATGTTCCGCGCCGATGCACAAGGCCTGGCCGAGCAGTGGATCCGGGAGCAGGCCGGGTTCGACCTGGCGCTGCTCGACGTGAGCGGCGAGCCCGTGCAGGCACGCGAGGAAAAGGCGAGGGAAGAAGCGAGGCGGCTGAGCCAGACGCCCTTCGA
>NZ_JBLFFN010000058.1:0-773 GCF_051400855.1 Variovorax stachyos | reverse complement strand
CGCTGGTGGTTGAACAGCACCTGGAACAGCGGGCTGCTGCCCAGGCTGCGCTCGGGCTGCAGGGCCTCGACCAGCTGCTCGAAGGGCAGGTCCTGGTGGGCCTGCGCACCGAGGGCGGCCTGCCTCGCCTGCTCCAGGACCTCGCCCAGGCTCGCGCGAGGCTCTACCCGGTTGCGCAGCACCTGCGTGTTCACGAAGAAGCCGATCACGCCCTCGGTCTCGACCCGGTGGCGGTTGGCGATGGGCACGCCCACGCGGATGTCCCCCTGGCCGCTGTAGCGGCTCAGCAGGACCTGCAGCCCTGCGAGCAGCACCATGAAGAGGGTGGCGCCCTGGCCCTGTGCGCGGCGCTGCAGCGCCTGCACCAGCGCCTGGGGCAATTCCAGTGCATGGCGCGCGGCCCGGTAGCGCCCGTCGGCGCGCCGCGCATGGTCGGTGGGCAGTTGCAGCACGGGGTGCTCGTCGTTCGAGCCGCCGAGCTGATCGCGCCAGTAGGCCAGCTGGCGCTCCCGCTCTCCGGCCTCCAGCCACTGGTGCTGCCACAGCGCATAGTCGGCGTACTGGATCGGCAGCGGCGCCAGCTGCGGTGCCTCATTCCCCTGCACCCTGGCGCTGTACTGCGCCACGAACTCGCGCACCAGCACCTGCATCGACCAGCCGTCGGAGACGATGTGGTGCATCACCACCACCAGCAGGTGTTCGTCCGGGCACAACCTGATCAGACCCACGCGCAGCAGAGGCCCTTCGCCCAGGTCGAAGGGCGTCTGGCTCAG
>NZ_JBLFFN010000057.1:0-806 GCF_051400855.1 Variovorax stachyos | reverse complement strand
TCATGGGCAGCCACCTCGCTCAGACGGGTTGGCTCAATATAGGCGACCATCAAGGGAGTTTCCACACAGGCTCGGCCAGGAGCCGACATTGAAGAGTCCTGACCGCTACCAGCTCATGCAGCCCGAGCTCGTCGAGCTACTGGCCGCAATGGTTGGTCGGCACCTAAGCGCCCTTCACCTGGACGACAGGTAACCTTGCGTGAATGAGCTCGGCGAGTCAAGCTCCACGAGCTTTTCGCCTTCCAACGGGAGTATGAGATGGCGCGTCAAATTGTCTTCACCACTAAGGCTGCCAAGCCGCCGTCGCTCTACAGCCACGCCGTAAAGGCGGCCGGGCTCGTGTTCGTCTCTGGAACTGCGCCGATTGATGCCACCACCGGCGCAATCAGAGGCACCTCCATTCAGGAGCAGACTGCTCAATGCCTGACGAACATACGTGCCATCCTCGAAGAAGCCGGCAGCTCGATGGACAAGGTGGCGAGCATGACAGTGGTGCTTGCCGATGAAGACGATTTTGCTGGCATGAATGAGGAATGGCTGAGATGGTTTCCCTCCGACCCACCTGCTCGCCAGGGTGCAAAGCTGCCCGCTCGTATCCCCGGACTGAAAGTGTCCATTGCAGCGATCGCTGAGGCTTAACCCCTGCTAGGCAGCCGCGGCGGAACAGACCGACGCTTGAGCAGGCGACCGACCGGACGTGCGGGCGCGGACGGCTCTCCGGCAGAATGTGGCCGAGGCCGTGTGAAAACTGGTTGAATAGGTGAAGGTGCTCGCCTAGATTGTGGCAACGCTACTGAAGGGCAGCC
>NZ_JBLFFN010000056.1:0-978 GCF_051400855.1 Variovorax stachyos | reverse complement strand
AGACGCCCAGGTGGTAGCTGTCGGTCTTGGCGCTGCTGTTGCGCGCCTCGGTGTCGGCGCTGGCGCGGCTGTAGCCGCCCAAGGCGCCCACGCGCCAGCCCGCGCCTACGCCGGTGTCGGCACCGACGACGAAGCCGCCGATGTCGCGCTCGAGCTTGGCCGCGTTGGCGTTGCCGTCGATGTGGCCCCAGGAGCCGAAGACCTGGCCCCAGGTGCTGCGCGCCTGGTTGTCGGCAGCCGTGCAGCCGGCGCCGGCTTGTTGCGGTTGCTGTTGCTGCTGTAGCTGCTGAGCTGGCGATGCACTGCCGGGCGCGCAGGCGGCCGTGCGCAGCCGGTCGATGGCCGCCTCGCGCACGAAGCGGCTGTCTTCCAGCGCCGCGGTCTTGCTCGACGCGTGGATGTCCACGGAAAGTTGGTTGAAGGCATCGCGCGCGGCAAAGTCGCTGGGCAGGAACGCCACCGCGTTGACCAGGCCGTTGGTCTGCGGCAGGCTCTCCAGCGCCGTGGCCACCGCGGCCTGGTTGGGGGAGGCGGCCGCCTCCGTGAAGCTGCGCACCTTCTCGGTGTTGAGGTAGACGTGCGTGGCATCGTAGCTGTCGAACAGGCGCACGAAGGCGGTCTGCGTGTCGCCCGTGAGGCTGTAGGTGCCGCTGACGCCGCCATCGGCCGTGAGCACGGTGTAGCGGTTGCCGAGCCCGTAGCCGGTGCTGCTGGTGCGCAGCACCTGCAGGTTCGCGCCACTGGCGATGCTCGCAGTACCGCTGGCGTGGAGGAGGTCCGAAGCGTTGGAAGCCGGGTCGACTTCCACCTGGTAGGTGGAGCCGGCCGCTTGCGTGAAGTCGCCGTTGACCGTGAGGGTGCCGATCGAGTTGCCCGGGGCAATAGTGCCAGCGACCGTCGTGCTGCCGACGGTGCCGGAGCCTTGCAGGCGGCCGGCACTGAGCACGTTGAGTGTGCCACCGAGGATGCCGTTGACGG
>NZ_JBLFFN010000055.1:0-999 GCF_051400855.1 Variovorax stachyos | reverse complement strand
CGGGCCTGCACCAAGTTCGAACGGGCGGTGGCCGGGACCTTGTCGTCGTCCCGATGCAGCCAGCGCTTGGCGGCCTTCAGCGCAGACAGGTCAGCGCCCTTGTCCTTGAGCAATGCCAGCTCCTGCTTGGTAACGCGGCGCATCTCGCGGGCGTAGCCGGCCATCACTTCGTAGCGGTTGGCAATAACGGCTTCCAGCGTCTTCTCGTCGGCCACCGGCTGGATATCGCCCAACTGCATCTTGGGGGGCAGCTTCTTGACCTTCGCCCAGCCGATCTTTTGCATCAGGCTGATGTAGATCCAGCCGATGTCGAATTCGTACTTCTTGACCGAAAATTTTGCCGAGGTGGGGTAGGTGTGATGGTTGTTGTGCAGTTCCTCGCCGCCGATGATCAGGCCCCAGGGCATGATGTTGCGGCTGGCGTCGGGCGCCTCGAAGTTGCGATAGCCCCAGTAGTGACCGATGCCGTTGATGACGCCGGCCGCGGTGATCGGGATCCACAGCATCTGGACCGCCCAAACCGCCAAGCCAAGCGCGCCGAAGAGCGCCAGGTTGAGCACCAGCATCAGACCCACGCCCTGCCAGCTGTAGCGCGAATAGAGATTGCGCTCGAGCCAGTCGTCCGGCGTGCCGTGGCCGTAGCGCTCCATCGTTTCCTTGTTCTTCGACTCGGCGCGGTAAAGCTCGGCACCACGCCAGAGCACCTCGTCGATGCCCTTGACCTGCGGGCTGTGGGGGTCTTCCTCGGTCTCGCACTTGGCGTGGTGCTTGCGATGGATCGCCACCCACTCCTTGGTCACCATGCCGGTGCCCAGCCAGAGCCAGAAGCGGAAGAAATGAGAAGGGATCGGGCCCAGATCCATGGCCCGATGCGTTTGCGTGCGGTGCAGGAAGATCGTGACCGCAGCGATGGTGATGTGCGTGGTCAACAGCGTGTACAGCACGACCTGCCACCACGTGAGATCCCACAGGCCGTTCCCGAGCCAGTCGATGGCCGCG
>NZ_JBLFFN010000054.1:0-1057 GCF_051400855.1 Variovorax stachyos | reverse complement strand
CATGAAGCGATTCATCGAAGGCGAGGACCGTCAGCAGGTCACTCTGCTGCCGGAGTGCCTTGACGACTACATAGGCGAAGACAACCCGGTGCGGGTCGTCGATGCGTTCGTCGAGGAACTGGACCTCCATGCCCTGGGCTTCGAAGGCATTGAACCCGCAGCCACTGGTCGGCCCTCCTATCACCCGTCGGTCCTGCTGAAGCTCTACATCTACGGCTACCTGAACCGCATCCAGTCGAGTCGCCGCCTGGAGCGCGAGGCGCAGCGCAACGTCGAACTGATGTGGCTCACCGGCCGGCTGGCGCCGGACTTCAAGACCATCGCCGACTTCCGCCACGACAACGGAACCGGTATTCGCAACGTTTGCCGCCGCTTCGTCGGTCTGTGCCGCGACCTCAAGTTGTTCTCTCATGCCATCGTGGCCATCGACGGCAGCAAGTTCAAAGCGGTCAACAGCCGCGATCGCAACTTCACCGCGGGCAAGATCGACGCGCGTCAGCGGCAGATCGAGCAGAGCATCCAGCGCTACCTCGACGCCCTGGAGACGGCCGACCGCACGCAGCCGACGGAAGTCGAAGCCAAGACCGAGCGGCTGCAGGACAAGATCAAGAAGCTGCGCGAGCAGATGAAGCAGCTCGATCGCACCAAGGAAGAGTTGAAGAAGGAACCCGATGGGCAGCGCTCGCTTACCGATCCCGATGCACGTTCGATGAACTCGCAAGCCAAGGGCTCAGGCCTGGTGGGCTACAACGTGCAGGCGGCGGTCGATGCCAGGCACCACCTGATCGTGGCCCACGAGGTGACCAACGCCGGCCACGACCGCGCGCAACTCAGCAACATGGCCAAGGCTGCGCGTGAGGCGATGGGCAAGCCCAAGCTGCAGGCACTCGCCGATCGCGGGTACTTCAACGGCACGGAGCTCAAGGCCTGCGAGGATGCGGGGATCACGACCTATGTGCCCAGGCCAATGACCTCCAACGCCAAGGCCGAGGGACGCTTCGACAAGAGCGACTTCATCTACATCGCGAAGGCTGACGAGTATCAGTGCCCTGCGGGC
>NZ_JBLFFN010000053.1:0-1124 GCF_051400855.1 Variovorax stachyos | reverse complement strand
AAAATGGCAAAAGGAAAATTCACCCGCACGAAGCCGCACGTGAACGTGGGCACGATCGGTCACGTGGACCACGGCAAGACCACTCTGACGGCGGCCATTGCGACCGTGCTGTCGAGCAAGTTCGGCGGTGAAGCCAAGGCCTACGACCAGATCGACGCGGCGCCCGAAGAGAAGGCGCGCGGCATCACGATCAACACCGCCCACGTCGAGTACGAGACGGCCAACCGCCACTACGCGCACGTCGACTGCCCCGGGCACGCCGACTACGTCAAGAACATGATCACCGGTGCCGCCCAGATGGACGGCGCCATCCTCGTGTGCTCGGCCGCCGACGGCCCGATGCCCCAGACCCGCGAGCACATCCTGCTGGCGCGCCAGGTGGGTGTGGGCTACATCATCGTCTACCTCAACAAGTGCGACATGGTCGACGACAAGGAGCTGCTGGAGCTCGTCGAGATGGAAGTGCGCGAGCTCCTGGACAAGTACGAGTTCCCGGGCGACGACACCCCCATCATCCACGGCTCGGCCAAGCTGGCCTTGGAAGGCGACAAGGGCGAACTCGGCGAAGGCTCCATCATGAAGCTGGCCGAAGCCCTGGACACCTACATCCCCACCCCTGAGCGTGCGGTGGACGGCGCCTTCCTCATGCCCGTGGAAGACGTCTTCTCCATCTCCGGCCGGGGCACGGTGGTGACCGGTGCCGTCGAGCGCGGCGTCATCAAGGTCGGCGAGGAAATCGAGATTGTCGGCATCCGCCCGACCCAGAAGACCACCTGCACGGGCGTGGAGATGTTCCGCAAGCTGCTGGACCAGGGCCAGGCTGGCGACAACGTCGGCGTGCTGCTGCGCGGCACCAAGCGTGAGGAAGTCGAGCGCGGGCAGGTGCTGTGCAAGCCGGGCTCCATCAAGCCCCACACGCATTTCACCGCCGAGGTGTACGTGCTGAGCAAGGACGAGGGCGGGCGTCATACGCCGTTCTTCAACAACTACCGTCCGCAGTTCTACTTCCGCACCACCGACGTGACCGGTGCGATCGAGCTGCCCCAGGACAAGGAGATGGTCATGCCCGGCGACAACGTGTCCATCACGGTGAAGCTGATCAACCCCATCGCCATGGAAGAAGG
>NZ_JBLFFN010000052.1:0-1136 GCF_051400855.1 Variovorax stachyos | reverse complement strand
GGGTTCCTGGCAAAGCGCTTCATCGCCTGGGCCACGTTGAAGAGGCCGACCTGGTTGGCATGGTGCATGGGGCCGCCGCGCCACACCGGGAAGCCGTAGCCGGTGAGGTAGACCATGTCGATGTCGCCGGGCTTGGAGGCGATGCCGTCCTCGAGGATGTGCGCGCCCTCGTTGACCAGCGCGTAGACCAGGCGCTGGACGATCTCGTCGTCGGAGATCTTGCGCGGGGTGATGCCGAGCTCCTTGCGGTGGTCCTCGATCATCTTGTTGACCGGCGGCGAAGGGATGGCGTCGCGCTTGCCCGCCTGGTAGTCGTACCACCCTGCCCCTGTCTTCTGGCCGAAGCGGCCGAGCTCGCAGAGCTTGTCGGCGGTGCGGCTGTACTTCATGTCGGGATGCTCCACCGCGCGGCGCTTGCGGATGGCCCAGCCGATGTCGTTGCCGGCGAGGTCGCCCATGCGGAAGGGGCCCATGGCAAAGCCGAATTTCTCGATGGCGCGGTCCACCTGCTGGGGGGTGGCGCCCTCGTCGAGCAGGAAGCCGGCCTGGCGCGAGTACTGCTCGATCATGCGGTTGCCGATGAAGCCGTCGCACACGCCGGAGACCACTGCCGTCTTCTTGATCTTCTTGGCGATGCCCATGACGGTGGCGAGCACGTCCTTGGCAGTGTGCTTGCCGCGCACGACCTCCAGCAGCTTCATGACGTTGGCGGGGCTGAAGAAGTGCATGCCGACCACGTCCTGCGGGCGCTTGGTGAAGGCGGCGATCTTGTCGACATCCAGCGTGGAGGTGTTGGAGGCGAGGATGGCGCCGGGCTTGGCGACGCGGTCGAGTTCCTTGAAGACCTTCTCCTTGACGCCGAGCTCCTCGAAGACGGCCTCGATGATGAGGTCGGCGTCCTTCAGGTCGTCGTAGTCCAGGGTGGTGGACAGCAAGGCCATGCGCTGCTCGTACTTGTCGGCCTTGAGCTTGCCCTTCTTGACCTGGGCCTCGTAGTTCTTGCGGATGGTGGCGATGCCGCGGTCCAGCGCCTCCTGCTTCATCTCGAGGATCTTCACCGGGATGCCCGCGTTGAGGAAGTTCATGGTGATGCCGCCGCCCATGGTGCCGGCACCGATCACGCCGACCGACTGGAT
>NZ_JBLFFN010000051.1:0-1245 GCF_051400855.1 Variovorax stachyos | reverse complement strand
CGCGGCATGCGCATGGTGGTGCAGGAGACGGCCAGGAGCGCGGGCAAGGCCACCGGGGCGACGTCGGCCGTGCTGGCAACGGCACTGACCGGGCTTCTGGCGGCTTCGCCCGTGCCGGCCCAGATCGTCGGCGCCCCCGGCGCGGCGCCGGGCCTCAGGCCCACCGTGCTGGTGGCACCCAACGGCGTGCCCCTGGTCAACATCCAGACGCCTTCTGGGGCCGGCGTCTCGCGCAATCTCTACAACCAGTTCGACGTCCAGCCGCGCGGCGTCATCCTCAACAACAGCCGCACCGATGTGCAGACCCAACTGGGCGGCTGGGTGCAGGGCAATCCGTGGCTGGCCAACGCGCCGGCGCGCATCATCCTCAACGAGATCACGAGCGGCAACCCCACGCAGCTGCGCGGCGCCATCGAGGTGGGCGGCCAGCGCGCCGAGGTCATCGTGGCCAACCCGGCGGGCATCGCCGTGGATGGCGCCACCTTCATCAACGCCAGCCGCGCGACCCTGACCACGGGCACGCCGCAGCTCAATGCGTTCGGCGGGCTGGACGGCTACGTGGTGCGCGGCGGCACCGTCAGCATCGACGGCGCGGGGCTCGATGCGAGAAGCACCGACTACACGGCGATCCTGGCGCGCGCCATCCAGGTCAATGCGGGGCTCTGGGCCAACGAGCTCAAGGTGGTGACCGGGGCCAACGAGGTCTCGGCCGACCAGGCGCAGGTCAGCGCGACCGCCGGCACGGGCACGACGCCCGTCTTCGCCCTCGATGTCGCCCATCTCGGCGGCATGTACGCCGGCAAGATCAGCCTCATCGGCACGGAGCATGGCGTGGGGGCGCGCAATGCCGGCACCATCATGGCCGCGGACGGTTCGGGCCCGCTCTCCGGGCCGGGCGAGTTCGTCATCACCGCGGCCGGGAGGCTGGAGAACATCGGGACGATCCAGGCCGCGCGCGGCGCCAATATCGCGGCCCAGAGCCTCGCCAACAGCGGGCGCATCAGCGCCGGTGGCGAACTCAGGATCGCCACGCCGGGCACGCTGGGCAATGCCGGCGGCACCTTGGAAGCGCAGAGCCTGCAGCTTGCGAGCGGCAGCGACATCGACAACCGCGGCGGCACGATGCGCCAGACCAGCGGTGTCGGCTTGACGGTGACCGCACCCATGCTGAGCAACACGGGCGGTGGCGTGATCGGCGCCGAGCCGGTGCCACAGACGCCTGTGCAGCCGGGCACGGGAACAGGC
>NZ_JBLFFN010000050.1:0-1467 GCF_051400855.1 Variovorax stachyos | reverse complement strand
ACGAAGCGCTCGGCCGTCAGCCCCGAGCGCCCCAGGTAGCCGCGCGCCAGGCCCACGCCGCCCAGGTACAGCTCGCCGGGCACGCCCTGCGGCACCAGCTTCAACCCCGCATCCAGCACGCGCGCCGTGCAATCGGCGATCGGCTGTCCGATCGGCACCTGGCTGCGTCCATCGTCGCGGCAGGTCCAGTGCGTCACGTGGATGGTGGTCTCGGTCGGGCCGTAGAGGTTCTGAAGCGCAGCCCCGTGCAGGCGCTCGAATACCGCCTTCTGCGTTGCCACGGGCATGGCTTCGCCGCCGCAGACGATGTGCCGCAGGCGCGTGTCGTGTTCGATCCCCTCGTGCGCCAGGAAGGCCTGCAGCATCGCGGGCACGAAATTGAGCGTGGTGATCCGGTGCTCGCGGATCAGCGCCGCCACCCGCGCGGGGTCGCGCTGGTCACCGGGACGGGCCAGCACCAGCCGCACGCCGGTCGTGAGCGGCCAGAAGATCTCCCACACCGAGACGTCGAAGCCGAATGGCGCCTTGTGCAGCACCGCGTCATCCTCTGCGCTCAGCGCGTACCGCGCCTGCATCCAGGCCATGCAGCTGGACAGGGCCCGGTGCCGGATCGACGCGCCCTTGGGCCGGCCGGTCGATCCGGAGGTGTAGATCACGTAGGCCAGCTGCTCGCTGTGCCATGCCACCTGCGGGTCGTGCGCGGGCTCGTCTTCGAGGTCCGGCAGCAGCGCGTCGAGCGCCAGCATCTGCATGCCGTCGAAGTCCTGAAGGCCGCCGCGCAGATGGCTTTGCGTGAGCACCAGCGACACGCCGCTGTCGGCCGCCATGTAGGCCAGCCGTTCGGCCGGGTAATCCGGGTCCAGCGGCACATAGGCGCCGCCGGCCTTGAGGACGGCGAGCAGGCCCACGATCATCTCCAGCGAGCGCTCCATCGCGACGCCTACCAGGGTCTCGGGCTTCACTCCGAGGCCGATGAGACGGTGCGCCAGCCGATTGGCGCGCAGGTCGAGCTCGGCATAGCTCAGCGACGCTTCGCCGAAGACCAGCGCCGTCGCATCCGGGCGCATGCGCGCCTGCCGCGCGATCGATCGATGCACCGGCTCGGCATCGGCATGGCATCGTGTGTCCACGCCCCATTCCTGCAGCAGGCGCCGCTCCGGCTCGGGCAGCGGATCGAGCTCGCCCATGCGCCGAAGCGGATCCGAGGCCAATGCGCTCGCGATCTGCCGGACCGCTTCGTGCACGAGCGCGCACACGCGCCGCGCCTCCACCGACGCATGGATGTGCGCCACCAGTTCGAAGCCCTGACCGAGGTCATCGACCGAGAGGCCAAAGGGATAGTTCGTGCGTTCCGCACCCTGGAGCACCTCCACGCCTTCCCACGCCGGCGCCTCGTGCTCAGCCTGCGCGCCGTAGCGGTAGTTCAGCAGCGCCGAGAACAGCGGCGTGCCCGCCGCCAGCGCGCTG
>NZ_JBLFFN010000049.1:0-1486 GCF_051400855.1 Variovorax stachyos | reverse complement strand
CAGCGCGCTGGCGGCGGGCACGCCGCTGTTCTCGGCGCTGCTGAACTACCGCTACGGCGCGCAGGCTGAGCACGAGGTGCCCGTGTGGGAAGGCGTGGAAGTGCTCCAGGGTGCGGAACGCACGAACTATCCGTGGGTGCTGTCGGTCGACGACCTCGGTGGCCGCGGCTTCGAGCTGGTCGCACAGATCCACGAAAGCGTGGAGGCGGCGCGCGTGTGCGCGTACATGCATGCAGCACTCGAAGGGCTGGCACAGGCGCTGGCGCACGACGCGGCGCGAATGATCTGCGCGCTGGATCCGCTGCCCGCGCCGGAGCGGCAGCGGCTGTGGGCGTGGGGCGTGAACAGGCCGCGCGGCCCCGATGCAGAGCCGGTCCATCGGCCGGTCGAGCGGCAGGCGCGGATGCGGCCGGACGCCACGGCGCTGGTCTTCGGCGAAGCGTCGCTGAGCTATGCCGAGCTCAACCTGCGCGCCAATCGGCTCGCGCACCGTCTCATCGGCCTGGGGGTCAAGCCGGAGACGCGGGTGGGCATCGCAATGGAGCGCTCGCTGGAGATGGTCGTGGGCCTGCTCGCCGTCCTCAAGGCCGGCGGCGCCTATGTGCCGCTGGACCCGGACTACCCGGCCAAACGGCTCGCCGACATGGCGGAAGACAGCGGCATCGAACTCATCCTCACGCAAAGCCATCTGCACGGGCGCATTCCCGGGCTGGAAGCCCTGCAGGCCCTGGACCTCGATGGCTTGGAACTGGAGACCGGGCCCGGCCACGATCCCCAGGTGCCGCTGCAAAGCGAGCAGCTCGCCTATGTGATCTACACCTCCGGCTCGACCGGCCGGCCCAAGGGCGTGTGCGTCGCGCACGGGCCGTTGTCGATGCACGTGCAGGCCATCTGCCGGGCCTACGGCATGCGGCCCGAGGACCGTGAGCTGCAGTTCGCCTCGATCAACTTCGACATCGCGCACGAGCGCTGGCTCGCGGCGCTGACGAGCGGCGCGTCGGTGTTCCTCTGGGACGCGAAGTCGCACGCCGTGGGCGAGCTGGTGGCCGAGATGCGCAGCCGCCGGCTCAGCGCGGTCTTCATGCCGCCTTCCTACGTGAACGAGGTGGTGAACACGCTGGAGGTCCAGGGCGAGACGCTGGACGTGCGGCTGTGCATCGTCGGCGGGGAAGCCTGGTCCAAGGTCTCGGTGGCCCGGGCGCGCCGATGGATCTCGGCACACAAGCTGATCAATGCCTACGGCCCGACCGAGACGGTGATCGCACCGACCGCCTGGGAGGTGCGCGGCAGCATCGACAGCAGCAGCGCGCCCATCGGCCGGCCGCTCGGCCATCGCAAGGCCCTGGTCCTGGACGGGGCGCTGAACCCGGCGCCGGTCGGCGTGGCCGGCGAGCTGTACCTGGGCGGCATGGGCCTGGCGCGCGGCTACCTGGGGCGCCCGGGGCTGACGGCCGAGCGCTTCGTGGCCGACCCGTTCGACAGCGAA
>NZ_JBLFFN010000048.1:0-1524 GCF_051400855.1 Variovorax stachyos | reverse complement strand
CAGGTCGCCGGTGCGGTAAAGCCGTGCGCCTTCGCTGTCGAACGGGTCGGCCACGAAGCGCTCGGCCGTCAGCCCCGAGCGCCCCAGGTAGCCGCGCGCCAGGCCCACGCCGCCCAGGTACAGCTCGCCCGGCACGCCCTGCGGCACGGGATCGAGCCCGGCGTCCAGCACATGGAGCCGGGTGGCGGCGATCGGCCCGCCGATGCCGGGCGCCGCCTGCACCCGCTGTGCCGTCGACCAGATCGTGGTCTCGGTGGGCCCGTACATGTTCCAGAGCTCGACACCCTGCGCGCGCAGGTCCTCGGCCAGGTCGGGCTGCAGCGCCTCTCCGCCGCACAGGCCCTTGAAGCGGCCGGTCGCGGGCGCCTTCCATCCACCGGCGCGCAACAGGCGCCACCCTGCCGGCGTGGACTGCAGCAGCGTGGCGCCGCTCTCCTCCAGCAACTGCCCCAGCGCCCGGCCGTCGCGCGCGGTCTCGCGCGAAGCCAGCACGATCCGCGCGCCGCACAGCAGCGGCAGGTAAAGCTCCAGCGCCGCGATGTCGAAGGACAGCGAGGTCACGGCGACCAGCACATCCTTTGGCCCGATGCCCGGCTCGGCACGCATGCTGCACAGGAAATGGCTCAGCGCGAGATGGCGCACGATCACGCCCTTGGGCCGTCCGGTCGATCCGGAGGTGTAGATCACATAGGCCGGGTGCTCGCCGTGCAGCGCCACCCGGGGGGCGTGTGCAGGCTCCCCCTCCAGGTCCGTCGCATCGAGCGCCAGCACCTGCAGTGCCCCGACGCCCGGAAGGCCTCCGCGCAGATGGCCTTGCGTGAGCACCAGTTCGATGCCGCTGTCGTCCACCATGTAGGCAAGCCGCTCGGCCGGGTAGTCCGGGTCCAGCGGCACATAGGCACCCCCGGCCTTCAGGATCGCCAGCAGCCCCACCACCATCGCCGGCGAGCGCTCCACCGCGATGCCCACGCGCGTCTCTGGCTTCACCCCCAGGGCGATGAGCCGGTGCGCCAACCGGTTGGCGCGCAGGTCGAGCTCGGCGTAGCTCAGCTGCTCATCGCCGAAGACCAGGGCCGTGGCATCGGGCGTGCGCTGCGCCTGCCGCTCGATCATCCGATGCACCAGTGCGGCATCGAGGTGGCACTGGGGGTTCGTGCCCCATCGGCGCAATTGCGCCCGCTCGGCATCGTCCAGCAGGGCCACGTCGCCGACCGCCTGCTGCGGGCGATAGGCCAGCGCGTCCAGCACCGCCACATAGTGGCGCGTCATGCGCTCGATGGTCCGCGCCGCGAACAGTCCGGCCGCGTAGCGCCAGGCGAGCTGCAGCCGGCCGTGCTCGTCCTCATGCGTGTTGAGGGCGAGCTCGAACTGCGCGGCGGCGTCCTCCAGGGGGTACTCCTCCAGCAGCAGTCCCGGCAACCGGGCGAGGATGCCGTCCTGCTGCCCTCGCTGGTGGTTGAACAGCACCTGGAACAGCGGGCTGCTGCCCAGGCTGCGCTCGGGCTGCAGGGCCTCGACCAGCTG
>NZ_JBLFFN010000047.1:0-1577 GCF_051400855.1 Variovorax stachyos | reverse complement strand
CCGACGCTGCACCAGCGCGCGGACCAGACCATGAGCTATCACCCCGGCACCTGGCAGGTGGGTGGTCCGGTGGCGAGCGATCCGGGCCTGTACTCGACCAACCAGGCCCACGTGGGCTTCGTGGCGGACAACCCGACCCTGCGCAAGGGCGTGGGCGATCTGCAGGTCTCGGCGGTCGACCGCAACACCTTCTCGCAAGCACCGCAGCTGCCCTGGCAGGAAGCGGCGGCGTGGGACGGCAGCTCCGGGCGCACCAACTACAACGTCAGCACCTACAAGGACGCCGGCCTGACGACGGGCGACCCGGTGGCGGTGGCGCGTTGCGGCGGTCGTGCGGGCATCTGCGCGACCTCGCTGGTGGCGTTCAACAACGGCCTGATCGGCACGGCCGGCAGCAACACGGCGAACAACCGCGGCTCGGTGAAGCTGCCCGCCAACAAGGTGCCCACCGGCATGGCGATCACCAACATGAGCGAGTACGCGCTGGTGACGGTGTGGGACACGACGGCGCTGAAGGGCCAGGTGGCGGTGATCTCGCTGGCGGGGCTGTGCAACAACTGCGACCCGTTCAACCCCAATGGCGGAACGCCCACCGGCATCCGCAACGGGACGTATGACCGCTGGTACGACTGGTGGCACGAGTGGTTCGGCGTGTACCCGGGCCTGCCCAACATGGGCAACATCGCCTTCATGAAGGTGCTGGGCTACATCGACCTGCCGGGCATGAACGCGCCGACGGAGATCGCGGTGACCACCGGCTTCGACCCGTTCCACGCGACGCTGCCGGAGAAGGGTGGCGAGTTCATGGGCGAGACCTACTCGCCCCTGACCGACCCGGCCAAGCGCGCCAGCTTCAGCGGCACGGGCACCAACGCGAACCGGTATCCCAAGGCGGGCGTGGCGGTCGTCATCTCCAAGTCGGAGAAGAAGGCTGCGTTCATCGACCTGAAGCCGCTGCTGAGCTATGTCAATGGCGTGTACTTCGGTACGGGCCCGACGGAGTTCACCAACCTGGGGCAGGCCGACCACCAATGGCCGTACACCTTCGCGCACAAGCCGCAGCAGACGCCGACGGTGATCTCGACCGTGTCGCTGGATGACCGCCCCACGGCGGTGAAGACGACGCTGTTCGGCAACATCCATCGCGCGTGGATCGCGACCGAGACGGGCTCGCTGCGCATCTACGGCCTGGGCAACGTGCCCGCCGGCACCGCTGCAGGGGACATCGCGGAGAGGGGCCGTGTGGCGATCGGCAAGAACCCGACCTCGCTGGCCTTCTCGAAGATCGACCCGGACAGCAAGACCATCGACACGCTGAACCACCAGGTGCTGGTGGCCTCGCGCGGCGATCGCAAGATCCAGTGGGTCAGGTTCGGGGCCGACGGCAACAGTGGCAGTGTGGTGCGCACCCTGCAGGACTCGCGCATCGTGGACCCGATCGCGGTGGAAGACGCCGACAACTTCGCCAGCGACAACATGGTGCTGAGCATTGCGGACTACGCCGGCAAGAAGGTGTCGAACTACCGCTATGGTTCCGTCGTCTTCGCCGACCGCGGCGGCTCCTGGTCCTGCCAGCC
>NZ_JBLFFN010000046.1:413-1701 GCF_051400855.1 Variovorax stachyos | reverse complement strand
GCCGGCAAGAAGGTGTCGAACTACCGCTATGGTTCCGTCGTCTTCGCCGACCGCGGCGGCTCCTGGTCCTGCCAGCCGCCCGGCGGCTGCCCGGTGCAGCCCACCAACGGGGTCAACATCGAGTTCGGCGGCAGCTTTGAGATGGAAGGCAAGCCCTTCCATATTCGAACCGCCAACGTGCCGTGATTCGCTGACATCTAGCGTCATTTAGTCCAAGAAAAGCCCGCCGCGTGCGGGCTTTTCTATTGCTTCCAGCACTGAGTTCGGCGCTTCGTCCTACGCGACAACGTAATGAATTCGACTTCCACGTATGTGCGGATTTCGCGTTGAAAGCGTTAGCAAGCACAACGTTAGTAACACGCCCCTGGGGAGCCGAATACACATAGGAAAGGAAGTGCAAGAACGGTTGCCCCTCGAGTCGTTCACCCGTACAAACCCCAACTTATCCAAATTAGGAGGGATTTGCTTGAAAGTCATCGACAAAAGCGCGCTTCTGCTTCTTGTTGCGGCAGGTGCACTCGCAGGATGCGGGGGCGGAGGAAACGGATCTGGTGGCGGCTTTGCCGCTCTAGGGTCCGAGACGTCGCCCACGACCGCGTCTCCAACCGGCGCCGCGGCCGCCGAATCATCCACCGCGACCAAGGAGGAGGCAGCGCCCATCGGCAAGCTCGATTCCAGCTGGGTCAAGGTCGCGGACGAGAACCAGGCCTTCACGCTGGCCTCCGCCCAGATCGTCCAATACGGCGCGAACGACACCTACGCCAGCAAGTCGCTGTCCGGCTCGGTGGCCTGCGGCAACGGGACCTTCGGAGACCCGCTGCCCTACGTGGCGAAGGCGTGCTATGTCCAGACCGCGACGGCTCCCGCGCCCGCACCGGCACCTGCGCCCGCGCCCGTCGCCGGCACGCGCCTGGCCGGCGAGGGCTCGTCTTTCACCCTGGCTTCCCCAACGCTGGTGCAATACGGCGCCGACGGCAAGTGGGCTCAGAAGACGGTGAGCGGCAGCGCCAACTGCTCGAACGAATTCTTCGGCGGCGACCCCGCTCCCTTCGTCGCCAAGGCCTGCTATTCGCTCGGCGCAGCCGCCGGGCCGGCACCGGCACCTGCGCCCGCACCGGCACCGGCACCCGCGCCCGTCGCGGGCACGCGGTTGGCCGGCGAGGGCTCGTCCTTCACGGTGGCCTCGGCAACGCTGGTGCAATACGGCGCCAACGGCAAGTGGGCTCAGAAGACGGTGAGCGGCAGCGCCAACTGCTCGAACGAATTCTTCGGCGGCGACCCCGCTCCC
>NZ_JBLFFN010000046.1:0-403 GCF_051400855.1 Variovorax stachyos | reverse complement strand
ACGGCAAGTGGGCTCAGAAGACGGTGAGCGGCAGCGCCAACTGCTCGAACGAATTCTTCGGCGGCGACCCCGCTCCCTTCGTCGCCAAGGCCTGCTATTCGCTCGGCGCGGCCGCCGGACCCGCACCGGCACCCGCGCCTGCGCCCGCACCGGCACCGGCACCGGCCCCCGCGCCTGCTCCGGCTCCCGCCATCTCTGGCGACGTGGTCGACAGCGCCGGCAATGTGCAGGCCAGCGCCTACCGTGCGATGGCGCCGCTTCTCTCCAAGGCAGAAGGCATTGCCTATCGCTACGGCAACCCTGCACCGGTCGACAACGGCGGCATTCCGACGCTGCACCAGCGCGCGGACCAGACCATGAGCTATCACCCCGGCACCTGGCAGGTGGGTGGTCCGGTGGCGAG
>NZ_JBLFFN010000045.1:0-2036 GCF_051400855.1 Variovorax stachyos | reverse complement strand
TTCGCCGAACAGGGCGCCCGCTCCGGCACGCCGGTCATCTCGCTGCACGGCGTCACCGACTCGTGGCGCTCCTTCGAGCCGGTGCTGGCCCACTTGCCATCCCATCTGCGCGTGATGGCGCTCACCCAACGCGGCCATGGCGGCAGCGACAAGCCGGCCGGAGGATACCGGCCCGCCGACTTCGCCGCCGACGTGGCGGCCTTCATGGACGCGATGGAGATCCAGCGCGCGGTGATCGTCGGTCACTCGATGGGAAGCGTCAATGCGATGCGCCTTGCGATCGACCACCCTTCGCGGGTCGCCGGCCTGCTGCTGGCCGGCACGATGCCGTGGTTCGGCCGGCCGCCCGAGGTGCTCGCCTACCACCGCGAGCAGATCGTGCCGCTCACCGACCCGGTGCCCGACGCCGTCGCCCGCGACTTCCAGCAGAGCACGCTGGCCCGGCCGATCGCCGCTTCGATGCTCGACCGATTCGTCGCCGAAAGCCTGAAGGTCCCGGCGCATGTCTGGCGCGCCGCCTTCGCCGGCTTCATCGGCGACGACTTCTCGGCGCGCCTGCGCGAGATCTGGGTGCCCACGCTGATCGTCTGGGGCCGGCACGATGCGTTCTGTTCGGCCACCGACCAGAAGGCGATGCTGGGCCTGATCCCGACCGCCCGGCTTGTCGAATACGCCGACGCCGGGCATGCGATGCACTGGGAGGAGCCGCAACGCTTCGCTCTCGACCTGAGCCGCTTTGTCGCCTCCGCCGCCGTCGGCGCGGCGCTTGTCTGATCTCTCAAAGACCCGGCGATGACCGTTCTGATCGACGCCCTGGGACATCCGGTGAGCGGTGCCACCGCCGCCGCGATCGACCACTACGACCAGGCCGCGCACGAAATGCGCTGCCTGATCGGCGACCCGCTCGCCAAGATCGACCGTGCGCTCGCCGAGGCGCCGGGCATGTCGATCGCGCACACGCTGCGAGCCTGGCTTCACCTGCTCGGCACCGACGCGCCGGCGCTCGCGACCGCGCGCGAGGCGGCCGAGGCCGCGGCGCGCCACGCGCGAACCGATCGCGAGCGGATGCATGCGCGCTCCGCCGCGCTCGTTGCCGCCGGCCGTTGGCGCGACGCCGCGCGCATGCTGGAGGACCTGTCGGCGCAGCACCCGCGCGACCTGCTCGCGCTGCAGGCCGGCCACCAGGTGGACTTCTTCACCGGCGATTCGCGCATGCTGCGCGACCGCATCGCGCGCGTGCGGCCGCACTGGAACGAGGCGATGCCCGGCCACCATGCGGTGCTCGGCATGCACGCCTTCGGGCTTGAGGAGACCGGTGACTATGCGCAGGCCGAGCGCACCGGACGCCGCGCGATCGACTTGCAACCGCGCGACACCTGGGCCTGGCACGCGGTGGCGCATGTGCACGAGATGCGCAATGCGCCGGAGGACGGCATCGCCTGGCTCGAGCCGAATGCGGCGCATTGGTCGCGCGACAGCTTCTTCGCCGTGCACAACTGGTGGCACCTGGCGCTGTTCAAGCTCGAGCAGGACCGGCACGACGAGGTGCTCGCGATGTACGACGCGTCGATTGGCGGGCCGAGCTCGGCGGTCGTGCTCGACATGATCGACCAATGCGCACTGCTGTGGCGCCTCGCGCTGCGCGGAGTGGACGTCGGCGACCGCTGGCAGCCGCTGGCCGAACGCTGGGCGCCGCATGCCACCGCGGGCAACTATGCCTTCAACGACCTGCACGCGATGATGGCCTTCGCGAGCGCAGGGCGCAGCGATCTCGCAGCGCAGTTGCGCGAGACGCAGCGGGCCGCGCTCGCTGGCGACGGCGACACCCGCGCCTTCACCGCCGAGGTCGGCGAGGCCGCGACGCGCGCCGTGCAGGCCTTCGTGGCTGGCGACCACTCGACGGTCGTCGCGCTGCTGCGGCCGATCCGCTCGAGTGCGCATCGCTTCGGCGGCAGCCACGCCCAGCGCGACCTGCTCGACCTGACGCTGATCGAGGCCGCGCTGCGCAGCGGCGATCGGCCACTCGCGGCAGCGCT
>NZ_JBLFFN010000044.1:0-2378 GCF_051400855.1 Variovorax stachyos | reverse complement strand
GCCCGACTCACCCCCAGGCGCGCCTGCGCCACGAAGCGCCGGAAGGGCACCGGCTCGGGCAGCGCCTCTTCGCGGCCGGCCTGGATCAGGGCGATCTCCTCGACGATCTGCGCCAGCGAGGCGTGGTCCAGCACCAGGTGGTGGCTGTAGAGATGCAGCAGCCAGCGCCCCGGCGTTGCGTCGCGCACGGCCACCGCCTCGATCATCGGCGCGCGGCGTACATCGATGCGCCGCAGCTGCACGTCGGCTTCGCCGCCGAGCCCCTGCACCTTCATCTCCGCATGCCGGAGAACGACCTGCACCGGCTCGCGCAAGCCCTCCCACAGCACCGCGGTGCGCAGGATGTCGTGGCGCGCGACCACGCGGGAAAAGCCCTCGACGAAGGCGAGCAGGCGCTCCTTGCCGTCGAAGCGAAGAAGGCTGCGCATGGCATAGGCGTCCTCGGCGTCGTGCAGCCGGTGGTGAAACAGGATGCCTTCCTGCAGCGGCGCCAGCGGATAGAGGTCCTGGATGTTGGCAGCGCCACCCGGCACCGCGGCTTCGATGCGGCGCAGTTCCTGCGTGTCGAGCTCGATCATCGTCAGCATCGACGGCTCGAGCGCGGTGCAGCCCGGCGGGATGCCGTTGCGCGGAACCACCACCCCGGGCCGGCCCGGCTCGCGCCCCAGCGCCTGTGCGAAGGCGGCCAACCGCGGCTGCTCGAACAAGGTGCGCACCTGCACCGCCCACCCCTGCCCTCGCACGCGCTCGAGCAATTGCAGCGCCAGCAGCGAATGGCCGCCGAGCTCGAAGAAGTTGTCGTGACGGCCCACGCGCTCCACGCCCAGCACCTCGCACCAGATGCGCGCCAGCGCCTCTTCCATCTCGCCATGCGGCCGCTCGTGGTCCTGCGATGCGCCATCGAGCACCGGCTCCGGCAGCGCCTTGCGATCGACCTTTCCGTTCGCGTTCAGCGGCAGCCCCTCCAGCACCACGATCGCCCCGGGCACCATGTAGTCCGGCAGCGTGCGGCCCAGCTGTTCCTTGAGCAGCGCCGCATCCGGCAGCTGTCCGCCGCCTGCCGTGATGTAGGCCACCAGCCTCGCGCCGCCCGCGCCCTCGCGCGCCACGACCACGGCCTCGCGCACGCCCGGCTGTGCCAGCAGCTGCGCCTCCACCTCGCCCAGCTCGATGCGAAAGCCCCGGATCTTCACCTGGTGGTCGATGCGCCCCAGGTACTCCAGCTGCCCCTCGCCGTTCCAGCGCACCAGGTCGCCGGTGCGGTAAAGCCGTGCGCCTTCGCTGTCGAACGGGTCGGCCACGAAGCGCTCGGCCGTCAGCCCCGGGCGCCCCAGGTAGCCGCGCGCCAGGCCCACGCCGCCCAGGTACAGCTCGCCCGGCACGCCCTGCGGCACGAGGTCGAGCCCGGCGTCCAGCACATGGGTGCGGATGTTGGCCACGGGCCGGCCGATGGGCACCGTCGGCAAGCCGTCCTCGCGGCAGCGCCACCAGGTCACCTCGATCGCGGCTTCGGTGGGCCCGTAGAGATTGAGCAACGCGACCTGCGGCAGGGCCGCGAGCACGCGCTGCTGCAGATCGGCGGGCAAGGCTTCGCCGCTGCAGATGATCCGCCTCAGCCCGGCGCAGGACCGCGCCGCGCCATGGGCCATGAAGGCCTGCAGCATGGAGGGCACGAAGTGGATGGTGGTGATCCCATGCCGGCGCACCAGCTCGGCGATGCGCTGCGGATCACGGTGGTCGCCGGGGCCCGCGAGCACCAGCCGCGCCCCCACGCTCAGGGGCCAGAAGACCTCCCAGAAGGAGATGTCGAAGCTGAAGGGCGTTTTCTGCAGCACCGCGTCGCCAGGGTCCAGGGGCTGGTGCTGCTGGCCCCATGCCAACCGGTTGCGCAGGGAGCGGTGCCGGTTGGCGGCCCCCTTGGGGCGGCCGGTGGAGCCGGAGGTGTAGATCACGTAGGCGAGGTGCTCGCCGTGCAGCGGCACGCCGGGATCGTGGTCGGGCCCGGTCCCCAGCGCCATCCCATCGAGCGCCAGGACCTGCAAGGCGTCTAGCCCCGGAATGCGCCCGCGCAGATGGCTTTGCGTGAGCACCAGGTCGATGCCGCTGTCGGCCACCATGTAGGCCAGCCGCTCGGCCGGGTAGTCCGGGTCCAGCGGCACATAGGCCGCGCCCGCCTTCAGGATGCCCAGCAGGCCCACCACCATCTCCAGCGAGCGCTCCGCCGCGATGCCCACCCGTGTCTCGGGTTCGACGCCGAGCCCGATGAGACGGTGCGCCAGGCGGTTGGCACGGCGATCGAGTTCGGCGTAGCTCAGCTGCTCCTCGCCGAAGACCAGGGCCGTGGCATCGGGCGTGCGCCTCGCCTGGCGCTCGAACAA
>NZ_JBLFFN010000043.1:0-2412 GCF_051400855.1 Variovorax stachyos | reverse complement strand
GGCGGCCCCATGCACCATGCCAACCAGGTCGGCCTCTTCAACGTGGCCCAGGCGATGAAGCGCTTTGCCAGGAACCCACGCGACGACGCCGCCTTCTGGGAGCCTGCGCCGCTGATCAAGAAGCTGGTGGCAGAAGGCAAGCAGTTCGGCTGATGGACGGCAGGGTGCGAGGACGGGCCATGGTCAAGCGCTTGTCGTGGTTGCTGCTGCTGGCCGTACTCGTGCTGGCCGCTGCGGTCGCGGGCAACACCTGGCGCCGCCCCTCGCGACAGCTGCAGGTGCCGCCGGTCCCGCGCCTGGCGATCGACGAGCAGGCGGCGGCCGAGCGGCTGGCGGGCGCCATCCCGATCCGCACCATTTCCGGCATGGAGGGCCTCCAGGCCAACGGCGAGGAGTTCAGGAAGCTGCATGCCTACCTGGCGCAGCGCTTCCCGAAGCTGCACGCCGCGCTGAAGAAGGAAGTTGTCGGCGACAACGCACTGCTCTACACCTGGACCGGCAGCGATGCGTCGGCCCGGCCGATCGCGCTGATGGCACACCAGGACGTGGTGCCCGTCGCGCCCGGCACCGAGAAGGCCTGGGAGGCCGATCCCTTCAGTGGCCGGATCAAGGACGGCTTCGTCTGGGGCCGCGGCACCTGGGACGACAAGGGCAACCTGCTGGCCCAGATGGAGGCCATCGAGATGCTGGTGACCGAGGGCTTCCAGCCGCGCCAGACCATCTACCTGGTCGCCGGCGACGACGAGGAGGTCAGCGGTCTGCGCGGCGCCAAGCCCATCGCCGAGCTGCTGAAGTCGCGCGGCGTGCGGCTCGAATGGGTGCTCGACGAAGGCCTGCTGGTCACCGAAGGCGTGCTCGCGGGGCTGGACAGGCCGGCCGCGCTGATCGGCCTGGCCGAGAAGGGCTACGGCACCTTCTTCCTCTCGCTGGACCAACCGCCCGGCCATTCGTCGATGCCGCCCTCGCACAGCGCGATCGGCAGCATGAGCGCGGCGCTCGCGAAGCTCGAAGCCAATCCGATGCCGGCCGCGATCGAAGGGGTGGCAGGCGAGATGTTCGCCACGCTGGCGCCCGAGATGCGCGGCTTCAACCGCGTTGCGCTGTCCAACCTGTGGCTGTTCGGCCCGCTGGTGCAGGCTCAGCTCGAGAAGGGCGCGAGCAGCAACGCGATGCTGCGCACCACGACCGCGCTGACCATCGTGCGCGCCGGCAACAAGGACAACGTGCTGCCCGGCCGCGCCGAGGCCGCCGTCAATTTCCGCGTGCTCCCGGGCGACAGCCTGGCCTCGGTCGAGGCGCACATCCGCAAGACCATCGGCAACGACGCGATCGCGATCAAGCCCTATCCCGGCAACTCGGAGCCGTCGCCGGTCTCGCCCACCGACAGCCTGGGCTACCGCACGATCGCCCAGTCGGTGCGCCAGGTGTTTCCCGACGCCATCGTGGCGCCAGGCCTGATGATCGCCGCCACCGACTCGCGCCATTTCGCGATCCTGAGTGACGCGGTCTACCGCTTCTCGCCGGTTCGTGCGCGTCCGGAGGACCTGTCGCGCTTTCACGGCACCAACGAGCGCATCTCGATCGCCAACTACGCCGAGATGATCCGGTTCTATCACCAGCTGCTGCGCAACACCGCGCAGCCCCAGTAGTTTTCTTTTTGCAAAGGACTCCACCATGACCCGCGCCGTCATCGTCTCCACCGCCCGCACCCCGCTCGCCAAGAGCTGGAAGGGCGCCTTCAACATGACGCACGGCGCCACCCTCGGCGGCCATGCCGTGCAGCACGCCGTTGCGCGCGCCGGCATCGACGCCGCCGAAGTCGATGACGTCATCATGGGCTGCGCCAACCCCGAAGGCGCCACCGGCGCCAACATCGCGCGCCAGATCGCCCTGCGCGCCGGACTGCCCATCACCACCGCGGGCATGACCATCAACCGCTTCTGCTCCTCGGGCCTGCAGACCATCGCCACCGCCGCGCAGCGCATCATCGCGGGCGAGGGCGAGGTCTACGTCGCCGGCGGCGTCGAGAGCATCTCCTGCGTGCAGAACGAGATGAACAAGCACATGCTGGCCGACCCGTGGCTGGTCAAGCACAAGCCCGAGATCTACTGGAACATGCTGCAGACGGCCGAGCAGGTCGCCAAGCGCTACGACATCGGGCGCGACGCCATGGACGAGTACGGTGCCGCCAGCCAGCAGAAGGCCGCTGCCGCGCTCGAGAAGGGCCTGTTCAAGGACGAGATCGCCCCCATCACCGTGCTTGCCGGCGTGGCCGATCCCGTGATGGGCCTGCGCACCAAGGAAGTGACGGTCGAGAACGACGAGGGCATCCGCGCCGGCACCACCAAGGAAGGCATCAGCGGCATCCGCCCGGCCATCCCCGGCGGGCTGATCTCGGCCGGCAACGCCAGC
>NZ_JBLFFN010000042.1:0-2828 GCF_051400855.1 Variovorax stachyos | reverse complement strand
GCCCGACTCACCCCCAGGCGCGCCTGCGCCACGAAGCGCCGGAAGGGCACCGGCTCGGGCAGCGCCTCTTCGCGGCCCGCCTCGAACAGCGCGATCTCCCGCACCACCAGTTCCAGCGTGATGTGGTCCAGCACCAGGTGATGACTGGGCAATTGCAGCAGCCAGCGCTGCCGCGCCGCGTCGTGCGCGGCCACCGCATGGATCATGGGTGCCTGCCGCACATCGATGCGGTAGTGCGCGGGATGGACCCGGGCGGCGAGCTGCTCTGCCACATCGCCACCCGCCTCGCCATCTCCATCGCCACTCGTCTCGCCCTGCAGCCACTGCAGCCGAAGCGGCGCCTGCCTGCACACCACCTGCACCGGCTCGTCGAGCCCTTCCCAGAGCACCGCCGTGCGCAGGATGTCGTGGCGCGCGATCACGCGCTCGAGGCTGTGCACGAAACGCTCCAGCCGCTCCCGGCTGTCGAAGCCCAGGGCCTGCGAGCCGACGTAGGCGTCCCCCTGCGCCTGCAGCCGGTGGTGGAACAGGATGCCTTCCTGCAGCGGCGCCAGCGGGTAGATGTCCTGGATGTTGGCCGCGCCACCCGGCACCGCGGCCTCGATGCGTCGGACCTGGTCGGCGTCGAGCACGACCAGCGTCAGCATCGATGGCTCGAGCGTGGTGCAGCCCGGCGGAATGCCGTTCGGCGGCACCACCACCTCGGGCCGGCTCGCTTCGCTCGCGAGCGCCTGCGCGAAGGCGGCCAGCCGCGGCTGCTCGAACAGCGTGCGCGCTTGCGCCGCGAAGCCCTGGCGGCGCACGCGCTCCAGCAATTGCAGCGACAGCAGCGAATGGCCGCCGAGCTCGAAGAAGTTGTCGTGGCGGCCCACGCGCGCGACGCCCAGCACCTCAGACCAGATACGTGCCAGGACCTCCTCGGTCTCGCCTTGCGGCGCCTCGTAGGCCTGCGCCCCGCCATCGAGCACCGGCTCGGGCAGCGCCTTGCGGTCTACCTTGCCGTTCGCGTTCAGCGGCAGCGTCTCCAGCACCACGATCCCGCCCGGCACCATGTAGTCCGGCAGCGCGCGGCCCAGTTGCTCGCGCAGGCGCGCGGTGTCCAGCACCTGCCCGGCCTGCGCCGACACATAGGCCACCAGCCGGCCTTCGCGCGCCACCACCACCGCCTCGCGCACGCCGGGCTGCGCCCGCAAGGCCCGCGCCACCTCGGGCAGCTCGACGCGATAGCCCCGCACCTTGACCTGGTCGTCCATCCGGCCCAGGTACTCGAGGCTGCCGTCCCGCAGCATCCGGACCCGGTCGCCGGAACGGTAGAGCCGCGCGCCGTGCTGAAAGGGGCTGGCGACGAAGCGCTCGGCGGTCTGGCCGCCACGGTCCTGGTAGCCGCGCGCGAGGCCCGCGCCGCCAAGGTACAGCTCGCCCGCCACTCCACAGGGCACCAGGCCCAGCCCGGCATCCAACACATGGGCTTCGCAGCCGGCGAGCGGCCTGCCGATGGGCAGGCTGTCCGCGTCGCGCGAGGCCTCGGCCGCCTCCTGGGTCAGCACGCCGACCGTGGTCTCGGTGGGCCCGTAGTGGTTGAGCACGCGGGTCCCGGGACTCAGCCGGCCGATGCGTTCGATCAAGGGCCAGGGGCTCGCCTCGCCGCCCAGTACCAGCAGGTGCGCCGGCAGCACGCGGGCCGGCTGCTGCGCGCCCAGCAGGGCCTGCAGATGGCTGGGCACGATCTTGAGCACGTCCACGTTGCGGCTGCTCATGTAGGCGGCGAAGGCTTCCGGGTCGAACGCCGTCTCGGCCGGCATCAGGTGCAGCGCCCGGCCCGCGCACAGCGCGCCGTAGAACACGGTGTGGCCCAGGTCGGCCGCCACGGTGGACACCATCGCCATGCTGCGCGCGGCCTCGGGCAGGTCCAGCCGCGCCAGCACCGCCTGCACGTAGCGGGCCAGCGCCCCGTGGGTGACCACCACGCCCTTGGGGCGGCCGGTCGAGCCCGAGGTGTAGATCACATAGGCCGCCTGCGCGGGGTGCGGCGTGGCCGTCCTGGCCAGCGGCATCGCGTCGTGCCTGTCCGTCAGCGACAGGCGCAGCACCGGCACGCCGGGCGCCCAGGCGAAATCGCCGGCGCTCAGCAGCAGCGCAGCCTGGCTGTCGCGAAGCTGGTAGTCCAGGCGCTGCGCCGGCAGCGCGGGGTCGAGCGGCACATAGGTCCCGCCGGCCTGGAGCACGGCGAGCACGCCCAGCACGAACTCGCAGCTGCGCTCGGCATGGATGGCCACGCGCACCTCGGGGCCGATGCCGCGTGCCAGCAGATGCCCGGCAAGCTGCCGGGCACGGCGATCGAGCTCGGCGTAGCTCAGCTGCTCCTCGCCGAAGACCAGGGCCGTGGCATCGGGCGTGCGCCTCGCCTGGCGCTCGAACAACCGATGCACCGGCTCGGCGTCGCCATGCGGCTGGGCGTTCGTGCCCCACTGCCGCAGTTGCGCCCGCTCGGCATCGTCGAGCAGCACCACGTCACCCACCGCCTGCTGCGGACGCTGCGCCAGCGCGTCCAGCACGGCCACGTAGTGGCGCGCCATGCGCTCGATGGTCTGTGCCTCGAACAGCTCGGCCGCATAGCGCCAGGCCAGTCGCACCTGGCCGCTCTCGTCCTCGCTGCTGTCGAGCGTGAGCTCGAACTGCGCCGACGAATCCGCCAGCGCATAGTCCTCCAGCACCAGTCCGGGCAGGCGATGCAGGGCTCTCGTGTCGGTGCGCTGGTGGTTGAACAGCACCTGGAACAGCGGGCTGCTGCCCAGGCTGCGCTCGGGCTGCAGGGCCTCGACCAGCTG
>NZ_JBLFFN010000041.1:0-2931 GCF_051400855.1 Variovorax stachyos | reverse complement strand
ACTGTGCCCGGCGAAACCCGAGTGGCCGTCACTTCGGAGACGGCCAAGAAGCTTGTCGCGCAGGGGCACACTGTGCGCGTGCAGTCCGGCGCCGGCATCACTGCCTCGATCACCGACGCCGCCTTCCAGGCCGCCGGTGCCGAGATCACCGATGCCGCCGGCGCCTTCGCCTGCGAGCTCGTGCTCAAGGTGCGCTCGCCCTCCGACGAGGAGATTGCGCTCACGAAGCCCGGCACCGTGGTGGTGGGCATGCTCAACCCCTTCGATGCCGAGGGCCTGCAGAGGCTCGCGGCCGCCGGCCTCACCAGCTTTGCGCTGGAAGCCGCCCCCCGCACCACCCGCGCGCAGAGCATGGACGTGCTCTCCTCCCAGGCCAACATCGCCGGCTACAAGGCCGTCATGATCGCGGCCGACAGGTACCAGCGCTTCTTCCCCATGCTGATGACCGCCGCCGGCACCGTGAAGGCCGCGCGCGTCGTCATCCTGGGCGTCGGCGTGGCCGGCCTGCAGGCCATCGCCACCGCCAAACGCTTGGGCGCGGTGATCGAGGCCTCGGACGTGCGCCCCTCCGTCAAGGAGCAGGTCGAGTCGCTGGGGGCGAAGTTCATCGACGTGCCCTACGAGACCCAGGAAGAGAAGGAAGCCGCCGAAGGCGTAGGCGGCTACGCCCGTCCCATGCCCCAGAGCTGGCTCGATCGGCAGAAGGCCGAGGTCGCCAAGCGCGTGGCGCAGGCCGACGTCGTCATCACCACGGCGCTCATCCCCGGCCGGCCCGCCCCGGTGCTGGTCACCGAGGACATGGTCAAGTCCATGAAGCCCGGCTCCGTCATCGTCGACCTGGCGGCCCCGCAAGGCGGCAATTGCCCGCTGACCGAGCCGGGGCGTACCGTCATCAAGCATGGCGTCACCCTCGTGGGCGAGACCAACCTGCCCGCGCTCGTGGCCGCCGACGCCTCCTCGCTCTACGCACGCAACGTGCTCGACTTCCTCAAGCTCGTGCTCCCCAAGGAGGGCGGCTTCAAGATCGATCTCGAGGACGACATCGTCGCCGCCTGCCTGATGAGCAGGGACGGCCAAGTGACCCGCAAGTAAGAACGAGGAAGCAGCCCATGGACCCCGTCTCCCACACCGTCATCAACCTGATCATCTTCGTGCTGGCCATCTACGTGGGCTACCACGTGGTCTGGACCGTCACGCCCGCGCTGCACACGCCGCTGATGGCGGTGACCAACGCCATTTCGGCCATCGTCATCGTCGGCGCCATGCTGGCGGCCGCGCTCACCAGCACCTGGCTGGGCAAGGGCATGGGCGTGCTGGCCGTCGCGCTGGCTGCGGTCAACGTCTTCGGCGGCTTCCTGGTCACCCGGCGCATGCTGGAAATGTTCAGGAAGAAGGACAAGAAGGCCCAGGCACCTGCAGCTGCCAAGGCGGAGGGCCACTGACCATGTCGATGAACGTCGCCACGCTGCTGTACCTGATCGCCAGCATCTGCTTCATCCAGTCCCTCAAGGGCCTGAGCCACCCCACCACCTCGATCCGCGGCAACATCTTCGGCATGGTCGGCATGGGGATCGCCATCCTGACCACCGCGGCGCTGATCGTGCAGCTCTCCGGTGGTAAGGCGCAGGGCATGGCCTGGGTGCTGCTCGGGCTGGTGGTGGGCGGCGGCTATGGCGCCTATCGCGCAAAGACGGTCGAGATGACCCAGATGCCCGAACTGGTCGCCTTCTTCCACAGCATGATCGGCCTGGCGGCGGTCTTCATCGCGGTGGCCGCGGTGGTCGAGCCCTGGGCCTTCGGCATCACGCCGCCTCCGGTGGCGGCGGTGATCGGCGGCAACACGCCCGAAGGCGCGTTTGTCGTCGACGGGCTCGCGCGCTACGGCATTCCTGCCGGCAACCGGCTCGAGCTGTTCCTGGGCGCGGCCATCGGCGCCATCACCTTCAGCGGATCCGTCATCGCCTTCGGCAAGCTCTCGGGCAAGTACAAGTTCCGCCTGTTCCAGGGCGCGCCCGTGCAGTTCAAGGGCCAGCACATGCTCAACCTGGTGCTGGGGCTGCTGACCATCGGGCTCGGCCTGGTGTACATGGCCACCGAGAGCTGGACCGCCTTCTTCCTGATGCTGCTGCTGGCCTTCGTGATGGGCGTGCTGATCATCATCCCGATCGGCGGGGCGGACATGCCGGTGGTGGTGTCGATGCTCAACAGCTACTCGGGCTGGGCGGCCGCGGGCATCGGGTTCAGCCTGAACAACGCGATGCTGATCGTGGCGGGCTCGCTGGTGGGCAGCTCGGGCGCGATCCTGAGCTACATCATGTGCAAGGCGATGAACCGGTCGTTCTTCAACGTGATCCTGGGCGGCTTCGGCGGGGAGGCGGCGGCGGCCACGGGTGCGGCCCAGGAGCAGCGGCCGGTCAAGAGCGGCAGTGCGGACGATGCGGCCTACATGCTTTCCAACGCCGAGACCGTGATCATCGTGCCGGGCTACGGCCTGGCGGTGGCGCGGGCACAGCATGCGGTCAACGAGCTGGCGGAGAAGCTCACCCACAAGGGCGTGACCGTGAAGTACGCGATCCACCCGGTGGCAGGGCGCATGCCCGGCCACATGAACGTGCTGCTGGCCGAGGCCGAGGTGCCCTACGACCAGGTGTTCGAAATGGAAGACATCAACGGCGAGTTCGCGCAGGCCGACGTGGCGATCATCCTGGGCGCCAACGACGTGGTGAACCCTGCCGCGCTCACCAAGGGCACGCCGATCTACGGCATGCCGATCCTGGAGGCCTACAAGGCCAAGACGGTAATCGTGAACAAACGCTCGATGGCCGCGGGTTATGCCGGGCTGGACAACGAGCTGTTCTACATGGACAAGACCATGATGGTCTTCGGCGACGCGAAGAAGGTGGTCGAGGACATGGGCAAGGCAATCGAGTA
>NZ_JBLFFN010000040.1:0-4441 GCF_051400855.1 Variovorax stachyos | reverse complement strand
CAGGCGCGCTTGGAGGCCATTTCGCTCGAGCGTGCTGAACCTGTAGATGGCCCGTTGGCCCGCAGGGCACTGATACTTCGACGTCTTCGTCGATGAACTGAAGCTGCATGCGCTTGGATTGAGGGTGCTCAGCCGTCGGCCACTGGCAGACCGTCGTACCACCGCGCAGTCCTGCTGAAGATCCCCATCCACAGCCACCTGAACCAGCTGCAGTCGCTACAACGTGCAGACCGCGATCCCGATTCGAGGCTGTACCGCAAGGGCAAGACTGCCAGCGAGTTGCGCTGCATGAGGCCACGCCGAGGGCCGCCAAGCCGCCGATTGGCGGGCCGCAGCGTCAGCGAACCGACGCACGGTCTCGAAAGCGCCGTAGGCCCGCCTCTGTCATTCGCCCAGAACGCAGAACCAGTGCCAACGCACCACACGGTGCTCGCAGTACTGCGCGAAGACACGCTCAGCCATTTCCGAGTTGCCGAACGCGTTCCACCGCCTGTCGACCCAAACCATGGCCTCGTAGAGATCATCCGAGTCACCGGTCAAGTCGAACTTGTCCATCAGAGCGACGGAGAGCGCCCGGTTTGAAAATTCGTCCCCACTGGCCGCTTCGTTGCGCAGTAGATCGAGTTTGGATTGCGCCGCGACGATGATCGGGACTGCTGCGGCCGACCGTGCAGGTTTGCGTGGTGCCGTGGCATTGACGGTCGAACTATTCACCGCGAATGTCGAGAGAGCGCCGGACAAAAGCATTCCCGTGGCGAAAGCTCCGATCAGTTGCGCTCGCTTCTTTGAGAGTCGAAGTATGAATGCGCCTAGTGCGGACAGGCTTCGAACGGTACGGTTGAACATGGCTGGCTTTCGTATTCTTTGTATTGGTGAGGGAGCGTAGGTGATCACCGCAGCCGGCGCGTCATCGGAAGCGATGACGGGGCCCGTCCGTTGGCCTCGTAGCGGGTCCACGAAAGCCCAAAGAGCACCTCGGCACGGCGAAAACGGCGAAGGCAACGAGCCTGGAGCGTCGCAATCACCCAACCGCCTTCTTCAGTGCGCAGGATGCGTTCGGCGCGCTTGGTACTTCAGCAGCCTGCCAGGCGCGTCTGGTGCCGCGTCGGAGGTGTCGAGTGGTGCAGTAGACGCAGCAGATCCCCCTGCTTGGACGTGCCGGTCTTGGAGTAAATCCTCTGCAGGTGGGTGCGGATGGTCGGCTCGCCCACGCCCAGCATTCCGGCGGCCTCGGTACCGCCGAGGCCTTGCGACAGCGCCATTAGCACGCGCAGTTCGCCGCCGGTGAGCCCATGCAGCCGTCCAAATGCCTCCCCCGGCATCAGCGGCGCCTGGACAGGATCCTGGATGAACACGGCAACACTCGCCGCGAACGGTGCGAGGATCCCGCCGCGCCGGCCATCGGCAACCGGCAGCAGGGTGGCGACGTAGCCCCCGCCGGTTCCGTCAGGGATTCCGATCGCATGATCCTTGGTGCGCATGTCGGCACCATCACGGCATGAATCCTGGAGCGCCTGCGTCAACGCGGCACGAGCGGCCGGATAGACCGGGGACAACCGGTTGTTGACCAGGCGCATCGCCGTGCCCGACTTGACCTGTCGCTCGGCCGCAGTGTTCATGTACACGACGTGGCCGTCACGGGCCGCCAGGAACACGCCGGCCGCCAGGCCATCGAGTGTCCTCTCCAGCACCTCGGACTTCAGCACCTGGATGTCGAGCGCATCGGAAATCGCCAGAGCACGGCAGACGTGCGGCGCAAGGAGCTCGAACAGGGCGAGGTCGCCCTGCTGGTAGTGCGGCGACTTGTCGCTGCGCGACGCGTGCAGCGACGCCACGCGACCGCCGGTGCGCAGCGCCGGAAACCAGATGATGTCGAGCAGCCCGTATGGCTGCAGCACTTCGCGGTAGAAGCGGCTGTCATGCAGATGGAAGCGCTCCATCGACAGCGCGCTCACGTCGCCGAGGTTGGAGACGACATCCGCCGCGGCCATCGGACTCTCGGCGTAGTGGGCGCCAAATTTCTGCAGAAACTCAGGCTCGTAGCCGAAGACGTACAGCTGGTCGTTCTGGATCTGCTTCAGGTCGTGCACGCAGATGCCGCCCCCGACGCTGTCACAACGCTGCGCAATCCTTCCGCATGTTGCGGCCCACCGCTGCGGGTCGAGGGAGCAGTCGTAGATCGCGCCAATCAGCTCCGACAGCTCGGCGGCGGAGATCCCTTCCAGGCCCGTCATCGCACGCCATTCCGACATGACGCCCGAACCCGAGGCGCAAGGTCCGTCAAACGATGCCGTACGATGGTGGGCTGGTTCATCGAGTGATCGTAGGCGGGTGGGCCGCATCGCGTAATAACCTAAACAGGTGACCAATTGAATGCAGGAGTTGCGCGCCCCGCCCGGCCTCCAATGAACGATTTCACGGAGGCGATCTACGCGCTGTGGGACAAGCTCGCGAATTTCCCCATCGACCAGGGCGATGAAGCGCTCGAGCACCTGCTCTGCAGCCTCTGCTCGATCTTCGGCGCCCACAACGCACTTTGGTCGGTGCTCGTGCGGCTGCCAAGCCCTGCGTCGGGCGACGCGTTGAACGGCTGGCGTCCGCGATTCGTCCGGCTCCTGCGGCCTTTGCCGCCGATTGCCGCTTCGGTCCAGGAGCAGTTCGACGCCCTGTGGGCGCCGTCTGTCGACCTCTCACAGATCCTTGCCGTGTCCGGCGAGGAACCGTTCCGCACCCGGCTCCTGTTTGAAGCGCTGCCTCCGGAGTGGTTCGACGGTCCACACTACCAGCGCCACTATCTGGCTGTCGGACACGCGGATAGCATGTCGATGCGTTGTGCGGTCAACGACGATGTGCGGGTGCACCTGTTCATCTTCCGCAGCACGGAAGCTCCCCGGTTCTCATCAGCGGACAAGGACCCTTTCGGCCTAGCGCTTCGCGGGCTGCGCTGGTTCTACCGCCAGCATTTGCTCAGCCACGGGCTCCTCATCGCGAATGCGCCGCTCACTGCGATGGAACACAGGGTCTTGCTGCGACTGCTCGACGGAAAGACGGAGAAGGCCGTCGCGGCCATCCTGGGCCAAAGCCCCAACACGACGCACATCCATGTGAAGTCGATCTATGCCAAGTTCGGTGTCCATAACCGGGCGGCGCTGACCTCCCTCTGGCTCGGGCGTCTGCCCGAAGCCATCCGATCGAACCTCGATTGATGGTGCGGCGACTCCACGCGTCATTGCTTCCGATGACTCCTTGAGCGTGCGATCTCCCTAGGCTCGGGACCTCACCGTTCCGCTTAGGAAGACGACATGCGCATGCTCCCATTGCCGCCGATTCCGCTGATGCCTCCGATCCGGCGGTCGCGATGCTCCCCGCGCGGCTTTGTCGTGGCAAGCCTACTCACCGCCGTGCGTCTGGCGCTGGTGACCTCTGAACGTCGGAAGCGCGGTCCCTTCTTCCAGTGCTGGCCGAACGCGCAGCGGGGACTCGGTGGTGGCCTGGTCTGACAACGCCGACCACGGCGCACTCCGGCTGACCGACATGCAGCTCGATTTGCGTCCGTCCGACAGACGACCGACGTCGAGCCGGGACGGACGGACGCCGGCGTGCATCTGCCTCCATTCGTCACGAAACGTCTCCTGCCTGCGCTTGCAGTCTCAAGAAAAGAGTGGCCATGGCGAAGAAGGCTTCCCCTCGTCAACACGCGATTCCAACCCCAGGAGTGCACTATGAACATGAGCCGTATCCTCCCACCCGCCCTGTCGACCAGCGCAGTCGAGGCGCCCAGCCCGTCCGTGCACGGCGCCTTCAAGCGTGCTGTCGCAGCTCTTACGCGGCGCTGCGCGGCCGGCACAGCCGACCCGCGAGAACGCTATCTCTCGCGATCGGTCAATCACGAAGACCTCGAGAACCGCATCCGTGCATGGGAAGCGTACGAAGCCCGCCTGCGATGCCTTTCGCCACTGCCGTGAGGACACGTTGGACATGAACGTGCGCCCGTGTCCGTGCGAGCCCTGTGATTGCTGTCCGGCTGGCCGAGCGATGCAGGGGCTGCTTGAGCTGCCTCGGTGGCGAAGCCTTGTCCCCAGTATGGGCGAGCCAAGCGCCAGGCCGCATTGTTCAACGACATGAACGCCGAGGTGCGAGAACGCACATCCCCGAGGCCCTTTGCGGGCGCAAACTTCATCGCCTGCGTCGCCGTGACTTTGATCCGCTTCGAGCATGCCACCGGCTTCTGGGACGGCGCCGCGGCCCGCGTGCTCGACATGCTGCTCGCCAGCGGCGTGTCCCGGTCCCCACCCGCTCCTGAGGAACCCTCGATGAAACTCACCCTTCGCCAGATCCAACTCCCCGGCCGCGTGCGGCTCGAGTTCGCCGAACAGGGCGCCCGCTCCGGCACGCCGGTCATCTCGCTGCACGGCGTCACCGACTCGTGGCGCTCCTTCGA
>NZ_JBLFFN010000039.1:0-5618 GCF_051400855.1 Variovorax stachyos | reverse complement strand
GGGTGGCTAAAAGGCAAAAAGCCCAACCATTGCTGGCTGGGCTTTTTGTGGCTGTAAGAGCCTGACGATGACCTACTTTCACACGGGAACCCGCACTATCATCGGCGCTGAGGCGTTTCACTGTCCTGTTCGGGATGGGAAGGAGTGGGACCACCTCGCTATGGTCATCAGGCATAAAGGGTTGCTGTCTTGGTATTGAGGTCAAGACGGCGAATTCATAGAGTTAAATCAGCTTGGTATTTGACTGCGTCACTTGGCATAACACCTTGATCTGGGAGATCAAAGTTATAGGGTCAAGCCGCACGAGCAATTAGTATCGGTTAGCTTAACGCATTACTGCGCTTCCACACCCGACCTATCAACGTCCTGGTCTAGAACGACTCTTCAGGGGGCTCGAGGCCCCGGCAGATCTCATCTTGAAACGAGTTTCCCGCTTAGATGCTTTCAGCGGTTATCTCTTCCACACTTAGCTACTCGGCAATGCCACTGGCGTGACAACCGATACACCAGAGGTGTGTCCACTCCGGTCCTCTCGTACTAGGAGCAGGCTTCCTCAAATCTGCAGCGCCCACGGAAGATAGGGACCAAACTGTCTCACGACGTTTTAAACCCAGCTCACGTACCTCTTTAAATGGCGAACAGCCATACCCTTGGGACCGGCTACAGCCCCAGGATGAGATGAGCCGACATCGAGGTGCCAAACACCGCCGTCGATATGAACTCTTGGGCGGTATCAGCCTGTTATCCCCAGAGTACCTTTTATCCGTTGAGCGATGGCCCTTCCATACAGAACCACCGGATCACTATGTCCTGCTTTCGCATCTGCTCGACTTGTCAGTCTCGCAGTTAAGCACGCTTATGCCATTGCACTATCGTCACGATGTCCGACCGTAACTAGCGTACCTTCGAACTCCTCCGTTACGCTTTGGGAGGAGACCGCCCCAGTCAAACTGCCTACCATGCACTGTCCCCGATCCAGATGATGGACCTAGGTTAGAACCTCAAACACACCAGGGTGGTATTTCAACGTTGGCTCCATGCGATCTAGCGACCGCACTTCAAAGCCTCCCACCTATCCTACACAGATCTGTTCAAAGTCCAATACAAAGCTACAGTAAAGGTTCATGGGGTCTTTCCGTCTTTCCGCGGGGAGATTGCATCATCACAAACATTTCAACTTCGCTGAGTCTCAGGAGGAGACAGTGTGGCCATCGTTACGCCATTCGTGCAGGTCGGAACTTACCCGACAAGGAATTTCGCTACCTTAGGACCGTTATAGTTACGGCCGCCGTTTACTGGGACTTCAATCAAGAGCTTGCACCCCATCATTTAATCTTCCAGCACCGGGCAGGCGTCACACCCTATACGTCCACTTTCGTGTTTGCAGAGTGCTGTGTTTTTAATAAACAGTCGCAGCCACCGATTTTTTGCAACCCATTCATGCTCCGTTGTTCACTTCACACTAATAGGGCACACCTTCTTCCGAAGTTACGGTGTCAATTTGCCGAGTTCCTTCTCCTGAGTTCTCTCAAGCGCCTTAGAATACTCATCTCGCGCACCAGTGTCGGTTTGCGGTACGGTCGTGTGCAGCTGAAGCTTAGTGGCTTTTCCTGGAACCTCGTTCAGTCACTTCACCAGCAAGCTGGCTCGATCGTTGGCCTCGGTATATGTGCGCCGGATTTGCCTAACGCACGCCTACTTCCAACTAAACCGGGATATCCAACACCCGGATGACCTATTAAGATCCGTCCCCACATCGCACTACACATCGGTACAGGAATATTGACCTGTTTCCCATCAGCTACGCATCTCTGCCTCGCCTTAGGGGCCGACTCACTCTACGCCGATGAACGTTGCGTAGAAAACCTTGCGCTTACGGCGAGGGGGCTTTTCACCCCCTTTAACGCTACTCATGTCAGCATTCGCACTTCTGATACCTCCAGCACGCTTTACAACGCACCTTCACAGGCTTACAGAACGCTCTCCTACCACGCACAGTAAACTGTGCATCCGCAGCTTCGGTAACTGGCTTAGCCCCGTTACATCTTCCGCGCAGGACGACTCGATCAGTGAGCTATTACGCTTTCTTTAAATGATGGCTGCTTCTAAGCCAACATCCTGACTGTTTTAGCCTTCCCACTTCGTTTCCCACTTAGCCAATTTTAGGGACCTTAGCTGGCGGTCTGGGTTGTTTCCCTCTTGAGTCCGGACGTTAGCACCCGGTGCTCTGTCTCCCAAGCTGTACTCGTCGGTATTCGGAGTTTGCCTTGGTTTGGTAAGTCGCCATGACCCCCTAGCCAAAACAGTGCTCTACCCCCGACGGTAATACTTGAGGCACTACCTAAATAGTTTTCGGAGAGAACCAGCTATTTCCAAGTTTGTTTAGCCTTTCACCCCTATCCACAGCTCATCCGCTAGTTTTGCAACACTAGTCGGTTCGGACCTCCAGTACCTGTTACGGCACCTTCATCCTGGCCATGGATAGATCACTTGGTTTCGGGTCTACACCCAGCGACTAGACGCCCTATTCGGACTCGATTTCTCTACGGCTTCCCTATTCGGTTAACCTTGCCACTGAATGTAAGTCGCTGACCCATTATACAAAAGGTACGCCGTCACCCTTGCGGGCTCCGACTTTTTGTAAGCATGCGGTTTCAGGATCTATTTCACTCCCCTCCCGGGGTTCTTTTCGCCTTTCCCTCACGGTACTAGTTCACTATCGGTCGATGATGAGTATTTAGCCTTGGAGGATGGTCCCCCCATCTTCAGACAGGATTTCTCGTGTCCCGCCCTACTTTTCGTCAGCTCAGTACCACACAAGTCTTTTCACGTACGGGGCTGTCACCCACTATGGCCGGCCTTTCCAAGCCGTTCCGTTAAGTCTTGTGCTATCACTAACAGGCTCTTCCGATTTCGCTCGCCACTACTTTCGGAATCTCGGTTGATGTCTTTTCCTCGAGCTACTGAGATGTTTCAGTTCACCCGGTTCGCCTCGTTATCCTATGTATTCAGATAACGATACCTTTCGGTGGGTTTCCCCATTCGGAAATCTCCGGATCAAAGCTAATTTGCCAGCTCCCCGAAGCTTATCGCAGGCTATCACGTCCTTCGTCGCCTATCATCGCCAAGGCATCCACCACATGCTCTTATTCACTTGACCCTATAACTTTGACGTTTCTTCACAGAAACCAAAGCCCATCAAGGAATATGTCAGGTCTTTCACCTGACGCGTTATGCCGTCTTCAATTCGAATTGCTTCGAAGTAAAGTTCATTTGACGCAATCAAAAATTCTTGTTGCTGATGGCACGGTCCGCACTAAACCTTTACGAATGTGCAGTTTCCATCAGCAACGCTGATTCGACTCTATGAATTTTTAAAGAACAGCCGATTGACCGAACAATCTCGATCAACAACAAAGAGGCCTCGCGCTCTCGCACAAAGCCGCTTTGGTGTTGAAGGATCTACCAGGATGATGGTGGAGGATGACGGGATCGAACCGACGACCCCCTGCTTGCAAAGCAGGTGCTCTCCCAGCTGAGCTAATCCCCCGATGTCCTCTCACTTGGATATCAGAAGATGGTGGGTCTAGTTGGGCTCGAACCAACGACCCCCGCCTTATCAAGACGGTGCTCTAACCAGCTGAGCTACAGACCCATGGTCGAAACAAATCGACCTCTTCCAACAACCGATAAGTGTGGGCGTTCAATTTGAACGGCATTGTTTCCAGAAAGGAGGTGATCCAGCCGCACCTTCCGATACGGCTACCTTGTTACGACTTCACCCCAGTCACGAACCCTGCCGTGGTAATCGCCCTCCTTGCGGTTAGGCTAACTACTTCTGGCAGAACCCGCTCCCATGGTGTGACGGGCGGTGTGTACAAGACCCGGGAACGTATTCACCGTGACATTCTGATCCACGATTACTAGCGATTCCGACTTCACGCAGTCGAGTTGCAGACTGCGATCCGGACTACGACTGGCTTTATGGGATTAGCTCCCCCTCGCGGGTTGGCAACCCTTTGTACCAGCCATTGTATGACGTGTGTAGCCCCACCTATAAGGGCCATGAGGACTTGACGTCATCCCCACCTTCCTCCGGTTTGTCACCGGCAGTCTCATTAGAGTGCCCAACCAAATGTAGCAACTAATGACAAGGGTTGCGCTCGTTGCGGGACTTAACCCAACATCTCACGACACGAGCTGACGACAGCCATGCAGCACCTGTGTTACGGTTCTCTTTCGAGCACTAAGCCATCTCTGGCAAATTCCGTACATGTCAAAGGTGGGTAAGGTTTTTCGCGTTGCATCGAATTAAACCACATCATCCACCGCTTGTGCGGGTCCCCGTCAATTCCTTTGAGTTTCAACCTTGCGGCCGTACTCCCCAGGCGGTCAACTTCACGCGTTAGCTTCGTTACTGAGTCAGTGAAGACCCAACAACCAGTTGACATCGTTTAGGGCGTGGACTACCAGGGTATCTAATCCTGTTTGCTCCCCACGCTTTCGTGCATGAGCGTCAGTGCAGGCCCAGGGGATTGCCTTCGCCATCGGTGTTCCTCCGCATATCTACGCATTTCACTGCTACACGCGGAATTCCATCCCCCTCTGCCGCACTCCAGCGATGCAGTCACAGATGCAGTTCCCAGGTTGAGCCCGGGGATTTCACAACTGTCTTACATCACCGCCTGCGCACGCTTTACGCCCAGTAATTCCGATTAACGCTTGCACCCTACGTATTACCGCGGCTGCTGGCACGTAGTTAGCCGGTGCTTATTCTTACGGTACCGTCATGAGCCCCCTTTATTAGAGAAAGCCTTTTCGTTCCGTACAAAAGCAGTTTACAACCCGAAGGCCTTCATCCTGCACGCGGCATGGCTGGATCAGGCTTGCGCCCATTGTCCAAAATTCCCCACTGCTGCCTCCCGTAGGAGTCTGGGCCGTGTCTCAGTCCCAGTGTGGCTGGTCGTCCTCTCAGACCAGCTACAGATCGCAGGCTTGGTGAGCCTTTACCTCACCAACTACCTAATCTGCCATCGGCCGCTCCATTCGCGCAAGGCCTTGCGGTCCCCTGCTTTCATCCGTAGATCTCATGCGGTATTAGCACAGCTTTCGCTGCGTTATCCCCCACGATTGGGCACGTTCCGATGTATTACTCACCCGTTCGCCACTCGCCACCAGGATTGCTCCCGTGCTGCCGTTCGACTTGCATGTGTAAGGCATGCCGCCAGCGTTCAATCTGAGCCAGGATCAAACTCTATAGTTCGATCTTGAATTTAACGTCTCTCGCGAGACAAACTCATAAAAACGGAATTGAAGTGAACTTCACTTCTATTCTCATGAGCATTTAAAGCCTAAAGGCTTCGTTCCGAAGAACTTGGCCATTCGCCTCAAACGCCCACGCTTATCGGCTGTATGTTTTTAATGATCCCGCAAGTCAGGCAACTCTCTCCGCCCTTCTCGCCAACTTCGCTGCGATCAGCGAAGCCTTAGATTATTACACGATTTTTAAAGAATCGCCAAACTTTTTTGAAGCCTCCTAGAACCCGCCAACCTCTCGATCAACACAGCCCCAATCAACCCCTCAACCCCACCCAGACCAGCCATCAAAGCCCCTCAGA
>NZ_JBLFFN010000038.1:0-5877 GCF_051400855.1 Variovorax stachyos | reverse complement strand
TACGCAGCGACTCTGCCCCGAGGCAAACCGCTGGTCTGTGCGACGAGACCACTGGATGACTCCGTGGCGCCGATGACCACCACAAGGCCGCGTGGCCGGCATACTCGCAAGTCAAAAGCCGTTTGCACACAACCTCGGCCGACTGTAGCCGGACGGGCTGTAGGCGCAAAGGGCCCTGATCGGAAGTTTCAGCTGGGTTGAAAGCAGACATCCGCTAAAGTCGCGCGGGGGTTTCCGCATGTGCCTTCTTGGGGGGCTCGGTATCACTTTCGCCCACCGTGAAGAGAGCAGGGCCCGACACCCGCTCAGCGGCCTGACGCAATTTCATTGCGCAACCCATCAACGAGGATGGCCAGCCCCGCGCGAAACTCGGTCTCAGCATCACTGGCCGAAGCAGCCGTGGCAATTTCAATCAGATGCGGAAAGCGGTCCGGAGGGAGCGCTTGAAATCGAGAAATCGTCTCGCTGACGGACTCGCCGGCACGTAGCGTAAGCGGTCCAGCGAGCTCGGCTTGCGCGGCGCCCATGATGAGCGCAGACACCGCTCTGAAAGCAACGAGAAGGCGGTCTCCTGTGCGTCCGCCGCGCGCCAACGTTCGCAGCAGTGCCTCGGCCACTGCGAGCACTTCCGGCGAACGGCTGCGCCTGGTCAGGATGAGCGGTATGACATGGGGGTGGGTCCGGATGGAGCGCCACAGCATCACCGCGATGGCCTCCAGCTCCTCGTGCCAGGCGAGGTCGCCGTCGGGCGCCCATCGAGCCTCGCCGATGACCGCCTCGACCACCAGGACCTCCAACTCCTCTCGCTGCGAGACGTAGTTGTAGAGGGTCATTGCCCCGGTTCCGAGCTCGCTGGCCAGGGCGCGCATGGTCAGGCCCGTGAGTCCGTGCGCATCGACAAGTGCGAGTGCGGCTCGCTGGAGCTGCTCACGGGTGAATTTTGCAGGGCGTCCCACGCTTGACTCCATTCTGAATAAGAGGGTACATTTGCTTAACGTACATTGTACTTAAACCGTTCCCTTAGGACTGGCCTCAGCTGAGGCCCGGATCTGCAACTCGTTCAAGGAAGATTCATGAAGCTCTCAATAGGCGATATGGCACCCGCAACGACCCTGGAGACCATACGTGGGGAGCATCTGACTGTGCCGGATGCCTCCGCGCGGCTTGTTCATTTGCAGTTCCGTCGCTTCGCAGGCTGTCCCGTATGCAACTTCCATCTTCTGACTCTCGCAAGAAGGCAGGAAGATCTCGAGGCGGCAGGCATTCGTGAAGTCATCCTCTTCCATTCTTCGCGAAACGAGATGCTGAAGTATCAGGCGCAGCTCCCCTTTGATTGCGTCGCCGACCCAACCAAGCAACACTACCGCCGGTTCGGTGTGGAAACCTCGGGACTCGCCGTGTTGCATCCACGCGTCTTCTGGAGCGGTATGCGTTGGATTCTGACTACCGGCCGCTTCTACAACAGGGCCGAGAATGGAATCCTTGGCCTGCCTGCGGATTTCCTTATCGACTCGCGAGGCCATGTCGTAGCGGCCAAGTACGGCCTTCATGCGGACGACCACTGGGATGCTGATGAACTGTTGAGCCTCGCGTCTAAGCTGTGCCGAGGCGACAATGCCGGCGCCAACCGGAGCCCAGCAACGCCATAGGGTTCGCATTTCATCATTTGCGGGCACCCGGGTCGGCCGAGCAGCGCAGTGCGCCCCAAAATAGTCGTTCGCGACGTAGGACCCGTTTTGGCCGGCAGCGGCTACACCGAGGAGCCTTCCGAGTTCATGCGACTAGCAGCCCGGGCACGTACTCGTCTACGTAATGTGGCTCGTCAGCCCGCTTGTAGAACTCGCGCAGAGTGCCTCGTGTACGAACCCCAGCTTTTCATAGAAGCGCATCGATGCGCTCAACCGCGCGAGTAGCCTGGAACTGTTCCAGCTGAGCACCATCATCGAGCGCTTGCTGGCCGATCCGCGAAGAATCATCGCCGTGCGCACGAACATGAATCTGGGGCAGACCGTGCGCTTCCTCGATTGGCGCGACGGCCAGATGCGCAACGGTAAGGTGGTTGCCATGAAGGACACGCAGGTCACGCTGCACGAGGAAGGCACTCGGCGCGAGTGGAAGCTGCCTTATGCAGCTGTCGAACCGCCGCTTGCGGCCCCGCAGCCGGCGGCAGCAGCACCGGCGAAGCCGCCACCGATCAAAGCCTCTCGCAACGACTTCCGTGGCGGCGAGAAGGTATCGTTCGACGACAAGTACCTCCAGCCCCAAGTTGGCATCGTCGTTCGCTTTAACCAGCGAACGGCCACCGTCGATACCGGAAACGGTCACTCGTGGCGAGTGCCGTTCCACATGCTTCGACACGTGCTCGACATCTGATCAACACCTGATCGCCACCGACCAGACGACCAGACGACCAGACGACCAGACGACCAGACGACCGTCAAGAGGGTACTGAGCCCGCGCTTACGCCGAGTTCGCCATCGCGAAGTTCTTCGGGCGTGGCGGCGGTGATGGTGATGTGTTCCATTTGGGAGAAGGGTAACGGAGCCGCGCCTCCGGAGGTCGGCTTTCGGCCGCATTGTGCCGTCTAGGTCAGGGCCCCAGTTTTCGCTGCTCAAGTATCGCCAGGCGCGTGGCGAGAACGTTTCGTCTGAGTTTCGCGGCGATGTCTTCCCGCCCTTTCTGCTCCTCCGAGTCAGCCAAGACCAAGCTCATGCCAGTGTCATCGACCGTGCTTGGCGAGTGGTACTCGTCTCCCAACTTGCGCAGCGCATCGCGTAGCAACGTGTTCGCTTGGGCAAAGTTGCGATTCTCAATCGCACTGCTCGCGGCGGCTAGCGAGCGCTTCGCTTCTGCGGCGGCGGTCGAGGACGAAGCGGACGACGGGACCGGTATTGCCGAGCACGCGTGAAGAGCAACAACGACCACCAGCAAAGCCATGGCCATGGCCATGGGGCGCATTCGGAATCGATTCAAGGTTCCCTCCCCGCAGTAAATTTGGGCTGATGGGGTCTGAATTGGACGGTGGTCTCCAATGACCGGTTCTGGGCCAATTGCAGACCTTTGACCACTGGCTAACGATTCGCTCCAAGGAAATTCTCGTCGACATGAACTCGCAGAACGCTCCTTCGACGATGGACCTCCTGAACCTGGCCCTCGAAACCGACACGTCGAGGGCTTGGGCGCTCAGGCTCGGATTGTCCCCAGAAGCACTGAGTACGTCCCGCCACAGAGGTCGGCTCTCGCCAGTTGTCGCTGGAGCGCTGGCCGAAGCTCTTCATCAGGACGCGGCGAAATGGATCGTGATTTCGGCGCTCGAAAATGCACCTGAAGGTGCGTGCAGAAGCAGGGTGACCGAGTACTTCTTCGGGAATCGAGAGCAGCCTGCCCAGGCTTGATCACCGTAAGACCATACGTCGTGCCAACGCAACATGCGTTCACTGCGACACGGCGATCTGAAAACCTTAGGCCTAGAACGCGTCGTATGGCTTTACGACTGCGGTGCATCATCGTTGAGTAACAACTTGTCAGCTAACGATGAATTCAAGCCTTGGGACCCGGTACAACCCCGCGCGCGATCGACGCAACCAACGAGTGACTCGGATCCGTGCCGGATCGGCGGACCAGGGGCATGCCCTCCCGGTATCCGCCGTCGCGCTTGCAGTTGCTTTCATCGCGACGATTCCGCAGCAAGCGCGCGCCGCCAACGAGTGCGGCGCCGATGCTGTTGGCGCCAGTTCTGTCACCTGCAGCGGCGCCAGCTATGCGACCGGCATTCAATACACCGGCAGCGACGGCCTGACCGTCAACCTGAACAATCCGGCCATGGTGGTCCAAGGAGGCGCGGGTGCTGCGGTTGTGATCCTCCAGGGCGGCGGCACGAACAACCTCACCCTCAACGCGACCAGCTTGACCTCGATCACCGGCGTCGGCCGGGGGGCCATATCGCTGACCCATACGGGCAGCGGCACCGGCACTATTGGGATAGGAAGCGGCTCCTTCAGCTCGAACAACAACAGTGGTGTCGTGACCGCTACCAATAACTCTGGCAGCGGCGACGTGCAGTTGACGATGACCGGGGGCCAAGTCACCAATTCAGGGAACGGTTTTGCGGCCTCCGGACTTACCGGATTGGTCAGCGGGACTGCAACCGGAAACCTCAGCGTGATGATGTCGGGCGGCTCCATCCAAACAAGCAGCGCTTTTGCGGCTGGTATTCGCGCACAGGTGAGCAATTTCCCCTCCTCGTCAGCAGTGAGCGTCACGATGACAGGCGGGTCGGTCGACTCTGGCGGGCAAGGGTTGCAAGCTTCCAACAGCGGTCGCGGCCAAGTGACCACGACCATGACAGGCGGAACGGTTCTGGCTCGCAACGGCGGTGCACTAGGTGCTGTTGTCGCTGCTGGCGGATCCCCGGCCGATGCGAAGGTCGTGATGCAGGGCGGATCGGCAACAGCGCAGGGAGTCAGTGCTGTCGGTCTCGGTAGCCAAGTCAATGGCTCCGGCCGGGCCATCGTCCAGATGAGCGGCGGCACCGTTGACGCCCTCATGAACAATGGTGATGGTATTGGTGCGTTTAGCAACGGAACCTACGCCGTCGATGTGACTGGCGGCATGGTCACAGGAGGCACAGGCTTCGGCGCCGGCATCCACACTGTTGCGGCTGCAGGCGGCACGGTGAACATCGGCGCGGGCGCTGTGATCAACGGCGGAGCATCCGGCGTCGCTATTCGGGACGGCGATGGCAACCGCGACGGTATTGACGAGGGCGGTGGCAACGCGACCATCACCACGGCCGGCACCCTCAACGGCGCCATCGTGCTCGGCGGCGGCGCCGACACGCTCACCGTCACCGGCGGTGCTATCAACGGCAACATCACCGGCGACGGCGCCGACGCCCTGAACCTCAACCTCGGCACGAACAGCTTCACCCACGGTGCAGCCTATGCCATCAACGGCATGGGCAGGGTCAGCATGAACTCGGGCACTGCGCAGCTCGACAGCGCGATCGGCGGCGCCACCGCGCTCAGCGTGAACGGCGGCGGCACGTTGGTCCTCGCCGGCGCCAACACCTACACCGGCGGCACGACCATCTCCGCTGGCACCCTGCAGCTGGGCAACGGCGGCAGCTCGGGTTCGATCGTCGGTGACGTGAGCGACAACGGTACGCTGGCTTTCAACCGGTCGGATGCAGTCGCCTTCGGCGGCATCATCTCCGGATCCGGCGCCGTGATCCAGGTCGGCAGCGGCACCACCGCGCTGACGGCAGCCAACACGTATACCGGTAGCACGAACATCCAGTCCGGCACCTTGGCCCTGACCGGCGCCGGTTCGATCGCAGCGTCGAGCGGTGTGGCGGTCAACGGCACCTTCGACATCTCGGACGTGAGCGCAGCCGGCACTAGCGTCACCAGCGTTAGCGGCGGCGGCGCGGTCGTGCTCGGCGCGAAGGCGCTGACGCTGACGGCAGCCAACGGCGACTTCGGCGGCGTCATTGCAGGCACCGGCGGCCTCGCAGTGGCGGCCGGCAGCCAGACCTTGAGCGGCACCAACACCTACACCGGTGCAACGATCATCGGGAGCGCCAGCACCCTGCAGCTGGGCAATGGCGGCAGCTCGGGTTCGATCGTCGGTGACGTTGCCAACAACGGCACGCTGGCCTTCAACCGCTCCGATGCCTCGACCTTCGCCGGCGCGATCTCGGGCGGTGGCTCTGTCCGGCAGATTGGCTCTGGCTCGACCCGTTTGACCGGCAACAGCGCGGCGTTCACCGGCACCACCACGGTCGAGGCCGGCATGCTTTCCGTCAACGGCATCCTCGGTGGCACACTCAACGTGCTCAGTGCCGGCCGCCTGCAAGGCTCCGGCACCGTCGGCAGC
>NZ_JBLFFN010000037.1:0-6453 GCF_051400855.1 Variovorax stachyos | reverse complement strand
TGTTCGTCCGGGCACAACCTGATCAGACCCACGCGCAGCAGAGGCCCTTCGCCCAGGTCGAAGGGCGTCTGGCTCAGCCGCCTCGCTTCTTCCCTCGCCTTTTCCTCGCGTGCCTGCACGGGCTCGCCGCTCACATCGAGCAGCGCCGGCTCGATCGCCATGTGCGGACGCACCACCTGCTCGCCCACCCCCCGCGCATCGGCACGGAACACGGTGCGCAGCGATTCATGGCGCTGCACCAGCGCCGCGAAGCTGGCCCGCAGCGCTTCCACATCCAGCGTGCCTTGCAGCTTCAGCGCACCGGCGAGGTGATAGGCCGTGCTGCCCGGGTCGAGCTGCCACAGGAACCACTGGCGCGCCTGGGCGGAGGCCAACACGGTCGCGACCTGCCGCTCGCCGGGAAAGATCGGCAGGCGCGCCGGATTCAGCCCCTGCGCCATCATCCTGCGCAACACAGCCTGCCGCGCGCCTGGATCGAGCGCCAACAGCCGCGCCGCAATGGCGTCGAACTGGTCGCGCGCGCTCACGCGCCCGCCTCCGCATCCGAGAGCAGCGCTTCCATCTTCGCCGCCTCGTCGCCGGCGGTGTCGGCCAACCGCTGCACGCGCGCCGCCAGTTCCGCCAGGTTCCCGGCGTCGAGCAGGTCCCGCAGCGGCAGCTCGACGGCGAGCTGCTGCCGTATGCGGGCGCTGACCTGCGTGGCGAGCAGGGAATGGCCGCCGAGCTCGAAGAAGCTGTCCTCGAGCCCCACGCGCTCGACCTTCAGCACCGCCTGCCAGATCTCCGCCAGCGCCCGCTCGACCTCGGTGACCGGTGCGACATGGCGCGCGCGCGTTCCCGCGTCCGCCAGGGCCAGCAGCGCACGGCGGTCGACCTTGCCGTTCGGCATGGCCGGAAGGCGCGGCAGCAGGACAAACCGTGCCGGCACCATGAAGGCCGGCAGGCGGGCACGAAGATGCGCCCCCAGCGCCTCGCGCAGCGCGAACTCCTCGCTGCCCTGCGCCGCCGCCGCCGTCACCACGCAAGCCACGAGCCGCGGCCCCGGATCGTCCTGCAACAGCACGACCGCCTCGCGCACGTCTTTATGCGCCAGCAGGTTCTGCTCGATCTCGTCCAGCTCGATGCGGTGCCCACGCAGCTTCACCTGGTTGTCGATGCGGCCCAGGTACTCGAGCTCGCCGTCGGGCCGCAGCCGCACCCGGTCGCCGGTGCGGTAGAGCCGCCCGCACGGCTCGAAGGGATCGGCGACGAAGCGTTGCGCCGTCAGGCCGGGCTGCCCGCGATAGCCGCGTGTGATGCCGGTGCCGCCGATGTACCACTCGCCGGCCACGCCGATCGGGCACAGCGCGAGTCGCTCGTCGAGCACATGGCCCTTCATGGAGGGAATGGGCCGGCCGATCGGGATGCGCTCGCCCTCGGCCGGCAGGCCCTCGATCAGGAACGCGTTGGACCAGACGGTGCCCTCGGTCGGCCCGTACTCGTTCACCAGGGCGGCGCCGGGCGCGCGCCGGCGGTGCTGCTGCACCACCTCGGCCACGCAGGCCTCGCCCGCCACGATCGCGCAGCGCAGCCGGCTCGGGTCCTCCAGGTGGTCGAGGATCTGCCGGTGGAACGATGGCAGCGCCAGCACGTGCGAGATGCCTTCGCGCGCCATCAGCGCGGCGATCTGCACGGGGTCCTGGAACAGCGCCTCGGTCGGCAGGTGCAGGGCGCCGCCCTGCCCCAGGGTCCAGAAGATGCCGGCCACCGAGCTGTCGAAGGAAGGCGAGGACAGGAGCAGGAAGCGCGAGACCGGCTCCGCATAGAAGGCGAAGCGCGCCGCCGTCGAGGCCACTGCGTTGGCGTGGCTGACCATCACCCCCTTCGGGCGCCCGGTCGAGCCGGAGGTGTAGATGAGGTAGGCCAGGCTGCCGGGATGCACGTGCGCGCCGGGCAGGACGGCGTTCCCCTCGCCATCCTCGTCGGGCCCGTCCTCCTCCTCGTCGTCGACACAGATGCAGTCGAGGCGCAGCCCGCCGAGCAACGGCCGGTCGTGCGCTTCGGCGATGACCGCGCGGACCTGGGCATCCTCCAGCATGGCCGAGATGCGCTGCGCCGGATAGGCCGGATCCAGCGGGACATAGGCCGCCCCCGCCTTCAGCACCGCCAGCATGGCGGCGACCACATGGACCGAGCGGCCCAGGTGGATGCCCACGACCTGCTCCTCGCCGATGCCGCGCCGGCGTAGCCGGTTGGCGAGGCGATCGGCACGCTTCGCCAGGGCGCCGTAGCTCAGGCGCTCCTCGCCGCAGACGAGGGCCGGCGCCTCGGGTCGGCGCGCGGCCTGCGTCTCGAACAGGCCGTGCAGCGTGGCCGCCGGCGCATCGCCGGCGCGCAGGCCGACCACGGCCGCCTGCAGGATCTCCACGCGCTCGTCGGCGCCGAGCAGGTCCCAACGCGGCCAGGCGAGTTCGGGCTGCCCGGCTGCCGAGGCCAGCAGGGTCGCGAACTGGCGCGCCCAGGTCCGCAGCGCCTGTGCGGAACAGGCGCCCGCGCTGCTCCAGCGCAGCGTGAGGCGGCCGTCCGCATCGAGGCATTCGCACAGCAGCGCCGCGCCGGCAGGATCGCGCTCGATGCGCGTGCAGGCCCAGCCGCCCGGCGTGCCGCGCAGGCGCAGGTACGCAAACCCGATGCCGCCCTGCGGCCGGCCCCCGCCGGCCTGGCCGTCGAGCAAGGCCGCGGCATCGAAGCACTCCTGCCACGAGGCGGCCGCCTGCAGCTCGGCATCGACCGCGCGCAGCAGCGCCTCGGCGGGCGCCTGCGGATCGAGCCGCAGCGACACCGGCAGCCCGGCCGCGAAGCAGCCCAGCGCACCGGCCAGCTCTTCCGAGCGGCCGTCGACATGCCAGTGGAAGGTGGGCGTCCCGGTCGCGGCGATGCGTGCCAGGAAGGCGGCCCACAGGCCGGCGAGCACCGAAGCCGTCGGCATCCCGAGGCGCTCGGCCAGCTCGGCCAGCGCCAGCGTGGTGCCCTCGGCGAGGCGAAGGTATTCCACGGCTGCGCCTGCACGCGCGCCCCCGAAGGGCAGGCGGGACGCCGGCGCGGTGGCCTGCGCGGCCCAGAAGCGCGCACCCTGCTGCCCCAGCTCGCTCGCCAGCAACTCGCATTGCCAGCCGACGTAGTCGGGGTACTGCAAGGCCCCATCATCGAGAAGCTCAGTGCCGGACGCGGCACAGGCCAGCGCGAGCGCCTGCAGGGCCTCGGCATCGAGGCTGAGCGCAGGCGCGGCGAGCGCCCATTTCGCGCGCCCGTCCGCCGATACGGCCAGCGCGGCACCGAGCACCGCCCCTTCGCGCGCATCCACCGCCGAGCGCGCCGCTGCCATCAGCGCCTCGTCGCCGACCGGTCCGTCGAGGGTCGTCCATGTAGGCGGCAAGGCCGGCAGCACGTCCTGCAGCGGATAGCGCAGCCCAGCCACGGCGCGGTAGCGCATGCGCAGGATCTCGTGGTGCGCGACCCTGCATTCGAGCGCCTCGCGCAGCGCCGCTGCCCCCTGCGCCGGACCTTCGAGCAGGACCACATGGATGGCGCCCGCGCCCGCCGCCTGCGGGCCATGCAGGCCGCACTGCTGAGAGGACAGGCGGTAGGTCCTTGCACCGTCGTTGCGGATGATCTCCATGCCTCAGTCCTCCTTCTCGACAGCGAGGTCCAGCTCGGCGCCGGTGCAGGGCTGCGCCATCGCCACCATCACCCGGCGTGGCCCGGTATAGGGGCCGCGCCCGTGCAAGGCCAACATGTTGTCCAGCATCAGCACATCGCCCTTGCGCCACGGGAAGCCGACCATCACCTCCTGGTAGAGCGCCTGCAGATGGGCGATGGCCTCGGGCTCGATGGGCGAGCCGTCGCCGTAGAAGGTGTTCTGCGGCAGGTCCTCGGCTTCGTATTCGCTGCGCAGCTGCTCGCGCACCGCCGCAGGAAGGGTGAGCTCGTGGAAGAAGGTTCCGTGGTTGAACCACACCGCCTCTCCCGTCTTCGGGTGGCGCATCAGCGCGGGGCCGATCTGGCGGGTGCGCAGCCGGTCGCCGCTCTTCCATTCGGGCTCGATGCCGACACGGCGGCAGTAGGCTTCCACGCCGCTGCGCTCGGTGGTCTGGAACACCGTCTGCCAGGGCAGGCCGAAACCCTCGCCGTAGTTGCGCACGTACATGATCCGCCGGCGCTCGAAGCGCTCGCGCACCTCGGGCCGGATGCGTGCGAGCAGGCTGCGCGTGCTGCCGATCGGCGTCTCGCCGCCGGTGAGTGCCGGCAGCTCGCAGTACAGGAAGAGATGGAGCGGGAAGACCGGCGAGTACGAATGCTCGTTGTGCGGGAAGATGCTCTCCGCTTGCGGGTAGTCGGTAGAGGTGTAGACGTTCAGGTCGTTCTGGATCTGGGTGCGCGGCGAGGCTCTGAACCGGTACTCCAGCGCGCCGCCGGACATGGCGTCCACGCACTGGTTGAATTCAGCCGCGCTCGCCACTGCGAAGCCGCGGAACAGGATCGCGCCGTGCACGAGCAGGCGCCGCTCGATCTCCTGCCGCTGCGTGCCGGCCCATTCGGGCAGGCTGACGCCGGGCAGGGCCGGCTCGCACAGCGCCGGGAAGCCGTCGTGCCCGGGCAGGCCGGACCAGCGCACCAGCGCGAGGGCCGCGCCCGCCGCCGCGCTGCGCCGGGGGCTGCCGATCCTCGGCCTCTGCATGTTCGGATTCATGGAAGACATTCCTTTCGTTGCGATGAAGGACGCGCTCAGTTGGCGGGCGAGGCCGCTGTCCGCGACCTCAATCCCGCGCGCGCATGCGCCAGTTGGCGCAGGCGATCGCGCGCCTGCAGCTGTTGCGATGCCTGCCGCTCGCCCCTGGCCAGGGCGCGCAGCTGCTCGATGGAGATGGCCGGGTCCGCCAGGCCGGCGCCGAGCACCGCGGCGATCTCCCGGCCGATGCCGGCGATGCTCGCGTCCTCGAAGAGTTCGCGGTCGTACTTGATCGCGAGGCCGGGGTGCCCGCTCTCAAGCACGAAGCCGACGAGCAGGTCGATCTCGGCCTCGGCCGCCTCCAGCGGGTATTCCTCGATCTGGAGGCCGGGCAGCGACAGCGGCGGCGCCGTCTGATCCTGGTGGATCACCTTGACCTGAAACAGCGGCGCGCGGCCGCCGCCGCTGCCGCGCCGGCCGGCGCGCACCGCATCCACCAGGCGGTCGAAGGGCATGTCCTGGTGGTCGGCAGCCTCCGCCACCGTGCGCTGCAGCTGCGCCAGCAGCCCAGCGAAGGAATCCGGCGCCGCGCAGTCGATGACCAGCGCCGCCTGGTTGACGAAGAAGCCGACCAGGTCCTCCGTCTCCTGGTGATTGCGGTTGGCCATGTCGGTGCCGACGAGGAAGCGTGCCTCGCCGGTGCGCTCCGCCATGGCGACGGAGAAGGCAGCCAGCAGCACCATGAAGGGCGAGGCCGCATGGCGCTGCGCGAAGGTGCGCAGCTGCGCCGTGCCGGCGCCGGCCAAGGGGAAGCGCAGCACGCCGCAGGGATGGCTGCGCACCGGCGGCGGTGCCTTGTCCGGCGCGAGCCGCAGCGCCGGCACGCCGGCGATCCTGGCTGTCCAGTAGGCGAGCTGGCGCGCCATCTCTCCATCTTCGAGCCAGCGGCGCTGGCCGATCGCGAAATCGGCGTAGCCGATCGCGAGGGCCGGCAGCCCGGACTCTAGGCCGTTGCGTCGCGCGGCATACAGGCGCACGAAATCGCTGATCAGGAGCTTCATCGACCAGCCGTCCGTCACGATGTGATGCATCGAGACCAGCATCAGATGGGCCTGCGCGTCCAACTGGATCAGGCGGATGCGCAGCAGCGGTCCGCGCACCAGGTCGAAGGGCTGGCGCGCCAGCACGGCGACGCGCTCGCGCAGGCGCACACCGTTTGCATCCTCGTGCGCATCCGCGAGCGCGATGTGCTCGATCAGTGGCGCGGGAGGGTCGGGCAGCGCCTCGACCTGCTGCCATCCCTGCCCGTCCTCCTCGCTGAACACCGTTCGCAGCACCGCGTGGCGTGCCACCAGGTCGTGGCAGGCGGACTCCAGCGCCTGGAGGTCAAGCGGCCCGCGCAACCAGAAGCTCGCGCTGACGTTGAAGGTGGCCGCCGACGGATCCAGGTTCCACAGGAACCAGAGGCGTTGCTGCGCATAGGACATCGGCGCGCGCAGGCCGGTCGCGGCGGGCGGGAAGCTGGCTCGCGCGCGCTTTGAAGGCGCTGTCGCGTGCAGCGATTGCGCCAGCTGGTGCAACAGGGGACGCTGGAACACCAGCGCCAGCGGGATGCTGCGGTCGGCGAGCTTCTGGATGCGCGACAGCAGCTGGGCCGCCAGCAGCGAGTGGCCGCCGAGCTCGAAGAAGTTGTCGTGACGGCCCACGCGCTCCACGCCCAGCACCTCGCACCAGATGCGCGCCAG
>NZ_JBLFFN010000036.1:0-7077 GCF_051400855.1 Variovorax stachyos | reverse complement strand
TTGGCGAGACAAAGAAAGTAACTCGCCCGCCGGGGCGAAATCCCGGCTCCGCACTCAACACAACAGCACCGTACGAACAGAAAGCCGGGTGCCCCTACCCCCTCCCCCAGAGGAAGAGAAACCAAAGAACATCAAGCCCGAAACCGTTTCCGCGTCAACGCCAACGCCACCCAGAACGCCCCCACCGTATAAACCACCAGCACAACCGCAGGCCACACCCAATCCCTAGGCCACTGATCCATGAACAACGGCCGCACCAGCGCCACCGCATTCGCAAGCGGCAGCCAGTTCGCAATCTGATGCACCAGCCCGGGCAGCTGATCCAGCGGAAAGAACACGCCAGACAGAAACATCATCGGCGTCATGAACAGCGTGAAGTAGTAGGTGAAGAAGTCGTAGCTCTTCGCCAGCGCGTTGAAGATCAGCGCGATGCACGAGAACGTCACGCCGACGCCCGCAAGCACCAGCCAAGCGACCAGCAGCTTGGGGCTGTGGCTGATGCCCAAAGCGAGCATCACGAACAGGATCGCGGTGGTGGTGAAGATGGCCTTGAAGCCGGCCCACAGCATCTCCGCGAGCAGCACGTCGTCCAGCCCCACCGGCGCGTTCATGATGCCGTCCCAGGTCTTCTGCACGTGCATGCGAGAGAAGGCCGAGTAGAGCGCCTCGAAGGAAGCGGCGTTCATCGAGCTCATGCAGATCGAGCCGCTGGCAAGGAACAGGATGTAGGGCACCTGGACGCCATCCACCGACACCTGCCCCACCAGCGCCCCCATGCCATAGCCGAAGGCCACCAGCCAGATCAGCGGCTCGGCGATGTTGCCGATCAGGCTGGGGATCGCAAGCTTGCGCCACACCAGCATGTTGCGCAGGAACACCGGCCACCAGCGCATCGACAGCTCCGGCGGGCGCCACACGGAAAGCGCGGCGGGCGGTGCGTCATCCATCGAGGCGCTCATGCTTTTCTCCATGCGGGGAACACCGCGGAACCGGCTTCGCCGGGCCGCTGGTGTTGCCCCCGGTGAGGGGGTGGGCGGCTACACGAAGTGAGCCAACCTGGGGGAGAGCTCATCTTCAACCGCCCTCCCGGATCTGGCGGCCTGTCAGCTTGAGGAACAAGTCCTCCAGGTTCGCAGGCCGATGAAAGGTGCGCAGGCCCTTGTGGCTGTCGAGTGCGTTCAGCAGGCCGCGCGCATCCTGCGTGTAGAAGAACACCGTCTCGCCGCTGACCTCGACGCGCGCGGTGTAGTCCTTGAGCGGTGACTGAGCGAGCCCCAGCGCGCCGTTGCCGTAGACCTCGACCACGTCGGGCTCCAGATGCTCGGCGATCAGATCGCGCGGCCGGCCTTCCGCGATCTTACGGCCATGGTCGATCACGATCAGGCGGGAGCACAGGCGCTCGGCCTCGTCCATGAAGTGGGTGGTCAGCAGGATCGACTTGCCCTGCTGCAGCAGCAGCTGCAGGCGCTCCCACATGAGATGGCGCGCCTGCGGGTCCAGGCCGGTGGTGGGCTCGTCGAGCATCAGCAGCTTCGGGTCGTTGACCAGCGACCGCGCCAGTGACAGCCGGCGCCGCATGCCGCCCGACAGCTCGCCCGGCTTGGCGTCGGCCTTGTGCGACAGCGCCGCGAACTCCAGCAGCTGCGGAATGCGCGGCGTGATCTGGCGCCGGCTCATCCCGAAGTAGCGGGCATAGACCATCAGGTTCTCGGCGCAGCTGAAGTCCGGGTCGAGCGTGTCGAACTGGCTCACCACGCCGAGCTGCGCCTTGATCGCGCGCGCGTCGCGCGGCATCGAGAGCCCGCCCAGCGCCTCGATGCTGCCGCCGTCGGGCGCAGTCAGGCCCAGGCACATGCGGATGGTGGTGGTCTTGCCGGCGCCATTGGGGCCGATCACGCCCAGGCATTCGCCGGGCGCGATGGCGAACGAAAGGTCGTCGACCACGGTGGTCGCGCCGTAGCGCTTGTGCAGGTGGCTCGCTTGGAAGAGAGGGGCGGAAGGGCTGGGCACCGGGGCATTGTGGCGCAAGGGACCCAATTCATCGGACCCGAACTTCGTGAAGCTACGCGTCCTCAGCGACGCATGAAGCAGGCAAACGATCGGGGAACGCCGCGGAACCGGCTTTGCCGGGCCGCTGGTGTTGCCCCCGGTAGGGGGTGGGCGGCTACACGAAGTGAGCCAACCTGGGGGCGAGCTAAAGACGCAGACCGTCGAACTCGTTCTTCATCCAGTCGATGAAGGCTCGCGTGCGCGCCGGCAGCAGCCGCGCGTGCGGGTAGATCACGCTCACCGGCCGCGGCGCCAGCTCGAAGTCCTCGAGCACGATGCGAAGCCGCCCCTCCCGCACCAGCGGCAGCACCTGGTAGGAGAAGAAGAAGCCGAAGCCCATGCCGGCCGCGCAGGCTTCCACCGCGGGCGCGATGTGGTTGAACTCCAGGTTGCCGCGGGCCGCGACCGCGAAGTTGCGGCCGTTCTCGCGGAAGTGCACCGGCGCACTCGGCTGGACGCGCACGCAATTGGCCTCGAGCAGCTCGCGCGGATGCCGCGGCGTGCCGTGGGCGCGCAGGTAGTCCGGGCTCGCGACCGCCACGCGGCGGATGGTGCCGAGCTGCTGGGCCACGAGCGAGGAGTCCTCCAGCGGGCTGATGCGGATGCCGACGTCGATGCCCTCTTCCAGCAGGTTCACCGTGCGGTCGTGCAGCAGCACGCTGCAGCGCATCTTGTCGTAGCGCTTCAGGAAACGCACGATGGCAGGCGCCACGTACATGTGGCCGAAGAGCACCGGCGCGGTGACGGTGAGCTGGCCGGCGGGCTCGGCGGCCTCCACGCTCAGCGCCCGGTCGGCGGCTTCGGCCGCGGCCAGCACCTCGCGCGCGCTCTGCAGGTACCGGCGGCCTTCTTCGGTCAGCGAGATGCGGCGCGTCGTGCGGTGGAACAGGCGCACGCCCAGGTGCGCCTCCAGCGCGGCCAGGGAACGGACCACCGCGGGCAGCGAGCTCTCCAGTGCATCGGCGGCCTTGGTCAGGCTGCCCTGCTCGGCGATCTGCACGAAAGTCTGCATGGCTTTGAGACGATCCATGGACGCGATTAGACCGCAGATCGAAGCAGTGAAATGCAGATGGCGCCATTACTCCGGCTTTCGGATCAAAGAAGAATCGCCTTCATTCCGTCCCACCAGGAGAAAGCCGATGACCGCCACCCGTCCCGCCCGCCCGATCACCGTGTACAGCTCGTCCATTTCAGGCCACAGCCATCGCGTGCGCCTGTTCCTGTCGTTGCTGGACCTGCCCTTCGAGACCGTCGAAGTGGACCTGCGCGCGGGCGAGCAGCGCCGCCCCGAGTTCCTGCGCCGCAATGCCTTCGGCCAGGTGCCGGTGATCGAGGATGGCGATGTGACACTCGCGGATTCCAACACGATCCTGCACTACCTCAACGAGCGCTATGCGCCCGACCCGGCGCGCTGGATGCCGCGCGACGCGCTCGGCGCAGCCCGCGTGCAGCGCTGGCTTTCGGTGGCCGCCGGCCCGCTGGCGCAGGGGCCGTCGATGGCGCGCGTGATCGTGCTGTTCGGCCTCGCCACCGACCCCTCCGATGTGATCGCGCGCTCGCACAACCTGCTGCGCGTCATGGAAAGCGAGCTCGGCAACCGCCCCTTCCTCGCGGGCGACAGCGAGACCCTGGCCGATGTCGCCAACTACAGCTATGTGGCCCACGTGCCCGAAGGCAACGTGTCGCTGCAGGCCTACCCGAAGGTCCGCCAGTGGCTGCGGCGCATCGAGGCCTTGCCGGGCTTCGTGCCGATGGCGGCGTCTCGCATCGGGTTGGCGGCATGAGCCGCACGGCCGCTCCGAAGGCGAATAGCACCGCAGTGCGTAGCACGGAGGTTACCCAATGACCACCCGTGCCTGGCATGAAGGCGAGCGCGTGCTGCAGGCGCGCGCAGGCATCGCCGAGCGCATGGCCGAGATCGGCCCGCGCGTGCTGCGCGACCACATGCCCGAGCAGCACCGCACCTTCTTCGCACAGCTGCCCTTCCTGATCGCGGGCAGCCTGGACGGCGAAGGCCAGCCCTGGGCCAGCGTGCTGGCCGCCCCGCCCGGCTTCGCGCACTCGCCCGATCCGCGGCATCTGCGCATCGACGCGCTGCCGCAGGCCAACGATCCGCTCGCGGCAGCGCTGGCGGTCGGCGCGCCTGTCGGCCTGCTCGGCATCGAGCCGCATACGCGGCGGCGCAACCGGATGAACGGCACCGTCGATGCGCTCGACGCGCGCGGCTTCTCGGTCGAGGTGGGTCAGAGCTTCGGCAACTGCCCGAAGTACATCCAGGCGCGCGAGCCGGTGTTCGTCGGCGGTGCGGCGGCCGCGGGCTTCGGGCCGCGGGTGCATGGCCTGGACGCGAAAGGCCGGCGCATGGTGCGCGCGGCCGATACCTTCTTCATCGCCACCGCGCATCCGTCTGCCGACGATGCTGGCTCGCGGGCCGAAGGCGTCGACGTCTCGCATCGCGGTGGACGGCCGGGCTTCGTGCGGCTCGAAGGCGAAGGCACGCTCACCGTGCCGGACTTCACCGGCAACACCTTCTTCAACACGCTGGGCAACATCGCGCTGAATCCGGTGGCCGGACTGCTCTTCGTCGACTTCGAGACCGGCGACCTGCTGCAGATGTCGGTGAAGGCCGAGATCCTCTGGGACGGACCGGAGGTCGACGCCTTCGCCGGCGCCGAACGCCTGCTTCGCATGGAAGTGCTGGCAGCGCAGCACGCCCCGGCCGCGCTGCCGCTGCGCTTCGGGGCGGCGAGCCTCTCGCCCTTTCTGGAGGCGACGGGCCGCTGGCGGGAAGAGCCCTGACGCGTCGGGTCCCGCCTCAATGAAAGACGGGGATGCGCGCATTGGCCGAGGGCCGGTAGTGCCAGCCGCGCTCGCGCAGCGCGGCCAGATCGAGTCCGCGCGCCAGCAGCGCCTCGATGCCGGCCGCGGCCAGCGCGCAGGCCAGTGCCTGGCCGGGGCAGCCGTGCGGACCATGGCCGAAGCCCAGCATGCGCCGACCGTCACGCTCGAGCATGAAGCGGTCGGGCTCTGCGTTCAGCAGCGGATCGCGGTTCGCCGCACCCATCACCAGCAGCACCGCATCGCCGGCTTCGAGCCGCATCCCTTCCACCGTGGTGGGCTCGGCGACGAAGCGGCGCGTGTTCTGGACCGAGGGATCGTGGCGCGCCGTTTCCTCCACCAGCGCCGAGAGCAGATCCGGACGCATGGCGATCGCATCGCGGGCGCCCGGCTCGCGCGCCAGTGCCACCAGGCTGTTGCCCACCAGCCCGGCGGTTGCCTCGCAGGTCTGCGACAGAAGCCCGACGAGGTTGGCCAGCAGCGCGCGCGATGCATCGCCGGGCGCCTGTGCGCGCACTGCCGCCAGCACGCTGCCATCGCGCGCGGGCCGTGCCGCCATCAGGGCTTCGAAGCGCGCCATCAGCGCCGCCGCGGCCTCGCTGGCCGCGCCCAGCTGGTCCTCCGTGGACAGCGGCGAGAGGCAGGCGACGAAGTCGCGCGTCCACTCCGCGAGAACGGGCAGCTCTTCATCCGCAAAGCCCAGCAGATGTGCCACGCCCGCGACCGGCCAGGCGAAGCAGGCCTCGGCCACGGTCGAAGCCGGGACCTGCGACGCGATGCGCGGCATGGCCGCGCGCACGCTGCCGAGATCGAGGCCACCCAGCGCTCGCTGCAGCACCGGCTTGTGGGCGGCATGCGCCGCGCCGTCGTTCATGCGGACCAGCCGGCCGAAGAGTTCGCCTGCGGGCGCGCCGGCGATGGCGCGCGGCACCGGCTCGGCCGGCGGGCGCACCCGCAGCGCGGGATTGGCGAAGGCCTCCTGCAGCACCTCGGCCCGGCTCGCGACCCAGAGGCCCAGGCGCTCGTCGCGTGCGAGCGCCGGCCCCTCCCGCAAGCGCGCGTACCAGGGATAAGGGTCTGGGTGGGTAACGGCCGCGATGGCGTCGGTGGGCGGATCGATGTTCGGTTGCTCCATGTGCGCAGTGTCGGCCTTCTCGCACATTCACACTTCGCTTAGCATCGAAGTATGGATTCACCGAGCGCCGACACCCACCTGGCGCGCCTCGCCGGCGCGATCGCCGAGCCGGCCCGCGCCCGCATGCTGTGCTGCCTGCTGGATGGCCATGCCCGCACCGCCACCGAGCTCGCAGCGGTCGGCGAGGTCGCGCCCTCCACCGCAAGCGCCCACCTGGCGCGGCTGAAGGAGCAGCGGCTGGTCGAATCGGTCGCGCAGGGCAAGCACCGCTACTTCCGCCTCGCCGGCAGCGAGGTGGCCGCGGTGCTCGAGGGATTGCTGGTGGTCGCCGGCGCGCCGCGCAGCGAGTTCCAGCCCAGCACGCCGAGCCGGCTACGCGCCGCACGCACCTGCTACGACCACATGGCCGGCGCGGCCGGCGTCGCGCTGCACGACCGGCTGCATGCCCAGGGCTGGCTGCAGGCCACAGCCGAACGCGATGACTACGAACTCACGGCCGATGGCGCGGTGGCACTGGAAAGCCTGGGCATCGACATCGAGGGCGCGCGCAGTTCGCGCCGGCGCTTCGCCTGCGCCTGCCTCGACTGGAGCGAGCGGCGGCCGCATCTCGGTGGCGCGCTGGGCGCCGCCTGCCTGCAGCTGTCGCTGCGCCGCGGCTGGGTGCGCCAGGCGCTCGACGGGCGCGCGCTCGCGCTCACGCCCAAGGCGCAGCGCGAGATGCCTGAGCTGTTCGGGCTTGACTAGCGCAAGAGATCCGAGGAATCGATCGAGCCGTCCCGCATGGCCGCGCATTCGGTGACGGCAATCTGATTCTTTCTGACGCCGCGGCAGATATCGCGGAGGTGCACGCCAGAATCCGGCCCTTTCAAAAAGAACAAGGGTCGATGTGATGAATGCCAGAGGAGGCTTCCTTCTGACGCTCAGGTCGGAAGGAAGAGCGTGAACAAGCACCTTCACAGGGTCGTCTTCAACGCCGCGCGCGGCATGCGCATGGTGGTGCAGGAGACGGCCAGGAGCGCGGGCAAGGCCACCGGGGCGACGTCGGCCGTGCTGGC
>NZ_JBLFFN010000035.1:0-8505 GCF_051400855.1 Variovorax stachyos | reverse complement strand
GCGCTCATCGCGTCGCGGTCGCATTCGAGCCATGTCCTGCATACTGGAGCGCAGACCGTTTGCACACGGCCTCGGCCAGAAGCAGACGTGCGCACTGCAGCGCGAATCCGACAGCGTCGCGATCGAGCGGCGTAGGTTCTTCCCGACTTTTTCAGAAAGAATTCGTTCTCGAGTCGCGTTGGTGCAGTTGTTTGCGCGAATCGGTGACCGGACGACTTCAGAATGCCGCAGCTCGGCGCGCCCTGCAACGCCTCACGTTTGCAGTTCGATCTCCCACTTCACCCAGTCGCCGCGATAGATCACTTCGGCGTAGTAAAGGACCTGCTCGTTCCGGTCCAGGAAGACGCGGGTGACGAGCGCAACCGGCGTTCCGACCCGCACCTCGAGCAGCCGGGCCGACTCCTGGTCCGCGGCCCCGATCGACATGGTCTGGTGCGCGCGCTCGATACGTATTGAGCGCTTCATGCGCAGCAGCTGCGGGATCACGGCGCGCGAACGGAACTCGTCCGGCGCGCGCTGGAAGACGTCCTGCAGTAGGTAGAGGTCGATGACCGCGTAGGGCTTGCCTTCGGTGAAGTGCAGCCGCCGCATGTACACGTAGCTGCTGCCGAGCTTGCCGATGCCCGGCTCCACGCTCGGCATCGCATGCGACTCGTCGAACGACAGCATCTTCGGGCTCGTCGATTCGTACATCGATGCGAGCGAGTCCAGCGTCGTCTTCATGACGACGGCCTTGGGGCTGTCGCCCCCCTGGGTGACCACCGTTCCATGGCCGCGCCGAGGCGACAAAAGGCCCTCGCGCGTGAGCAACTGCACCGCTTGGCGCGCCGTCACGCGCGCCACCTTGAACTCTTGAGCCAGCGCTTCCAGCGTGGGAATCAGCGTGCCCGCGGGCCATTCGCGCCGGTTGATACGGCCGCGCAGGATATCCGCCACCTGCAGGTACAGGGGAATGGGGTTATCCGCGAGCGGGCTTGACGCAGTAGAAGTTCTTAAAGTACTATTAACCATTCTTTTAGATTTTAGACCTTTAATCCATTATGCGTCAGTTCACCGACGGCAAGCCCGGGCCCACCGGGTACGACTTCATCATCGTCGGCGCGGGCTCCGCCGGTTGCGTGCTCGCGAACCGGTTGTCCGCGGACCCCTCGACGCGCGTGCTGCTGATCGAGGCCGGGGGCCGGGACCGCAACTTCTGGTTGCGCCTGCCCGTCGGGTATTTCAAGACCATCTACAACGAGAAGTTCTCGCGCGTGTTCGAGGCCGAAGGCGGTGCGGCCCTCCACGGCCGCACCATCGCGTGGCCGCGCGGCCGCATCCTGGGAGGGTCCAGCTCGATCAACGGCCTGATCTACCTTCGCGGCCAGCGCCAGGACTTCGACACCTGGGCTGCCGAGGGCGCGGCCGGGTGGGACTACGACTCGGTTCTGCCGTACTTCAGGAAGTCCGAGGCGTTCAACGGGCCCGAGTCGAAATACCACGGCACTGCCGGCGAGCTCGGCGTCTCCGAGCTGCGCAACGACCACCCCTATTGCGGCCACTGGCTCGACGCGGCCGGCCAGTTTGGCTTGCCCGCGAACGGCGACTTCAACGGCGAGACGGACTACGGCGTCGGCCGCTTCCACCTCACGCTCGCCGGCGGCTGGCGCTCGAGCGCCTCGGTGGCTTTCCTGCGGCCGGCGCTGCACCGCCCGAACCTCACCGTCGTGACCGGTGCGCACGTGACGCGGGTGCTGTTCGAAGGCACCCGTGCCGTCGGTGTCGAGTGGGTACGTAACGGCAATGTCGAGTCCGCGGCCGCCGATGCGGAAGTGATCCTGTCCGCGGGGGCCATCCAGTCGCCGCAACTGCTTCAGCTGTCCGGCATCGGCCCTTCGGACGTTCTCAAGGAGGCCGGAATCCCCGTTGTCGCCGAGGCGCGCGAAGTCGGCGCCAACCTGCAGGACCATTACCAGGCGCGGACGATCGTGCAGCTGCGCAAGCCGCACTCGATGAACAACGACGTGCGCAACCCGCTCAAGGTCGCGGCGATGGGGCTGGAGTGGATGCTGTTCAACAGGGGGCCGCTCACGGTGGGCGCCGGGCAGGTCGGCGGCTTCGCGCGCACGCGCTACGCACGCGACGACCGCGCCGACATCCAGTTCTCCGTCATGCCGCTCTCGGTGGACAAGCCCGGTGAGCCGCTGCACCGCTTCGCCGGGTTCACGGCCACGGCCAGCCAATGCCGGCCCGACTCGCGCGGCACGGTCACCATCGCTTCGTCCGACCCGTTCGCGGCTCCGCGCATCCAGGCGAACTACCTGGCCGAGGAGATCGACCGAAGGACGCTCGCGGATGGCATTCGCATGCTGCGCGACATCTACCGCCAGCCCGCGTTCGGCGACCTCATCGAGTCGCACGTGCTGCCGGAAAACAAGGACCCTTCGGAGCAGGACCTGCTTCAGTTCGCATGCTCGCACGGCAGCACCGTATTCCATCCCAGCGGCACCTGCCGCATGGGCAGCGATAGCACGGCGGTCGTGGATCCGGAACTTAAGGTGAACGGCGTTTCCCGGCTGCGCGTGATCGACGCTTCCGTGATGCCTCGTATGACCTCGGCCAACATCAACGCGCCCACGATCATGATCGGCGAGAAGGGCGCTGCCCTCGTCCTGAAGACCACAGTTGCGCAAGCGCGCGCCAAGGCATTTGCATGACCTACACCTTCGGCAACCTCATCGGCGGCAAGTGGCGGGACACGCCGGCGGCCTTCGAAACCGTCAACCCGGCGCGGCCCGCCGAGCAGGTCGGTCGCTATACGCTCGCCGACTTGTCGCTGGTCGACGAAGCGGTTGCTGCCGCAACGCGCGCGCAGCGTGAGTGGGGCCGCTTGCCAGCTGCGCAGCGCTGCGAGGTGCTGGCCCGCTTCATCGATCGAATCGAAGCGCGCAAGGAAGATTTGGCCGAGGCGATCACCGCCGAGCAGGGCAAGGCCCTTGCCGAAAGCCGCGGCGAAGTGGCCAAGGCCTGCGCCGAGGCCCGCTTCATGCTGCAGCACGTGATGTCGGGCGAAGGCTCCCGCCATGTTCCGCCCCTGCGGACCGGCGTGCGCAACATGGTCGTGCGCCGGCCGCGCGGTGTGATCGTGGCGGTCACGCCGTGGAACTTCCCCGTGATGACGCCAATGCGCAAGATCGCGCCGGCACTCGGGTTCGGCAATGCGGTGATCGTGAAAGCGTCGGAGTTCACGCCCGCTGCCGCCTGCCTGCTGGGCGAGTCGGCCCCGGGCCTGCTGCCCGATGGCCTGCTGCAGGTCATTCACGGCGGTGCGAACGTGGGCAACGCGCTGGTCTCGCACTCGGGCGTACACGGCGTCACGTTCACCGGCTCGGTGGGCACGGGCCGGCGCATCCTGGCCGCGACGGCATCCAACCTCGCGGAGGTATCGCTCGAACTCGGCGGAAAGAATGCGGCGGTGATCCACGACGCGGGCGATCTCGATGCCTGCCTGGACCAGGTGGCCAATGCGGCGCTCATGTGTTCGGGACAGCGTTGCACCGCGGTGAGCCGCGTGCTCGTGCGCCGCGAGTTGCACCGCGACGTCGCCACAGGGCTCGCCCGCCGCGCGTCGGCCATGCGCCTGGGCGATGGTATGGACCCTGCAACGCAGCTCGGGCCGATCACGCACCGCGCGCAACTGGAGCACGTCAAGGCCGCGGTGCTGCAGGCGCGCGAGGATGGCGCGGAGGTGCTGGCCGGCGGCGCCGAGGCACGGGTGGACGGTTGCGAAGGCGGCTACTTCTTCGCGCCGACCGTGCTCGACGGCGTGCGCGCCGGCAGCGCGGCCGCCCGCGAGGAAATCTTCGGGCCGGTCATCAGCATCGTGGAGTACGAAACGCTGGATCAGGCGATCGACATGCTCAACGGTGTGGAGTTCGGCCTCACCGCAGCCTTCTTCTCGAACGATGCCAAAGCGATCTCGCGCTTCGTCGACGAGTGCCAGACGGGCATGCTGCACGTGAACCATGGCACGGTGCCCGACAGCCACATGCCCTTCGGCGGCATCAAGGCTTCGGGCGTGGGCGCCTATTCGGTGGGGCCCAGCTCCGCCGCCTTCTACACGACGGAGCACTCCGTCTACCTGGGGGTGTGATGGACCCGATCCGCCTGCGTTCCATCGGCGTGTCGGTTTACCGCGTGCCCATTGAGACACCAGTGCAGACGTCTTTCGGTGTCCTGCGCGACCGCGCAGCCGTCGTCGTTCGGGCGATCGACGAGGACGGCCGCGAAGGCTGGGGCGAGATCTGGTGCAACTTCCCGACGGTGGGCGCTGAACACCGCGCGCGGCTGCTCGCCGAGACGGTGGCGCCGCTCGCGCTCGGCCGTGCGTGGGCCTCTCCTGCGGAGTGCTTCGACGCGCTCACGGCCGCGGTGCGTGTGCTCGCGATCCAGTCCGGCGAGCCCGGCCCGCTGGCGCAAGTGGTCGCGGGTGTCGACATCGCGATGTGGGACCTTGCCGCACGCCGGCAGCAACAGCCGCTGTGGCGCATGCTCGGCGGCCGATCCGGCCGCGTGAACGTCTATGCGTCCGGCCTGAACCCGACGCAGCCCGAGCGCCTGGCGGCCGCCAAGGCGGCCGAAGGCTACACGGCGTTCAAGCTGAAGGTCGGCTTCGGCGCGCAGCGCGACGTCGCGAATCTCTCGAACCTGCGCGCCACGGTGGGTGAGTCCGCACGCTTGATGGTGGACGCCAACCAGGCCTGGGACGTCGAAGAAGCCCTGCGGATGGCCGGGCAGCTGGCGCCCTTGCGGCCCTTGTGGCTGGAAGAGCCGATCGCGGCCGACTCACCCATCGAAGAGTGGCAGCGGCTCGCACAACACTCCCCCTTTCCCCTGGCCGCGGGCGAGAACCTGCGTGCCGGCGACTTCGCGCGTTTCCTCGAGGCGCGCTGCCTGCGAGTGCTGCAGCCGGACGTGGCCAAGTGGGGCGGCTTCACGGGCTGCCTGCCGCTCGGCGAAGCGGCAGCGAACGCTTCGGCCTGGCTTTGCCCGCACTGGCTGGGCGGCGGCATCGGGCTGCTCGCGACGCTTCACCTGAAGGCCGCCATCGGCGGCGAAGGTTTCGCCGAAATCGATGCCAACCCGAACCCGCTGCGTGAGTTGCTCGCGGGCGACTTGCCGCCGGTGCGCGAAGGCGCCGTGGCCCTGCCGGAAGCCGCGGGGCTCGGCGCGCGGCCGGAACTCGCCGCGCTTGCGGCCTACCTGACCCTGGAACGCACGATCGACGCCCAACAGATTTCCGAAGGACGACAGCCATGACAGACAAGCCCAACATCATCCTGATCATCACGGACCAGCAGCGCTTCGACACCATCAACGCGCTGGGCGCGCCGTGGATGAAGACGCCGGTGCTCGACAAGCTCGCGCGCGAAGGCGCTGCCTTCACCAACTGCTACGTGACGTCGCCCGTGTGCGTGGGCTCGCGCGCGAGCCTGTTCATGGGCATGTACCCGCATGCCACCGGCGTGTTCACCAACTTCCATCCGTGGGAGCCGACGTGGGTGAAGTGGCTGGCCGACACGGGTTACCACTGCGTGAACATCGGCAAGATGCACATCAACCCCTACGACGCGAGGGGCGGCTTCCACCAGCGGTTCTTCATGGAGAACAAGGACCGCCCGCTGTTCCTCGACGAGCATCCGCGCGCGCTCTACGACGAGTGGGACAAGGCCCTGCACGCGCGCAAGCTCGAGAAGCCGAGCCGCTACACGCGCCACACGGCCGACCCCGAAGGGTATCGCAACGCGCTCGGCGCTTTCCCGTGGCACCTGGATGAGGACATGCATTCGGACATGTTCATCGGCGACCACGCCGTGTGGTGGCTCAAGGAGCGCAAGTCCGAGGCGCCCCTGTTCCTGCAGATCGGCTTTCCGGGGCCGCATCCTCCGTATGACCCGCTACCGCGCTACCTGGACATGTACAAGGACGTGGACATCCCCGTGCCGCACACCACGGCGGAGGAACTCGCCGCGCAGCCGCCGTCGCACGGCCAGCTCCGCAACAACATGATCCGCAACAACTACGACTCGGTGTCGTGGAAGGACCAGCCGACGCCGGAGGAGCTGCTTCGCATCCGCCGACACTACGCGGCCAACGTGACGATGATCGACGACAAGGTCGGCGAGATTATGAAGACGCTGGATGAGAAGGGCTACCTCGACAACGCCATCGTCATCTTCACGTCCGACCATGGCGACGCGCTCGGCGACCACGGGCACATCCAGAAGTGGACGATGTACGAGGGGTCGGTAAAGGTGCCGCTCATCATGTGGTCGAAGAACGGCATCGCGCCGCGCCGCAACGACTCGCTGGTGCAGTGGATGGACATCGCGCCGACGATCCTCGAAGCCGCGGGCGTCGCCGCGCCGAAGTCGTTCGAGGCGAAGTCGCTGTGGCCCATCCTCAAGGGCGAGGCGAACGCGATCCGCACGGAAGCGTGGTCGGAGCTCGCGCGCGACCACATCCAGACCAGCGCCGAATACATGGTCATGCGCCGCGACGAGCGCTGGAAGATCGTCTACTACCTCGGCGAGGAATACGGCGAGCTCTACGACCTGCAGGAGGACCCGGGCGAGCTGCGCAACCTCTGGACCTCCGCAGAACACGCCGAGCTGAAGGACCGGCTCGTGCACCAAGTGCTGGTGTGGCAGTTGCGCAGCGCGATCGCAAGCCGCCAGCAGCCCACGCCCAAACCCCAGCAGCCGATGCTGATCTGACACTCATGGAGACACACATGAAAACCTCTCGTCGCATGATCCTGGGCGCGCTCTGCGCCGCCGCGTGCACCGCGCCTTCCTGGGCGCAGGAGAAATTCCCCTCCCGCCCCGTTTCCATCGTGGTCCCGTTCCCCGCCGGCGGCGTTGTGGACGTGGTCGCGCGCATGGTTGGCCAGAAGATGTCGACCGCGCTCGGAGCACCCGTCGCCGTAGAGAACAAGCCCGGCGCGGGCGGCACGATAGGCGCGACCTACGTCGCGCGGGCCAAACCGGATGGCTACACGTTGCTTCTGGGCGGATCGGCCACGCAGGTCTTCGGGCCTACCCTCTACAAGAACCTGCCGTACGACGCGAAGAAGGACTTCGTCCCCGTCGGCCAGATCAGCTCGGGGCCACTGGTGCTGGTCACCGGCTCGAAGGTGCCTGCCACCGATGTGCCGCAGCTGACGAAGTACCTCAAGGAGCAAGGGGTGCGCGCGTTCTATGGAAGCAACGGCAACGGCACGTTCCCGCAGCTGGCCGCGGAGCTGTTCAAGCAGGCCAACCAGCTGCCGGCTGCCCACATTCCGTACAGCGGCGGCCCTGCGGCGCTCACGGCGCTCATCACCGGTGACATCGCATTTTCGATCAACCACATCCCCGTGGTGCAGGGGATGGTGAAGGCCGGCAGGGTGCGTGCGCTGGCCACCACCGGGAAAAAGCGCTCGGTCGCGTTCCCGAACCTGCCCACGCTGGACGAAGCAGGCATGAAGGGCTTCGAGGCGAATGCCTGGTGGGGCCTGTTCGCACCTGCCGGCACGCCGGCGGATGTCGTCCAGAAGCTCAACGACGCGTTGGCGGTGGCGCTGAAGGACCCGGCTGTTCGCAGCGGCCTCGAGGCGCAGGGTGACGAAGTCGCCTACAGCACCCCGAAGGATTTCGGCGCGTACGTGAATGCCGAATCGGTGAAGTGGACCAAGGTCGTCAAGCTGGCGGACCTACGACTGGATTGACGCGCATGCCGCAGCTACAGGGGAGCGAGCCGGACTACCGCTTCACGCTCGCCAACGAGCGCACGTTCCTCGCATGGGTTCGCACGGCGCTGGCGATCCTTGCGGGCGCTATGGTGATGCAGCAACTGGCGCGGCACGAGCCGCACTGGGTAGTGCTCGTGATGACGAGCAGCCTGGCCGTGCTGGCGGCGCTGCTATCGGTGGGTGCCTATCGGCAGTGGCAGCTTTACCAGCAGGCAATGCGGGACGCAAGCCCGCTTCCTCCGTCGAAACTCGTGCCGCTGTTGGCCGTGTGCAGCACGTTCCTCGGACTTGCGGGACTTGCGGTCATCACTTTTTCGTAAGGATGCGCGATCCGGGCTTGCAGCGGAACGAACGCTGCTCGTGTGGGCGCGCACGAGCGGCGTCGCGGCAGTCAATGCTGCGCTGATGCTTCGAACCGGGGCGGTGTCCGACAGCGACACGTTGCTCACAGCCGGCGTCCTTTGCACCTTGCTTGCCTTGGTGATGCTGGCGACGGGTTCGCTGAGGGCGCGGCAACTGGCGCTGACGCAGCCCGTGGCAGCATCCAGCGGCCTGCTGGCGATGATCACGGGCTGCGTCGCGGCGGCCGCCGGCTGCGTGGGGTTGGCGCTCTTGCAGGGTGCCTTCGTGTTCGCTTGAGCAAATGCGACGACCGACCTAGGGAGATGCTGATCAATGAGCAGCGCTGTTGGACCTGTGGACATCACAACGCGAGGCGCTCGCGATACTGGTCG
>NZ_JBLFFN010000034.1:0-17762 GCF_051400855.1 Variovorax stachyos | reverse complement strand
AGGGTCACGCGCAGTGGGGTCGCCTTTCTTTGGTTACTTTCTTTGGCGAGACAAAGAAAGTGACTCGCCCGCCGGGGAGAAATCCCGGCTCCGGCCTCAATACAACAGCAACGTACGAAATCACCTTACGCGCCGCCACCGGCAACTAATTGACTATGCGCGCTGCGGCGTCCCCACCTTGGGCTCATCCAGCGCCCGCCCCGTCACCACCCACAGGATGAAGATCAGCACCGCACCCGCCGTGCCGAACACGCCCAGGCCGAGGTTGCCGCCGCCGAAGGTGAGGCTGTCGGGCGCGATCGGGGCGGTGCACACCATGGTGGCCGCCGTCATGCCCACGTAGTGCATCGAACAGACCGCCACGCCCATCACGGCGGCCGCGACCGCCTGGTGCGTCAACTCGGTCAGGTTGAACGCGAGCCACAGCGCGGACGCCGCCGCGATGATCGCGATGGCGACCGAGCCGGCGACGATGCCCCAGTCCAGGGTCATCGTCGCGCGCAGGCTCATCGCGAACATGCCCATGTAGTGCATCACGCAGACGCCGAGCCCCGCGAGCAGGCTGCCCATGACCCACCCCTTGGTATTGAAGCGCTTGCCGCCGGCGAGGTAGAGCGCCAGGCCGGAGATGACGATGGCCGCCACGAGCGACACCACGGTCAGCGGCAGGTTGTACCGGACGGGCACCGGAAGGCGATACGCCACCATGCCGATGAAGTGCATCGACCAGATGCCGATGCCGCCCAGCGCCACCGCGCCGCCGGCGAGCATCGCGAAGTCCACGCTGCCGTCGCTGCGCACCATCTTGCGCGTGCACAGCAAGGCAAGAAGCGACCCGAAGAACGAGATCACATAGGACAACGCCACAGTGCCGATGGCGTAGCTAGGGCTCAGCACTTGACCGATGAGAGGGTCCATGACTTCTTTTTCCTTTGAGTGAAAAGACCGGCGCTTCGATGGGAAGCCGGGCCGGCGTAATGCCCCCGGGGCCGGGGCGTTACAAGTCTGTTACTTTCATCGCGGCAAGTAAATTAGCTCCTTGTTCTTAAGGCCAGGGTGCTGGCGTGACTTTGTTCCGCTTTTCGAGGGCCGCAGATCAGCGCTGCGGCCGAATTCGATAGAGCCCGTTGTTGCGGTCGGCCGAGAGATAGATGGTGCCGTCGGCGCCCACCGCCACGCCGGTCGGCACATAGGGCGGCGGCAGGCCCGCGCCGCCGGGCAGACCGATCGGCAGGTTCTCGGCAACCGTGCGGCGCGTGCCGTTGGCGGGCTCGATCTCCACCAGCCGCCGTGCCGCACTCTCCGCGACGATGAAGCTGCCCCAGGGGGTCTGGGCCAGGCCTTCGGGCAGCGCCAGCCCGTTGGCGATGACGCGCAGCGGCGCGCTGGCATCGAGCGGAATGCGCGTGAGCCTGCCCGCGGCCTCGGTGAGGTAGAGCGCGCCGTCGCGGCCGAGCACCATCTGCACCGGGCCGCCCAGGCCGCTGGCGATCAGCTGGCGGGTCTCGAACTTCGGGCCGCTCGCACGGGTCACGCTGCCGGTGGCGATCTCGGCATAGATGAGGCTGCCGTCGGGCATCGGGATCGCATCCACCGGCGCCTTGAGGCCGTGCAGCACTGCAATGGTCTGGAAGCTCTTGCGGTCCACCAGCTGCACCGATCCGGAGAACCAGGAGGACAGCGCGATGCGCGTGGCCGACAGGCCCACGCCGAAGGGGTACTCGAGTTCCGGATCGCGCTGCATGCGGAAGATGTCGCGCACCGCACCGGTCCTCGCATCGACCTGGCGGAAGCCGAAGATGTCGGCCACGAAGAGCATGTCGCCGTCGATCTTGAGGCCGGCCGGCACCGCCAGTTTTCCGCCGGTCAGCAGGCGCGAAGTGCCGGTCGCGGGTTCGAAGGCCTCGACCGAGTTGTCTGCCATGTTCGAGATGAAGATCGTTCCCTCGGGCGCGATGGCGAGGTTGTCGATCGAGGGCTTGAACTGCTTCGCGACCGTCTTGCGCCCGCTGGCGAGCTCGACGCGCACCAGCTCGCCGCTGCGGGCATCGACCACCCACAGGTTGCCCTTGCCGTCGAGATTGGCTGCGGCCGGAACCTGGAAGCCCTCGGCGATCACGGTGAGGCGGCCGTCCGTCGGGTCGATCTTCACCACCTGGCCCTTGAACCACAGCGGGCCGTAGAGCAGGCCGTCCGGCCCCACCTCGAAGCCGTTGAAGCCGCCCATGTCCTTCTTGATCAGGCGCGGCGGCTTCTGGCCGGCAGTGTCGATCTCCCACAGCGCGTCGCCGAGGAAGACCTGCGAGGCGTAGAGCTTGCCGTTGCGGCGGTCGAAATCGAGCGAGTTGATGCCGGGCAGGTCCTTGGCGAGCACGCGCATCGGCGCGCCGTCGTGCTCGCGCAGGCGCACCGTGCCCGTCAGGTAGTTGGTCCAGGCGAGCTCGCCCCTGGGGCCGACCGCGATGTCGTCAGCCTGGCCATCGGGCGCGTCGATCAGCACGCGCGCGGCGCCGGTGCCCCGGTCGACTTCCCACAGCTGGCTGCCGACCACCGTGCCGGCGAGCAGCCGGCCTTGCCGGTCGATCGCCAGGCCGTGGACGCCCGAGAAGGAGGAGGGCGCAACCAGCGCCTCGGGCGGGCCCCAGCTTGCAGGGCGGGTGGGCGGCGAGATGGCGGTGCGCGGGGCAGGGACAGTGCACGCGCCTAGGGCGAGCAGCGAAGCGAGCAGGGCGGCGATGGCACGAGGCACTCTTGACTCCTTGTATTGCTGCCTCTCCCCTCTGGGAGAGCGCGGGGGTGAGGCACCGGGCGGTGGAGGGGACAAGGCAAAGGCTCAGGAGGCGAGCAGCCGTTCCTGCGCAATCACCAGAAGCCCATCCATGATCAAGCTGTCCACCAGCTCGAAGTTCCCGTTCATGCTCGGCGCCATCTTCCACCCCGCGCCGCCCGTCATGTAGCAGGCCGGCTCGGCCCCGCAATGCGCACGCACATGCTGCACCATGCGCTCGACCGCGCCCGCAATGGCGTAGGTGCCGCCGCTGGTCAGCGCGTCGCTGGTGTTGGTGGGGAACTCGCGCACCTCGCCGGTGGGCACGTGCAGACCGGCAGTGCCTGATTCGAGGGCACGCAGCATGATGCCGTGGCCCGGCAGGATCAGGCCGCCGAGGAACTTGCCGTAGGCATCCACCGCCTCCACCGTGACGGCGGTGCCGATCATCACCACCACCATCGGGCGCGCCGGGCCTTGCTCAAGCATGCGGTGGCGCGCGCCGATCATCGCGACCCAGCGATCGGCACCCAGGCGCGTCGGGTGGTCGTAGCCGTTGACGATCCCGGCCTCTGCCGCGCTCGACACCACCCAGCGTGGCGAGCAGTCGAAGCGCTCGACCACCTGTTCTTCCGCGCGCCGCCGCACCGCGTCGCCGGCCACCGCGCAGCCCAGCATCGACGCAGGCGCCGGCAACTCGGCCCAGGGGCCCTCGGCCAGCCGTTCGATGTGATCGAGGAACTCGGCGCCGTGTGCCAGCAGCGATGCACCCGGCCGGGCGGCGTCGTAGAGCGACCACTTGAGCCGGGTGTTGCCGATGTCGATCGCGAGGAATGCCATTCGGCGATTATTGCGGTGTGGGCCGTAACAGTCGATTCGGGCGTGAAGGCGCGACAGGCACTTCCGAATCGGCTGTTACGGTCAACGAGTCCCGACAGGTGCTTGCAGTTGCGACGCCCGCCTACGCGAGGGCGTCACGGCCAGCCGTTACAGTGGGCCTCCCTCAACCCAGGCACAAGGAGAAACCCATGGGATTGCTCAGTTTCATCAAGGAAGCGGGAGAAAAGCTGTTCGGCGGCTCGTCCGCCCAGGCCGCCGAGCCGGATGCCAACAAGGTGGCGGGCGACGCCATCAAGACCTACATCGAGACGCAGAACCTCGGCCTCACCAACCTCGAAGTGACTTACGTCGCCGCCGAAGGCCTGGTAACGCTCAAGGGCAACGCGCCTTCGCAGGAAGCCAGCGAGAAGGCCACGCTGGCAGCCGGCAACGTGGCCAACGTGACGAAGGTCGACAACCAGCTCGTCGCGCCAGCGGCCGACCCGGCGCAGTACCACGACGTGGTGAAGGGCGACACGCTCTCGGCCATTTCCAAGAAGTACTACGGCGACGCCAACAAGTACAACGCGATCTTCGAGGCCAACAAGCCGATGCTGAGCCACCCCGACAAGATCTATCCGGGCCAGAAGCTGCGCATTCCCCCGCTGAAGTGAGCGCGTAGCGCATAGCGGGTCGGCGCACACGACGCACCCGCGGTCGTTCCGTCTGCCCCGGCTGGCGGTACGCCGTGGAGTGCCGCTGGCCTCTCCTTTCTACTCGCGCCTAGTTTTGCTTCCACGGCAGGCCGCGCAGGCGCCAGCCGCCCTTGCGTCCGCGGTGGCCCTCGGCGTCGGCGTCGCCCTCGAAGCCCTCGAGGATGTTGTAGGCCTCCAGCCCCAGTTCGGTCGCGCGGCGCGCTGCCGCGATCGAGCGCACGCCGCTGCGGCACAGCAGCACGGCCTTCTTGCCGGGCGGCACTGCGGCGCGCAGGCCGTCATCGAAGCCGGGGTTCAAGGCCATGCCCGGCCACTGCTTCCAGGCGAGGCCGACCGCGCCGGGGACATAGCCCACCCACTCGCGCTCCGCGTCGCTGCGCACGTCGACGAGCACGGCCTCGCCATTCGTCACCCAGGCGTGGGCCAGTTCGGGCAGCACGTCGCCGGCGTAGCCCTGGGCGGGCCGGACGCCCTGCTGTTCACCACCCGGTGCGCTGTCCACGGCGGGCGGGTTGGAGGCTGCTGGGGTCATGGAACGTTCTTCCTTAAGTTGCTAGGGTTTGTGCGTAGAGCGGGCCGCGGCTCAATCGATGATTTTTCACCAGTTCGTGAAAACCCTCTTTGTCACGCTTGTTCACGTGTCAAAGATGGGAGTCTGGGGTTTTTTCCAGTCACATCTACGGAGACATACGCAATGACAGACACCAAACCGAACCGCCGCCGCAGCCTCCTCAAGGGCGCAGCCGTGGCGGCCGGCGCCATGTCCGCACCGATGGTCAGCATGGCGCAGACCACGTCGTTCCGCTTCCAGAGCACCTGGCCGGCAAAGGACATCTTCCACGAATACGCCCAGGACTTCGCCAAGAAGGTGAACGACATGGCGGGCAGCCGCCTCAAGATCGAGGTGCTGCCCGCCGGCTCCGTAGTGCCGGCCTTCCAGCTGCTGGATGCCGTGGCCAAGGGCACGCTCGATGGCGGGCACGGGGTGGTCGCCTACTGGTACGGCAAGAACTCCGCGCTCGCGCTGTGGGGCTCGGGCCCGGGCTACGGCATGGACGCCAACATGGTGCTCGCATGGCACAACTACGGCGGCGGCAAGGTGTTGCTGGAGGAGATCTACAAGGGCCTGAACCTGGATGTCGCCTCCTATCTCTACGGCCCGATGCCGACCCAGCCGCTCGGCTGGTTCAAGAAGCCCGTGGCCAAGGTCGAGGACATGAAGGGCCTGAAGTTCCGTACCGTCGGCCTGGCGGTGGACGTCTTCACCGACATGGGAACGGCCGTCAATCCGCTGCCGGGCGGCGAGATCGTGCCCGCGCTGGACCGCGGCCTGATCGACGCGGCCGAGTTCAACAACGCCTCCAGCGACCGCGTGCTCGGCTTCCCCGACGTGGCCAAGAACTGCATGCTGCAGAGCTTCCACCAGTCGGGCGAGCAGTTCGAGATCCTGTTCAACCGGGGCAAGCTCAATGCCTTGCCGGCCGAGCTGAAAGCGATCATCGAGTACGGCGTGCAGGCGGCCAGCGCCGACATGAGCTGGAAGGCGATCGAGCGCAATTCGGCCGACTACCTCGAGCTCAAGAAGGCCGGCGTCAAGTTCTACAAGACGCCGGACGCGATTCTTCGCGCTCAGCTGGCCTCGTGGGACAAGACCGTGGCCAAGAAGGCAACCGAGAACCCCATGTTCAAGAAGGTGCTCGATTCGCAGAAAGCCTTTGCCGAGCGGGCAGGCCAGTGGCACAACGACTATTCCGTTGACTTCAAGATGGCTTACAACCACTATTTCGGCCGTCAGGCCAAGAAGTCCTGAGTTCTAATTCCCATCAGCGAGGGGCACCTGGGGTGCCCCTCTTTTTTCGAGGCTCTGCAGGAAATCTTCATGCAATCCATTCTGTTGGGGGTCGATCGCTTCTCGACCTGGATCGGCAAGGCCTTTGCCTGGTGCGCGGTGCTGCTCACCCTGCTGATCAGCTGGGAAGTCTTCTGCCGCTATGCGCTCAACCGGCCCCATGCCTGGGTGCTCGATGTGCAGATCATGCTGTACGGCACGCTGTTCATGACCGCCGGCGCCTACACGCTCGCCAAGAACGGCCATGTGCGTGGCGACGTGCTCTACGGCTTCTTCCGGCCGCGCACGCAGGCCATCATCGACCTGACGCTCTACATCCTCTTCTTCCTTCCCGGCATCGTCGCGCTGACCTGGGCCGGATGGGTCTACGCCGGAGAGTCGCTGGCGATTCGCGAGCAGACCTTCTCCGCGGATCCGGTTCCGCTCTATCCCTTCAAGTATGTGATCCCGCTGGCCGGAATCACCCTGCTGCTGCAGGGCATCGTCGAGATCGTGCGCTGCGCGCAGTGCATCCGCGACGGCGAGTGGCCCTCGCGCGAACAGGATGTCGAGGAAGTTGACGTCGAGAAGCTGAAGGAAATGGTGCACGTGGACGACGCCGACATCCGGGCGCTGGACTCGGTGGTCGTGGCCAAGGAGGCCCGGCCATGATCCGCAGAGAGCTCTGGTTCGGCCTGTCGTTCATGGTGCTGGTCGTCGCCGCAGTGGTGATCATGCTGCTGCGCGTGGAGACCATCACCAACGGCCACCTCGGCCTGCTCATGCTGTCGCTGGTGGTGGTCGCGATCATGCTGGGCTTTCCCACGGCTTTCACGCTGATGGGCATGGGCATGATCTTCACCTGGTTCGCCTACGACCGGAACACCACGCACACGCTCGACCTGATGGTGCAGGCGGCCTACAAGACCATGGCGAACGACGTGCTCATCGCGGTGCCGTTGTTCGTCTTCATGGGTTACCTGGTGGAGCGCGCCAACCTGATCGAGACGCTGTTCAAGAGCCTGCACCTGGCACTGGCGCGGCTGCCCGGCGCGCTGGCGGTGGCCACGCTGGTGACCTGCACCATCTTCGCCACCGCCACCGGTATCGTCGGCGCGGTGGTGACGCTGATGGGCCTGCTGGCGCTGCCGGCCATGCTGCGCGCGGGCTACAGCATCCCGCTGGCGGCGGGATCGATCACGGCGGGTGGCTGCCTGGGCATCCTGATCCCGCCTTCGGTGCTGCTGATCGTCTACGGAGCGACCGCGGGGGTGTCGGTGGTCCAGCTCTACGCGGGTGCCTTCTTCCCGGGCGTGATGCTCGCCTCGCTCTACGTGCTCTACGTGATCATCGTGGCCAAGCTCAAGCCCGCCTGGGCTCCGCCGCTTTCGGCTGCCGACCGCGCGGTGAATCTGCCGCCACTGACGCAGCGGCTCACGCTCGACCCGACCCGCCATGCGTTCGCGGGACTCGTTGCCGGGCTCAAGGGCCGCCGCAATGCCGAAGTGCCGGCCGGCTTCCTGCTGCGGCAGCTCGGCATCGTGCTGCTGCCCGGCGTGCTCTTCGCGCTGCTGGCCGTCACCAGCTATCGCGCCGTGACCACCGTGGAGGCGGCGGCGAAGTACGACATTCAGGAGATCGGCGCCGGGCGCAGCGCGCCCGAGGCGGATTCGGGCGGCTTGCAGGAGCCGCCGGCGGAGAACGAGGGTGGCCTGCAGGAGCCGCCGAGCGAGGGTGGAGGCGGGCTCGCCGAGCCGCCCGGTGCTGGCGCTGTGCAGGAGCCTCCGGGTGCGGCGGCGAGTACCGGCGCCGCGCAGGAGCCGCCCGGCAGTGCTGCGGCCTCGCCGGCCGCGCAGCCGGGCGCCGTGCCCGCCGCGGACGGTGCCACCACGCGGCCGGCGCCCACCTGGTGGTGGGTCTGCTTCGCGGTGATCGGCGCGATCGTCACACTGTTCTACCTGTTCCTCAGCTTCGCGCGGCTCGAGATCTTCAAGATGCTGCTGGCCTCCTTCTTCCCGCTGATGATCCTCATCCTCGCGGTGCTCGGGTCCATCGTGCTGGGCCTGGCCACGCCGACGGAGGCGGCTGCCATGGGTGCGCTCGGGGGCTTCCTGCTGGCGGCGGCCTATCGCCGGCTGACGCTCGACGTGCTCAAGGAGTCGGTCTTCCTCACGGCCAAGACCTCGGCCATGGTGTGCTGGCTGTTCGTGGGCTCGGCCATCTTCTCGGCGGCCTTCGCGCTGCTCGGCGGCCAGCAGCTGGTCGAGGAATGGGTTCTGGGCTTGAACCTCTCGAAGGTGCAGTTCCTGGTGCTGAGCCAGGTGATCATCTTCATCCTCGGCTGGCCGCTGGAGTGGACCGAGATCATCGTGATCTTCATGCCGATCTTCATACCGCTGCTGGACAACTTCGGCGTCGACCCGTTGTTCTTCGGGCTGCTGGTCGCCATGAACCTGCAGACCGCCTTCCTGTCGCCGCCGGTGGCGATGGCAGCCTTCTACTTGAAGGGGGTAAGCCCGCCGCACGTGTCGCTCAACCAGATCTTCCTCGGCATGCTGCCCTTCATGGGCATCCAGGTGCTGGCGATCCTGCTGCTGTACATCTGGCCGCAGATCGGGTTGTGGCTGCCGCAGCTGCTGTACAAGTAGCGGGGCAGGGGGCACGAGGGCCGACAATCGGCCCTTTTTGCCCGCCCTGCCGTGACATCCCTGCTCGAACGACTTGCGCGCTGGACGCGCGCCGTGCCACGCGCCTTGCGGCGCATCGGCCTGCTGCCGCCGGTGGCGCCGGACCAGTGGCTCGATGGCCATTTCGAGCACCAGCACCGCAACGTCGACTACAAGCTCTTCGTCCCCGGAAGCGGTGCCGGCCGGCCACGCCCGCTCTTGCTGATGCTGCACGGCTGCAGCCAGGATCCGGAGGACTTCGCCACCGGCACGCGGATGAACCGGATCGCCGCCGAGCTCGGCTTCCTCGTGCTCTATCCGACACAGACCCAGAAGGCCAACGCGGGCAAGTGCTGGAACTGGTTCCTGCTGCAGCACCAGCAGGCCGGGCGGGGCGAGCCCGCGCTGCTCGCGTCGCTCACGCAGGCGGTGGTGCACGAGCACGGCGCCGATCCGGCACGCGTCTACGTGGCGGGCCTGTCCGCCGGCGGCTCGATGGCCGACATCCTGGGCCGGACCCATCCCGAGCTCTTCGCCGCCGTGGGCGTGCACTCCGGCCTGCCGAGCGGCGTGGCGCGCGACCTCCTCTCGGCGCTCGGCGCGATGAAGAACGGCCCGGGCAAGGCCAGCGCCGGCGGCCCGATGCGGCCGACCATCGTCTTCCACGGCGATGCCGACGAGACGGTGCATCCGCGCAACGGCGAGCAGGTGGCGGCGGATGCGGTGGCGGGGCTGCTGGCCGGCGGCGACCATCCGCCCGCGCACGAGATGCGGGGACGCTCGGAGGGTGGCCGCGCCTTCACCCGCTGGACCTATGCCGATGCCCGCGGCGCCATCATGGTCGAGCACTGGTTGCTGCACGGCGCCGGCCACGCCTGGGCCGGCGGCAGCGCCGACGGCTCCTTCACCGACCCCACGGGCCCGGACGCGAGTGCCGAGATGCTGCGCTTCTTCCTCAGCCATCCGATGATCAAGCGGACTAGGATGCAATAAGTCCCTTGCTTACACGCGGTTGCGCCGCTCGCGGGATAGTTCCAATGCTTTGCAATGCAGTTGCCAGCGCCGGCCCAGCCTGGCGCGTTGCAGGGGTCTGGAGCCAAGGACCGATCATGAAACATCGCATCCCTTCACACACGGCCCGCCGCGCCGTCGGCTGGCTGCTGGGCCTGGTGCTGCTGCTCGCCGCCGGCGCCGCGGCCTGGGCGCAGCAGGACCCGCCCGGCCGCGTCGCCCGCCTCAACGAGCAGCAGGGCACCGTCAGCTTCTCGCCGGCGGGCGACGACAGCTGGTACGACGCGGTGCCCAACCGGCCGATCACCACCGGCGACCGGCTCTGGACCGACCGCAACGCGCGGGCCGAGCTGCATGTGGATTCGACCGCGCTGCGCATGGACGACCAGACGCTGCTGGCGGTGTCCGAGCTCGACGACGACAGCGCCCGCTTCACCGCGACCCGCGGCCGCCTGCAACTGCGCGTGCGCGAGGCCCCGGTCGGGCAGCGCCTGGAAATCGGTACCGCCAACCTGGCAGCGGTGGTCGAGACGCCCGGCGACTACCGCATCGAGGTGGACCCGGCCGCCGGCACCACGCGCGTGGCGGTCGTTGCCGGCGGCCTCACGCTCTATGGCGAGAACAGCGAATCGGTGACACTCGGCGCCCACCAGCAGCTCACGGTGTCGGGGCGCCAGCTCGCGGCGGTGAGCGGCGATCCGGTGCGCGCCGGCGACGCCTTCGACCGCTGGGTGGCCGAACGCGACCGGCTGGAAGACCAGTCGATCTCGGCGCGCTACGTCTCGCGCGACGTGCTCGGTTACCAGCAGCTCGACCGCTACGGCGAGTGGCAGAGCGATCCCACCTACGGCAACGTCTGGTACCCGCGCAGCGTCGATGCCGACTGGGCTCCGTACCGCGATGGCCAGTGGGTCGACATCGCGCCCTGGGGCTGGACCTGGATCGATGCCGCGCCCTGGGGCTTTGCGCCTTCGCACTACGGCCGCTGGGCTCGCATCGGGCCGCGCTGGGCCTGGGTGCCGGGGCGGGCGACCACGCGGCCGGTGTATGCGCCGGCGCTGGTGGGCTTCGTGGGCGGCGGCGGCGTCCATGCCGACGTGGTGGCGGGCGGCCGGCCCGGCGTCGGCTGGTTCCCGCTCGCGCCTGGCGAACCGTGGCGGCCGGGCTACCGCGCCAGCCAGCGCTACGTCGACGAGGTCAATCGCGCCATCGCCTACCAGCGGCAGCTCGCGCGCACGGACTACCTGCACCGCAACACGCCGGGCGCGCTCTCGCTGGTGCCGGTGGACATCTTCGGCCGCGGACCCATTGCCCGCCGCGACTTCCTGCGCACGCCGGAGGGCGCCACTGCGCAACTGCCGATCGTCGCCACTGCGCCGGTCGCTCCGCGTGGTGACCGGCATTTCGGCGGCTTCGGGCGATCGGCGAGCGCGTTGCCGCCGCCCGACCTGCGGGGTCGGCAGCAGCAGTTCCAGCAGGCGCGGCAGTTGCAGCAAGCGCAGCAGTTGCAGCAAGCCCAGCAGTTGCAGCAAGCGCAGCAATCGCAGCAAGCGCAGCAGTCGCAGCAAGCGCAGCAAGCCCAGCAGGCCCAGCAGGCCCAGCAGCAACTTCAGTTGCAGCAGCGCGCCATCCAGGCACAGCAGCAGCTTCAGGCGCAGCAAATGCAGCGCTTCCAGCAGATGCAGCAAGCGCAGCAGCCGCAACCTGCCCAGCAGCTCCCACAGATACAGCAACGCGACGCGCTGCGCCAGCAGCAAGAACTTCAGCAGCGGGCCGCGCAGGCCCAGGCGCAGCAGCAGTTCCAGCTGCAACTGCAGCAGCAACAACAGCAGCAACAGGCACTGCGCGCCCAGCAGGAGATGCACCAGCGCGCCGCCCAGGCGCAGGCCCAGCAGCTCCAGCAGGTTCAACAGCAGCAAGCCCTGCGCGCGCAGCAGCAGATGCAGGCGCAACAACAGATTCAGCAGATGCAGATGCAGCAGCAGAACACGTTGCGCCAGGCGCAGGAACACCAGCAGCGCGCCTTGCAGCAATTGCAACAGCAGCAGCAGCGTGCCGGCATCAGCGGCGATCCGCGGCAGCGCTGGATGTCGCGCGATTCCGGGCAGCCGGACCGACCCTGAGTGCACGCGCGGCAGCCTTTCCTTCGGCCGGCTAAAGTCGGCCGCAAGGAGCGGCTTCCATGCGCACATTCGACTTCGACCTCTTCGTGATCGGCGGCGGCAGCGGTGGCGTGCGCGCGGCGCGCATGGCGGCCCAGCGTGGCGCGCGCGTGGCGCTGGCCGAATGCGCCGAGCTGGGCGGCACCTGCGTCAACGTGGGCTGCATTCCGAAGAAGCTCTACAGCTACGCGGCCGGCTATGCCGAGTCCTTCGAGGAAGCCGCCGGCTTCGGCTGGACGCTCGACGGGCCCCCGCGCTTCGACTGGAACCGGCTCAAGGCCAATCGCGCCAAGGAGATCTCGCGCCTCAACGGCATCTACCGCAACCTGCTCGAAGGCGCGGGCGTCAGGCTGATCCAGGGCTGGGCGTGCCTGGCCGATGCGCATACCGTGCAGGTGGGTGAGAAGAAGCACACGGCGGGCCACATCCTGGTGGCCACGGGCGGCATGCCCTTCGTGCCGGAGCTTCCGGGCCGCGAGCTCGGCGTGGTGTCGGACGCGATGTTCGACCTCGACCCCTTTCCCGAGCGCCTGCTGGTGGTGGGCGGCGGCTACATCGCCTGCGAGTTCGCGTCCATCTTCAACGGCCTGGGCGCGCAGGTCACGCAGCTGTACCGCGGGCCGCATCTGCTCAACGGCTTCGACGAGGACCTGCGCCAGTTCCTGGCCAAGGAGATGGGCCGCGCCGGGGTCGACATCCGCTTCAACACCGAGATCGACATGATCACGCGCCTCGACAGCGGCCTGTGTGCGCTGCTCTCGCGTGGCGAGCGCGTGGAGGCCGACGTCATCCTTTATGCCACCGGCCGGATGCCCAACACGGAGGGCCTCGGCCTTCAGGCCACCGGTGTCGAGCTCGACGAGCGCGGCGGCGTGGTGGTCGATGCGCACTACCGCAGCTCGGTGCCCTCGATCTACGCTGTGGGCGACGTGTCGACCAGGCAGCAGCTCACCCCGGTAGCGCTGGCCGAGGCCATGGTCGTGGTGGACACCCTGTTCGGGCAAGGGCCGCGCGAGCTGGACTACGAGTTCACGCCCACGGCCGTCTTCACCCATCCCAACATCGGCACCTGCGGCTACACCGAGGCGGAGGCGCGCGCGAAGTTCGGCAAGGTCCGGGTGTTCTCGAGCGAGTTCAAGGCGCTGCGCCACACGCTCTCGCAAAGCGGCGAGCGCACCTTCATGAAGCTGGTGGTCGAGCGCGCCACCGACCGCGTGGTGGGCCTGCACATGGTGGGGCCCGACGCAGGCGAGGTGGTGCAGGGCTTCGCGGTCGCGATGCGCGCGGGCGCGACCAAGCGGGTGTTCGACAGCACCATCGGCATCCATCCGACCGTGGCGGAGGAGTTCGTCACGATGCGCGAACCGATGCCGGGATAGAGGCTCGGCACGATGAACCCCTCCCGGCAAAACAGCAGGGCCGGCTCGGTGTGGATACGGTTCTGGTGGCCCATGGCCGCGTTGGAGCCGACCCCGGCGCATGCCAGCGCGCCCGAGCGTGCGGCGATCAGGACGCGGAACTACGTCTGGCTGAAGACGTACATGGACATCTACATCCTCCGCTGGGGTGCGCTGTGGGCTGTTTGCCTCGGCCTCGCACTGCTCGCCACGGACGATGCGGTGCCAAGCACCTTGTTCGCGCTCGCGCTCACTGCGACCATGTTGTCCTTCTTCGGCCTTTTTTCCATGATCCTGATCTACCGCCGGGCGGCGAGGGCGCTCAAGGACCGGGCGGTGTAGCTGACGCGCGAACTTCTTCTTGCCTGACACCGCGCGGCCGCCGCTTCGACGACGCTGTCGACGCGCCGAACGACTCGCACGATGCCTCGCTGCGGGCCGGACGGCTCTACCAAGGAGCTGCCATGAGCACGAAGGAGACGAAGGAGCAGTCGAAAACGACCGATCGCGAGAGCGTCAAGGACACCATGGAAAAGGGCACCGAGAAGCAGCCCGGCGAGTTCCGCGACGAAGCCAACGAGGACAAGGTCGTCGAGATCGGGAAGGACGTGAAGAAGGATCCGATCAAGGGCATCGATCCCAAGCGCTGACGCGCCGTCCCGCTCGGCATGGGCCCCGGTTTGCTAGATTGGCTGAGGTCCGGGTGGATCCTGCTGGCGCTGGCGACGCTCGTCATCGTGCTCGGGCTGGTCATCTGGTCCATCCGCAGGCATCGGGATCCCCGGCTGGTGGTCGAATGCGATGCTTCCATCGCCGACCTCCTCCCGTCGCTGTCGGGCTTGACGCAGGGCACGGTCTACGAAGGCAATTCGGTCGAGCTGCTGGAGAACGGCGCCTTCTTCGACGCGATGTTCGAGGAGATCGGCCGGGCCGAGGCCTCCGTCCACTTCGAGACCTTTCTCTGGAAGGAAGGCAAGCTCGGCGAGCGCCTGGCAAATGCGCTGGTCGAACGCCGCCGCGCCGGCGTGCAAGTGCGTGTCCTGGTCGATGCCGACGGGGGCAAGAAGATCGGCCGCGACGCCGAGCGCCTGCGGGCAGGGGGCTGCCGGCTCGAGATGCATCACCCGCGGCACATACGGAACATCGGCGTCTTCAACGACCGCGATCATCGCAAGCTGCTGGTGGTGGACGGTCGCGTGGCGCTGGTGGGCGGCCATTGCATCGTCGACAGCTGGCTGGGCAACGGGGAGAACCGCGATCAGGTCCGCGACCTCGGCGTGCGCCTGCGCGGGCCGGTGGTGCATGGCGTGCAAGCAGCCTTCAGCGAGAACTGGGTGGAGGACACCGGAGAGCTCTTCGTCGGGGCCGATGTGTTCCCTGCCCTTGCGCGCGAGGGGGAGGTTGCCATCCACGTCGCCAGCCTCAAGCCCGAAGGGTCCCCGCCGGCTGTGAAGATCCTGCACCACCTGGTGCCGTGCATCGCACGCCATCGGATCTGGATCCAGAACCCCTACTTCCTGCCGGACAGCGAGGCGATCGAGGCCTTGTGCGATGCGGCGAAGCGCGGCGTCGACGTCCGCGTGATGGTGCCGTCCGCGGAGGCCTCGGACATGCCCATGGTCCAGCACGCGGCGCATCGCAACTTCCACCTCCTGCTGGCGGGCGGCGTGCGCATCTTCGAATATTCGAAATGCCTGCTGCACCAGAAAGTGATGACCGTCGATGCGGCCTGGTGCGCGGTCGGATCGAGCAATTTCGACGACCGCTCATTCGAGACCAACGACGAGATCACGCTGAGCGTGCGCGACGACACCCTGGCCGTGCAGCTGGAGGCGATCTTCGAGCGCGACATGCATGACTGCACCGAGCTGCGCAGCGACGCGTGGGCCCGGCGCGGGCTGCGGCATCGGTGCAAGGACAACCTGCTGTACACCTTCAACGAGCTGCTGTGAGGCGAAGGCAGCGGCGGACACCGAGCGCAGCGGCGCACCCGAATCAGCCCGGGGCACAGGCGGCACAATCGCGCCATGCCCTACATGCCCACCTTCATCGCCCCGGCCCGCTTTTCGGATCCCGCCGCCGTGCTCGAGCAGGTGCGGCTGATCTATGACAGCGGCCTCACGCACCTGCGAGAGGCGATGCAGCGCTTCGTCGCCGGCGAGAGCCTGCCGGGCCGGGTGCGCGCCTGCTACCCCTTCGTGCGGGTGCACACCCACACCGTCTCGCGCCGCACGCCGGCGGCCAACGCCTGGCTCAGCTATGGCTTCGTGGCCGGGCCGGGCCGCTACGAGACCACGCTGACACGGCCCGATCTCTTCGAGCGCTACTACCGCGAGCAATTCCGCCTGCTGCTCGAGAACCATGATGTCGAGCTCGAGGTCGGCACCAGCACGCAGCCGATCCCGATCCACTTCTCCTTCGCGGAGAACGAGCACATCGAAGGCACCATGAGCGAGGAAAGGCGCGTGCTGATGCGCGACGTCTTCGACCTGCCGGACCTGGCCGCAATGGACGACGGCATCGCCAACGGCACCTTCGAGGCCCGGCCGGGCGAGGCGCAGCCGCTCGCGCTCTTCACTGCCGCGCGGGTGGACTATTCGCTGCACCGGCTGCGCCACTACACCGGCACCGCGCCCGAGTGGTTCCAGAACTTCGTGCTCTTCACCAACTACCAGTTCTACATCGACGAGTTCGTGCGCCTGGGCCGCGAGGCCATGGCCGACGAGAAGAGCGAATACATCGCCTTCATCGAGCCCGGCAACGTGGTCACGCGCCGGCGCGGGCTGGCGGCGGGCGCGAGCGCCTCCTTCTACGGCGCGCTGCTCGACGGCAGCCAGGGCACGCCGCCCGGGCGCCTGCCGCAGATGCCGGCCTACCACCTCGTGCGCGAGGACTGCAGCGGCATCAGCATGGTCAACATCGGCGTCGGACCGGCCAATGCCAAGACCATCACCGACCACGTCGCCGTGCTGCGCCCGCATGCCTGGATGATGCTGGGTCACTGCGCCGGCCTGCGCCAGGGGCAGCAGCTCGGCGACTACGTGCTGGCCCACGCCTACGTGCGCGAGGACCATGTGCTCGACGAGGAGCTGCCGCTGTGGGTGCCGATCCCTGCGCTGTCGGAGATCCAGCTCGCGCTGGAGCAGGCGGTGGCCGATGTCACCGGCATGCAGGGCACCCAGCTCAAGAAGATCATGCGCACCGGCACCGTGGCGAGCACCGACAACCGCAACTGGGAGCTCCTGCCCGGCAACCAGCCGCAGCGCCGCTTCAGCCAGAGCCGCGCGGTGGCGCTGGACATGGAAAGCGCCACCATCGCGGCCAACGGCTTCCGCTTCCGCGTTCCCTACGGCACCCTGCTGTGCGTCAGCGACAAGCCGCTGCACGGCGAGATCAAGCTGCCTGGCATGGCCAACCATTTCTACCGCGAGCGCGTCGAGCAGCACCTGCGCATCGGCATGGCGGCGATCGAGGTGTTGCGGCGCGAGGGCTCGGGCCGCCTGCACAGCCGCAAGCTGCGCAGCTTTGCGGAGGTGGCGTTCCAGTAGCGGTTGGGGTTCGGATTCCGAGATTTTGTTGGCAGGCGGCAGCTGTTTCTTCGCCACAGCCGCTGTGGCGATTTCGCGTGCCGTGAGTACGATTCCTCTCTTGCAACAAATTGACACATGTGTCAGGGAGGACTCGCATGGTGGATTCAACGCGCCGCATCTTCACGTCGTGGCTTGCTGCCACGGCAGCCGGCATGGCACCGGCATCGGTGCTGGCCCAGGCCGCGAAGCCTGCACCCGCAGCAGCCGCCGCAGCGATACCGCGGCTGCGCATCGTCATCCCCGCCAACGAAGGCGGCGGCTGGGACCAGACCGGCCGCGCGCTCGGCGCTGCCATGTTGGCCGCCGGCGCGGTGGCACAGGTCAGCGCAGGTGGTGCGACCGCCCCGGTGATCGGATCGATGCCCGGACTGGTCCACTGGCCGATCTCGTAGGCCCCTGAAGCTGCGGCGGCGGTGACGATGCTGTTGACGATGCGTTGTGCCAGGTTGCCCTGCGTGTTTTCGAGCGTATTGCCACCGGTGTTCGCGGAAACGCTGCTGCCGGAGACCTGGCCCGCCGTGTTGACCAGTCCGGCGTTGGCAAGCACCGCGGCGCCGCCGGCCTGGAGCTTGCCGAGCGCATTGATCGTCTGAGGACGCTGCCGGCAGCGGTGATGGTCCCTGGCGTGGGCACGTAGCTTGGTGATGCGATCGTGGCACCGCCGGTGCTGGTACCGGTGCCGGTGCCGGTGCCCGGCGTCGTCGGATTCGAGGTCCCGGTGCCACCAGCGCCTGTTCCCGTGCCCGGCTGCACAGGCGTCTGTGGCACCGGCTCGGCGCCGATCACGCCACCGCCCGTGTTGCTCA
>NZ_JBLFFN010000033.1:206-29437 GCF_051400855.1 Variovorax stachyos | reverse complement strand
TGGTCAACAGCGTGTACAGCACGACCTGCCACCACGTGAGATCCCACAGGCCGTTCCCGAGCCAGTCGATGGCCGCGTTCAGGAGGGCAGAGTCAGGAAGCAACATTGAATTCGGTACTCCATGGCCGCACGAAGGTGCAGCCTTCAGATAACCGTGTATTTTAAAGGGTGGCTCCTCAAAAAGGGGCTAAATCCTTGACCCGTAACAAGTATTCACCCGCATCGAGGGTTTCGCCCTATTTCCGCTGCCAAGCTGCGGCAAAAAAGCCGTCGGTGGAATGACGATGCGGCCAAAGCCGCAGATAACGCGCCCCGGCTTCGCCGCCAGCGCAGAGGCTTTCGGGATCGGCCACCTTCAGGGCGCCAAGCAGCGGGGCGACATCCAAGGGCTCGAATTCCGGATGGGCTGCCCCGAAGGCTTCGGCAATGGCCTCGTTCTCCTCCGGCAGCACGCTGCAGGTGGCATAGATCAACCGCCCGCCGGGCTTCACCAGCCGCGCGGCGCTCTGCAGGATCGCGGCCTGCTTGGCGGTGAGCTCTTCGATGCCCTTGGGCGACTGCCTCCATTTGAGGTCCGGATTGCGGCGCAGCGTGCCCAGGCCCGAACAGGGCGCATCCACCAGCACCCGGTCGATCTTCCCCGCCAGGCGCTTGATGCGTTCGTCGCGCTCATGGGCGATAGCCGCGGGATGCACGTTCGACAGCTTGCTGCGCGCCAGCCGCGGCTTGAGCGCGTCGAGCCGGTGCGCCGAGGTGTCGAAGGCATAGAGCCGCCCGGTGCTGCGCATGGTGGCCCCGATCGCGAGCGTCTTGCCGCCGGCACCGGCGCAGAAATCCACCACCATTTCGCCGCGCTTGGCGTCGAGCAGCAGGGCCAGCAGTTGCGAGCCTTCGTCCTGCACCTCGACCGCCCCGCGCGCGAATGCGTCGAGCTTGGCGAGCGCCGGCTTGCCCTCGATGCGCAGGCCCCAGGGCGAGAAGGGCGTGGCAGTGGCCTGGATGCCGGCCAATGCCAGCTCCTTCTGCACATCGGCGCGCTTGTCGGTCAGCGCGTTGACCCGAAGATCCAGCGGTGCGGGCTGCTGCAGGCTTTGCACCAGAGGCCAGAAGCCCTCGCCCACCTGTGCCTTCAGCGGCGCGACCAGCCACTCCGGCAGATTGTGGCGATGGCGCTCCATCAGGTCATCGGGCTTGACGGTGTCGCACTGGTCGAGCCAGCGCTTCTCGAGGTCGCTGAGCGCGCTCTTGAGGAAGTCGCGCGGCCCGTAAAAGCCAAGGATCGCCATTCGGCGCTCCTTCGGTCCGCTGCCCGAGGGCGACAGATGGTCGAATAGCAGCTTCTTGCGCAGCACGGTGTAAACGGTCTCGGCCAGCGTGGCGCGCTCGCGCGGCCCCAGCTCGCGATGCTCGCGGAAGTAGCGGGAGACGACCTGGTCGGCAGGATGTTCGAATTTGAGGACCAGGCCGACCAGGTCGGCGCAGGCCTCGAGAAGGGCTCGGGGATGCATGCCCCGATTGTCTCAGCCGGCCGTGCGCGTCCAGATCGGGGCGAAAGCCTGTTGCTCGATCTCCGACAGCGTCGGCGAATGCCCCGCCCACAGCACCAGCGCGGCGCCCGGCAGGCTCAATGTATGCTCGAGCTCGCGGCACAGGTTCCAGCGGTGCTCGTCGGACAGCCCGGGCAGTTCGAGGAACACCACGTAGGCGCGGCGCCACGGGAACTCGCGCAGGTTCTTGCGCACCAGCCATGCACGCGCGACGGCGTTGCAGCGCACCAGGTCGGCCCGGAGTTCGCCGAGCTCGAAGTCGTTCAAATCGTGGTGGGCGATCTGGCTGAAGAAGGGCGTGCTCGTGATCTCCTCCCAGGCGCGCTGCTCGGCTTCTTCCGCGGCTTTCATCCGCTCGCGCCAGCGCTTGAGTGCCGCCTCATCGTGCGAGCCTGCATCGGGATCCTCGAGCAGCTCGACCGCATTCCGCGCCGCCCACCATCGGCTGGCGGTGCTGGACTCGTGCAGCCGGTCCAGCACTGCGAGGCGGGCGGCGCGGTCCTTCTGCGGCAGCGTCTGCGCCAAGCCGCGCAGGGCACCGGCGTGATCGGGCGTGATCTGCAGGGCACGCTCGTAATGCCGGCGGACGTCGGCGCCGGCATCCAGACGGCGCTCGCAATCGGCCCATTCGACCATCTCGTCGGCGCTATTGCGCCCGGCGCCGGCCGCCAGAACGCCCGCGCGCTGCCGAACGCGCTGGAGATAGGCATGGTGCTGCTTCCAGTCACTGGCATGCGTGCGCCGCCATTCGTCATCGAAACGCCCGATCCAGCGGGCCGGGTCGGCGAGCAGGCCCAGCGCGGACTTCTCCGACCAGGGCGGCAGCGTCGCCTTCTCGTCGAGTGCCTCGAGCCGGTCTCGCAGCACCGGATGGGTGTCGTCGACGTCGCGCACGCGCCGCAGCGCGCCGCGCAGCGCCTCGCGCGCCAGCGCGGGCGCCACGGGCTCGATCAGTTGCACCTCCATGGCCGCGAAGGGCCCGGCCGGCAGCGCCTCCGCGGACGCGCGTGCCCAATGGGCGGGCCAGAACTCGTTCACATACCAATTGCTCTTGACGGCGATCTCGGTCAGCGCTGCGGCCGCCACGCGCGGCCCGAGCAGGCGGGCCGAAACGCGGTCGGCCTCGTACTCGTCCTGGCGCGCGAGCGCGAAGGTTTTGGCGGCGAAGCGCGGGAAGTACCAGCGAAAGAAGGCCTGGGAGGCCAGCGCCACGACGCCGCTGTCGTTCTGCAGGTTGGCATCGAGCTTGAGCCAGGACAGCCGCGTGCGGTAGATCCAGGCGCTCAGCTTGCCGTGGTTCCCGCGCAAGTGGCCGTACTCGTGGGCAAGCACCGACAGCAGGCGGCGCCGATCTAGGGCCATCAGCAACGGCAGCCCCACGCTCAGGTAGTTGACCGCGCCGCCGAAGAGGCCAAAACGTGGCAACTGCCTGATGCTCGCGTTGAACTCGCCGTCGAGGTAGATATGGTGGACATGCGGTCCATCGATCTTCTGGCGGATGCGGTCCAGCCCTTCGAAGAGCAGCGGCGCGTCTTCGCGCACAAGCCGAACGCCCTGCGGCTGCTCCAGCCGCACCCAGAGCGCACGCAGCGTGGCCCACAGCAGGCCAAGCGCAAACAGCAGCAGCCACCCGCGCGTGAAATTGAAGCGCCCCTGCCCCAGCGAGAGCAACGCCCAAACGATGATGCCGACTGCAAGCGCCAGACAGGCGATCACCCACAGGTAGCCCAGAGCAGCGAAGATCGCGACCCCGCGGCGGTAGCCCTGGCTGTCGTCCGCACTGGCATGCTCGCTCAATCGCACGAGGTGAACAAAATCGGCGCGATCCATTTCCGACCTTTCAGACGCTCGAACATGATGACCAGTCCGACCGACGACCACCTGCCGCCGCTGATCGAGACCCCTCCCGGCCGCTATCGCCACTACAAGGGCGGCGAATACGAAGTGCTGGGCACCGTGCGCCACAGCGAGACCCTGGAGGCGATGACGCTCTATCGAGCGCTTTACGGCGCGAAAGGGCTGTGGGTGCGTCCCGCCTCGATGTTCGGAGAGACCGTGGAGATCGACGGTCATCCCCAGCCGCGCTTTGCACGGATTGCGTAGGGTGGGACAGGCGCCGCAAGGCAGCTGTCCTCAGCCGCAGCGCACGGCTGTCACGCGGTCGCGCGCATCGACGACGAGATTGAGCCGGCCACCGTTGAACTCCAACGTGACCGCTTGATTGGGCTTCAGTGTGCGCACGCTCCGGGCCCCGGCGCGGGCCCGGGCGGCCGCCTCGAGTTGGGGTGTCGCCGGTTGCCCGACCGCGAACCTGGCATCCTCCGCCCGGCATTGCGCGGGCGGTTCTGGGGCGGGAGCGGCTGCAATAGGAGCAGGGGCCGGTGCGGGCGCCGGCGCAGGGGTGCCGCAACCGGACAACAGCGCGGCGGCAGTCAGCGCAAACAGGGCCAGAAAACGACTTTTCACGACGGGGCTTCCCAAGGGAAAACGAGATTGTGTCAGCTTGTTTCTGACAACCAGCTTGCAATCGCCTGCGGGTAAACGCTATGTTCTTGCGTCAGTACCCGCGCGGCGAGGCTCGCCGGCGTGTCGTCGGGGAGGATCGGCACCACCGCCTGCGCCAGGATCGCCCCATGGTCGAGTTCCACCGTCACCTGGTGCACGGTCAGCCCCGCCACCTTGCAGCCCGCCTCGATGGCGCGTCGATGCGTGTGCAGCCCCGGAAAAGCCGGCAGCAGCGAGGGATGGATGTTGAGCAAGCGCCCCTCGTAACGGGCCACGAAAGCCGGCGTCAGGATGCGCATGAAGCCGGCCAGCACCACCAGCGCCGGCACGTGCACGTCGATGGCGTCGGCGAGCGCCGCATCGAAAGCTTCGCGGCTCGCGAAATCCTGATGGGGGATCACCGCCGTCGCGATGCCCTGCGCCTGCGCCAACGCCAGGCCCCCCGCGTCCGCCCTGTTGCTGATCACCGCGGCCACCCGCGCCCCGAAGCGCCGCGCCCACTGCTCGCGCTCGGCGGCGTGCACGATGGCCGCCATGTTGGAGCCACTGCCGGAGATCAGGATCACGATGTTCTTCATGGGAGCGGGATTATCTTTGCTGCTGGTTTTCACCCGGTCGGTTTGTCTCCGCGCTGACAGGCCAACAAGCACGACCGTGCTAAAACCGGCCGGTTCGACAGACCGGCGCGCCGCCTTCGTGGCGCCCTACCAACACAGCGAGGCAACGCATGGATTTGAGCTTCACGCCCGAGGAACAGAAGTTCCGCGAAGAGATTCGCGCCTGGGTCAAGGACAACCTGCCCCAAGACATTTCCCACAAAGTGCACAACGCGCTGGAGCTCACGCGCGACGATATGCAGCGCTGGGCCAGGATCCTCGGCAAGAAGGGGTGGCTGGGCTATGGCTGGCCGGTCGAGTTCGGCGGCCCGGGCTGGACTGCCGTGCAGAAGCACCTGTTCGAGGAAGAAACCGCACTGGCCGGCGCACCGCGCATCGTGCCCTTCGGGCCCGTGATGGTGGCGCCGGTGATCCAGGCCTTCGGCAACGCCGAGCAGCACAAGCGCTTCCTGCCCGGCATCGCGAGCGGCGAGGTGTGGTGGAGCTAGGGCTACAGCGAACCCGGCTCGGGTTCCGACCTGGCCTCGCTCAAGACCCGAGCCGAACGCAAAGGCGACAAATACATCGTCAACGGTCAGAAGACCTGGACCACCCTGGGCCAGTACGGCGAATGGATCTTCTGCCTGGTGCGCACCAGCAATGAAGGCAAGCCGCAAACCGGCATCAGCTTCCTGCTGATCGACATGAAGTCGCCAGGCGTCACCGTGCGGCCGATCAAGCTGATGGACGGCAGCCACGAGGTGAACGAGGTGTTCTTCGACAACGTCGAGGTGCCTGCCGAGAACCTCATCGGCGAGGAAAACAAGGGCTGGACCTACGCCAAGCACCTGCTGTCCCACGAGCGCACCAACATCGCCGACGCCAACCGCGCCAAGCGCGAACTGGAGCGCCTCAAGCGCATCGCCAAGCGCGAGGGCGTGTGGGAAGACCAGCGCTTCCGTGACGAAATCGCCAAGCTCGAGGTCGAAGTGATCGCACTCGAGATGCTCGTGCTGCGCGTGCTCTCGGCCGCGACCTCGGGCAAGAACTCGCTGGACATCGCGGGCCTGCTCAAGATCCGCGGCAGCGAGATCCAGCAGCGCTACTCCGAACTCATGATGCTGGCGGGCGGCCCCTTCGCGCTGCCGCTGATCCGCGAGGCCATGGCGGCCGGCTGGCAAGGCGACTTCCCCGGCGGCCATCCCGAGCTGGCGCCGCTCGCGACCACGTACTTCAACATGCGCAAGACCACCATCTACGGCGGCAGCAACGAAGTGCAGCGCAACATCGTCGCTCAGACCGTCCTCGGTTGAGCGCCACACAGCAGGAAGGAACGAGACGATGGACTTCAATTTCAGCGACGACCAGCAGCAGCTTCGCGACGCTGTCGCCAAGTGGGTGGAAAAAGGCTACGCCTTCGAGCGCCGCCGCGGCATCGAAGCTGCGGGCGGCTTCTCGCGCGAGGCCTGGGACGAACTGGCAGAGCTCGGCCTGGGCGGCCTGTACATTCCCGAGGACGAAGGCGGCCTCGGCATGGGCCCGGTCGAAGGCATGGTGGTGATGGAAGAGCTCGGCCGCGGCATCGTGCTGGAGCCGCTCGCCCAGTCCTTCATCGCCGGCGCGGTGCTCGCCGGCCATGCCGACGAGGACACCAGGGACAACTGGCTGCCGCGCATCGCGGGCGGCCAGGCACTGGTGGTGCTGGCTTACCAGGAACGCAGGGCGCGCTATCGGCTCGACGTGTGCGAGGCCACGGCAACGAAGGACGGCGACGCGTACCGGCTGAGCGGCACCAAGAGCCTGGTGCCCGCCGGCGACGAGGCCGATGCCTTCATCGTGCCCGCCCAGCTGGACGGCAAGATCGCTCTCTTCCTCGTGCCACGCTCCGAGGACGGCGTGGCTGCGCGCGGCTACGGCACGCAGGATGGCAGCCGTGCGGCCGAGGTGGTGTTCGACAAAGCCGCCGCCACGCTGGTCGCGAAGGATGGCCTGCCGGTGCTCGAGCACGCCGTCGACATCGGCATCGCCGCCATCTGCGCCGAAGGCGTGGGCGCGATGGACAAGACCCTCGCCCTCACCGTCGAGTACATGAACACCCGCAAGCAGTTCGGCGCGCCGATCGCCAGCTTCCAGGCGCTGCGTCATCGGGTGGCCGACATGAAGATGCAGCTCGAGCTTGCCCGCTCCATGAGCTACTACGCGGCCCTCAAGCTCAACGCCCCCGCCGCCGAACGCCGCCAGGCGATGGCGCGCGCCAAGTACCAGTTGGGCTTGGCCATGCGCTTCGTCGGCCAGCAGTCGGTGCAGCTGCACGGCGGCATCGGCATGACCGACGAGTACATCGGCAGCCACTACTTCAGGAAGCTGACCCAGCTCGAGATGGTGTTCGGCGATACCTTGCACCACCTCGGCGAGGTATCGTCACGCATGCAGGACAGCGCCGGCGTCTTTGCATGAAACGCAGAGCTGCTATCTTTTCCCGATAGCACGCCGCGCCCGCCAGACCTGTGCTGGCGGGCGCTTTTTTTATTGCGCCGGAGCTCCCATGCACACTCGCCGACACCTGATCGCCCTCAGTCTCGCCACGACCATGCTCGCTGCCTGCAGCTCCGTGCCCCCCATGAACGATCGTCCGCCGATCGTCTTCATGCACGGCAACGGCGACTCGGCGGCGTTGTGGCAGACCACGCTGTGGCGCTTCGAGTCGAACGGCTGGCCGCGCGACCGGCTGTTCGCACCGGACCAGCCCTTTCCGCTCGCGCGCGACGACGACAGCGTGGCGCAGCCGGGGCGCAGTTCCACCGCGGAGTCGATGGCATTCCTGAAGGCCCAGGTCGAGCGCGTGCTGAAGGCCACCGGCGCGGCCAAGGTGGTGCTGGTCGGCAACTCGCGCGGCGGCAACACGATCCGCAACTATGTGCAGAACGGTGGCGGGGACCGGGTCGTGAGCCATGCGGTGCTGGGCGGAAACCCAGCCCATGGCATCTGGGCCGTCAAGGGCCTGCGCGAGGGCAGCGAGTTCTCGGGCCTGAGCCCTTTCATGCAGCGGCTCAACGCACCGAAGAATGCGGCCGGCGACGAGGTCACGCCGGGCGTGAAGTGGTTGACCTTGCGTTCGGACAACAACGACAAGTACGCGCAGCCCGACGGCGTGTGGATCGGTGCGAAAGGCACAGCCACGAACATCGGCTTCGACGGGCCGGCGCTCAAGGGGGCGACCAACGTCGTGCTCCCCGGCGTCGACCATCGAGAGACCTCATTTTCGCCGGCCGCCTTCGATGCGACCTGGCGCTTCCTGACCGGCGACGCGCCACGAACGCTGCAGCCGGTGCCGGAACCGACCGTCACGCTCTCGGGCCGCGTGACCGGCCTCGGGCTCGATCCTCTCAATCAAGCCAGCGGCGCCTTCGTCAACAACCTGCCGCTGGCCGGCGCCCGGCTCGCCATCTACGCCGTCGATCCCACGACCGGGGCCCGCCGTGCCCAGGCCGCCTGGGAGCAGACCATCGGTGCGGACGGCCGCTGGGGTCCCTTCTCCGGGCAACCGACAGCCGCCTACGAATTCGTGCTGAGCGCCCCGGGTTACGCCACCACGCACATCTACCGCAGCCCTTTCCCCCGATCCAGCGCCGTGGTGCAGCTGCGGCCCGAACGCCTTGCCGAAGCCGACCGCGATGCCAAGGCCCTGGTCATCTTTACCCGGCCGCGGGGCTACTTCGACGTCGAGCGCGACACGATCCGCTTCGACGGGCAGCGCGAACTGCCCGGCGTTCCGCCGCGGGGCGCCGGCGTATCGAGCTCGAAGCTGAAGCTTGCGAGCGATGCCCCTCGCAGCGTTGCCGGCGAATTCAATGGCGAGCGAGTGGCGGGCCAGAGCTGGCCGGCGGCGCAAGGCCATGTCAGCGTGCTCGAGCTGACCTACTGAGGGCTACCCTATGAGTGCAAATGCGAACCTCGTCCTGCATACGCGCGACCCGCGCGGCGTGATCACGCTGACGCTGAACCGGCCGGAGGCCTTCAACGCGCTCTCCGAGGAAATGATTGCGGCCCTCGCCGCCCAACTCGGCGCCGTCTCCTCCGACGAAGCTGCCCGCTGCGTGGTTCTGGCCGGCGCCGGCAAAGCGTTCTGTGCCGGCCACGACCTGAAGCAGATGCTTGCAGAACCCTCCGCCGGCTACTACGAAGACCTGTTCGCCCGATGCGGCGAAATGATGCTGGCCCTCCAGCGCCTGCCGGTGCCTGTCATCGCGCGCGTGCATGGCATCGCGACTGCGGCCGGATGCCAATTGGTCGCGATGTGCGATCTCGCTGTCGCCTCGAGTGCGGCGAAATTTGCAGTGAGCGGCATCAACGTCGGCCTGTTCTGCTCTACGCCAGGCGTGGCGCTGTCGCGCAACCTCGGGCGCAAGGCCGCCTTCGAGATGCTGGTGACGGGCGATTTCATCGATGCGAACGAAGCCATGGCCAAGGGCCTGGTCAACCGCGTGGCGGCTCCCGATGCGCTCGATGCCGAAGTCGAATCGCTGGTCGCCCGCATCGTCGAAAAGCCCAAGACAGCCCTGGCCCTCGGCAAGGCCCTGTTCTACCGCCAGCTCGAGACCGGGGTCGCGGCGGCGCTGGCGGACGCGAGCCAGACCATGGCCTGCAACATGATGGACGACAGCGCGCTGGAGGGCGTCCAGGCCTTTATCGAGAAACGGCCGCCCAATTGGGCCGGGCCGACGACTGCGGACTAGCCGTGCAGCCGCGAGTTGTGCGGCAGATGCGCCATCAGGAACTCCATCTGGTCCGCCAGGATGCGGCGGTTGCGCAGGATGAAGTCCTCCCAAAGGCTGGGCACATAGGGCGCATAGAGCAGCGGCATGTTGGCCTGCTCCGGCGTGCGGCTGCTCTTGCGGTGGTTGCACGGTTTGCAGGCCGTCACCACGTTCATCCAGCTGTCGATGCCGTTCTGCGCGAACGGGATGATGTGCTCGCGCGTGAGGTCTTCCTCGTGGAAGTGGCCGCCGCAGTAGGCGCAGATGTTGCGGTCTCGCGCGAACAGCTTGCTGTTGCTCAGGCCCGGGCGCATCGCGAAGGGATTGATGCGCGGCACGCCCTTCGTGCCGATGATGCTGTTGATCGCAATCTGGGACTGCTGGCCCGTGACCGCGTTGTGCCCGCCGCGGAACACCGCGACCTGCGCACCGACTTCCCAGCGCACCTCGTCCGCCGCGTAATGGATCACCGCCTGTTCGAGCGAGATCCACGACTGGGGCAGCCCCTGGGCCGAGAGCTTCAAGACCTTCACACACGCCTCCTCACAAAAGGGAAGAACCACGGAAAGACCAGGTCGTCGCGCACACCGGACGGCCTTGCGAGCGACGCACTGCGTCACAATATACCGGCTTTGTGACAAAAAGCCCTGAGTGGGCCCATTGACGGGCGCGAAGCGCTATCAAAAAGATATCAACGATGCAGGTTTTCCGGGGTTTCAGGCATCCGGGCGTGGCTCCGGCCTGCGCCTTGACCATCGGCAATTTCGACGGTGTGCACCGCGGCCACCAGGCCATGCTTGGCCTGCTCAACACGGAGGCGCGCCTGCGCGGACTGCCCAGCTGCGTGCTGACCTTCGAGCCCCACCCCCGCGACTACTTCGCCCAGCGCACCAAGCGGCCCGAGCTTGCGCCGGCGCGCATCGGCACCTTGCGCGACAAGCTCTGCGCGCTGGCGGCCAGCGGCGTGGCCCAGACCATCGTGCTGCCCTTCGATGCCCACCTCGCCTCCCAGACGCCGGAGGACTTCATCCGGCACGTGTTGATCGAAGGCCTGGGCGCGCGCTACGTTCTGGTGGGCGACGATTTCCGCTTCGGCGCCAAGCGCGCCGGCGACTACGCAATGCTCGACGCGGCTGGCGAGGCGCACGGCTTCGATGTGGCGCGCATGAACAGCTACGAAGTGCACGGGCTGCGCGTGTCCAGTTCCGCCGTGCGCGAAGCGCTGGCCGAGGGCCGGATGAGCGACGTGCAGGCCCTGCTCGGCCGGCCCTACGCGATCTCCGGCCACGTGGTGCACGGCCGCAAGCTTGGCCGCGCGCTGGGGGCCTCGGCCCCGGGCAGGCACGATGGCTTCCGCACCCTCAACCTCCGCTTCAAGCACTGGAAGCCGGCCGCCAGCGGCATCTTTGCCGTGCTGGTGCATGGCCTGGCCGAGCAGCCGCTGCACGGGGTCGCCAACCTGGGCGTGCGCCCGTCGCTCGATGCCAACGACGTGAACGCCGGCCGGGTGCTGCTCGAGACTCACTGCCTCGATTGGCCCGCCCACCTCGGCGAGGAGGGGGCCTACGGTAAAATCGTCCGCGTGGAACTGCTGCACAAACTGCACGACGAATTGCGCTACACCAGCCTTGAGGCCCTGACGGCGGGCATCGCGAAGGATGGCCGCGACGCACGTGCGTTCTTCGCTTCCGCCCACGCCGAGACCCGTCGCCAGACCACGCGCGATCGAATTTAGACCGGGCCGACCGCGCTGCCGCCCTTCTGCAAGCTCAGGGCGGACGGCTTTTTTTCCTTCGCACCGACGCCTCCACCAAGGTTCGGGCCGAGCCTGTCGAAGCCCCCTCTGTTCGAACTTCATCATGTCTGCTGACGCCGCCTCCACCACCGACTACCGCGCCACCCTCAACCTGCCCGACACGCCCTTCCCGATGCGGGGCGACCTGCCCAAGCGCGAGCCAGGCTGGGTTCAGGAATGGAACGACGAAGGTCGCTACCACCGACTGCGCGACGCGCGCCGCGGCGCCCCCAAGTTCATCTTGCACGACGGCCCGCCCTATGCAAACGGCCAGATCCACATGGGCCATGCCGTCAACAAGATCCTGAAGGACATGATCACCAAGGCGCGCCAGCTCGAGGGCTACGACGCGCTCTACGTGCCGGGGTGGGACTGCCACGGCCTGCCGATCGAGAACGCCATCGAGAAAAAATGCGGCCGCAACCTCAGCCGCGACGAGATGCAGGCCAGGAGCCGCGCCTACGCGTCCGAACAGATCGCGCAGCAGATGGTCGACTTCCAGCGCCTGGGCGTGCTGGGCGAGTGGGACCACCCGTACAAGACCATGGACTTCGCCAACGAGGCGGGCGAGCTGCGCGCGTTCAAGCGCGTGATCGAGCGGGGCTTCGTCTACCGCGGCCTCAAGCCGGTGTACTGGTGCTTCGACTGCGGCTCCTCGCTGGCGGAGTTCGAAATCGAGTACGCGGACAAGAAGTCGAACACGGTCGATGTGGCGTTCAGGGCGCACGAGCCGGCCAAGGTGCTGGACGCCTTCGGCCTGCCCTCACTGCAACCTTCTCCCGGTGGGAAAGGGAGCGAAGGCAAGGACATCTTCGCGGTGATCTGGACCACCACCGCGTGGACCATCCCCGCCAACCAGGCGCTCAACCTCAACCCCGAGCTCGACTACGCCCTCGTCAATACCGAGCGCGGCCTGCTGATCCTGGCCGCCTCGCTGGTCAAGATGTGCATGAACCGCTACGCGCTCGACGGCAAGGTGCTCGCGACGGTCAAGGGCGAGAAGCTCGGCGGCCTCGAGTTCGAGCACCCGCTGTACGACGTCGATGCCGGCTACCGCCGCCTCTCGCCCATCTACCTGGCCGACTACGCCACCGCCGAGGACGGCACCGGCATCGTCCACTCCTCGCCAGCCTACGGCCTGGACGACTTCAACTCCTGCGTCTCGCACGGCCTGGCCTACGACGACATCCTGAACCCGGTCCAGGGCAACGGCACCTATGCGCCCGACTTCCCGCTCTTCGGCGGCCAGCACATCTGGAAGGCGGTGCCGCACATCATCCAGGCCCTGCGCGATGCCGGCCGGCTGCTGACCACCGAGGCCATCACCCACAGCTACCCGCACTGCTGGCGCCACAAGACGCCGGTGATCTACCGCGCCGCCGCCCAGTGGTTCGTGCGCATGGACGAGGGCGAGGGCGTGTTCACCAAGGACAAGGCGCCCAAGACGCTGCGCCAGATGGCGCTGGAGGCCATCGAAGAGACCGGCTTCTACCCCGAGAACGGCAAGGCGCGCCTGCACGACATGATCGCCAACCGGCCCGACTGGTGCATCAGCCGGCAGCGCAGCTGGGGCGTGCCGATCCCCTTCTTCCTGCACAAGGACACGGGCGAGCTGCATCCGCGCACCATGGAGATCCTCGACCAGGCCGCGGCCATCGTCGAAAAAGGCGGCATCGAGGCCTGGAGCCGGGTCACGGCCGAGGAAATCCTCGGGCCCGACGACGCGCCCCAGTACACCAAGAGCACCGACATCCTCGAAGTCTGGTTCGACTCGGGCTCCACCTTCTCGCACGTGCTGCGCGGCACGCATCCGAACGTGCACCACGAGACCGGCCCCGAGGCCGACCTCTATCTCGAAGGCCATGACCAGCACCGCGGCTGGTTCCACTCCTCGCTGCTGATCGCCTGCGCACTCGAAGGCCGCGCGCCGTACAAGGGGCTGCTGACCCACGGCTTCACCGTCGACAGCCAGGGCCGCAAGATGAGCAAGTCGCTCGGCAACGGCATGGAGCCCCAGGAAGTGAACAAGAAGCTCGGCGCCGAGATCATCCGCCTCTGGGTGGCGGCCAGCGACTACTCGGGCGACATCGCCGGCGACGACAAGATCCTCGCCCGCGTCGTCGATGCCTACCGCCGCATCCGCAACACGCTGCGCTTCCTGCTCGCCAACACGAGCGACTTCGACATCGCGAAGGACGCGGTGCCGCTCGACCAGCTGCTCGAGATCGACCGCTATGCGCTGAGCCGGGCCGCGCAGTTCCAGGCCGAGGTGCTCGCGCACTACAAGGTCTACGAGTTCCACCCCGTGGTGGCCAAGCTGCAGGTCTATTGCTCGGAAGACCTGGGCGCGTTCTACCTCGACATCCTGAAGGACCGCCTCTACACCACAGCGGCCGGCTCTCTCGCGCGTCGCAGCGCGCAGACGGCGCTCTGGCACATCACGCAAGCAATGCTGCGCTGGATGGCGCCCTTCCTGAGCTTCACGGCGGAAGAGGCCTGGAAGCTCTGCGGCAACGGCGAGTCGATCTTCACCCAGGTCTACTGCGATCTCGGCACGCCCGACGAGACGCTGCTGGCCAGGTGGTCGCGCATCCGCGAGATCCGTGATGCGGTCAACAAGGAAATCGAGAACGTCCGCGCCGCCGGCCAGGTCGGCTCCTCGCTGCAGGCCAACGTCAAGCTCACGGTGCCGGTCGAAGATCATCTCCTGCTCGTCTCGCTGGGCGAGGATCTGAAGTTCGTCTTCATCACCTCGGCCGTCGAGCTGGCGCAGGGCGACACGGTGGCGGCGCAGGTCACGCCCAGCACGGCCGCCAAGTGCGAGCGCTGCTGGCACTGGCGCGACGACGTCGGCCACGACCCGGCGCATCCGGGCCTGTGCGGCCGCTGCACCAGCAATCTGTTCGGCGCCGGCGAAGCCAGGAGTGCCGCCTGATGGCCGCGACCCGCTCCCTCGCCACGCCGCGCACCGGGATCTGGCCCTGGCTCGCGCTGGCCTTGGTGATCCTCATCCTCGACCAGTTCACCAAGACGCTGATCCTGGGCTACTACAAGCTGGGCGACGCCACCTACATCACCAGCTTCTTCAACATCGTGCGCGCCCACAACACTGGCGCCGCCTTCTCCTTCCTCGCGGACGCGGCGGGCTGGCAGCGCTGGTTCTTCACCGTCATCGGGGTAGCGGCGGCGCTGTTCATCGTGTGGATGCTGCGCTCGCATGCCGGGCAGAAGCTGTTCTCCTTCGGCATGGCCCTGATCCTCGGCGGCGCGATCGGCAACGTGATCGACCGGCTGATGCACGGCTACGTGGTCGACTTCCTCGATTTCCACGTGGCCGGCCGGCACTTCCCGGCCTTCAACGTCGCCGACAGCGCGATCACGATCGGCGCGATCTGCCTCATCCTCGACGAACTGCGACGCGTACGCCGCGCCAAATAGAGGCCGCCTCCGGCAAACGGGAGCCGAAGGCTGGTCTATAGTCGTCCGCTTCCATGAAGCACCTGTTGAATCTGCTGGCCGCCGTTGCGCTGCTGGTATGGGGTACCCATCTCGTTCGCACCGGCGTGCTGCGCGTCTTCGGCGCCAACCTGCGCAAGATCCTCGTGCACAGCATGCGCAACCGCTTCACGGCCGCACTCTCCGGCATCGGGGTCACGGCGCTGGTGCAATCGAGCACCGCCACCTCGCTGATGACTTCCTCCTTCGTCGGCCAGGGCCTGGTGGCTTTGCCCGCCGCGCTGGCCGTCATGCGCGGCGCCGACGTCGGCACCGCGCTGATGTCTGTGCTGTTCTCGGCCGATCTCTCCTGGCTGTCGCCGCTCTTCATCTTCGTCGGCGTGGTGCTCTTCCTCTCGCGCGGCTCCACCGTGGCCGGCCGCGTCGGACGGGTGCTGATCGGCCTCGGCCTGATGCTGCTGGCGCTGCGGCTGGTGGTCGAGGCGACGGGGCCGCTGTTCTCCTCGCCGCCCGTGCTGGAGCTGCTGGCTTCGCTCGGCACCGACGTGCTGCTGGAGATCACCATCGGCGCGGTGCTGGCCATCGCGGCCTACTCCAGTCTCGCGGTGGTGCTGCTGGTCGCCGCCATGGCCAGCTCCAACGTTGTGCCGCTGGATGTGGCGCTGGGTCTGGTGCTGGGCGCCAACCTCGGCAGCGGCTTGCTGGCGGTGCTGACGACGGCGAAGTCGGCGGTCCCGGTGCGCCAGGTCACGGTGGGCAACCTCGTCTTCAAGCTGCTGGGCGTGGCGATCGCTGCCCCTTTTCTGGGGAGCTACCTGCGCGAGGCCCGGCCCTATATCTCCGACGCCACGCAGCTGGTGGTGTTGTTCCACCTGGGCTTCAACCTGGTAATCAGCATCGGCTTCATCGGCCTCACCGACTGGGTCGCGCGGCTGGTGGCGCGCCTGTTTCCGGTGCCGACCGAGCCCACGGCGATGCAGCGGCCCCGGCACCTCGATCCCTCGGCACTGTCCACCCCTACGCTCGCGATTTCCAACGCTGCGCGCGAAGCCCTGCACCAGGCCGACGTGGTCGAGACCATGCTGATAGGCATGCTCAAGGTGATCCGCGACAACGACCTGCGCCTGGCCGCCGAGCTGCGCAAGATGGACGACACGGTGGACGAGCTCTACTCGGCCATCAAGTACTACCTGACCAAGATCTCGCGCGAGGCGCTCGGTGAGGAGGAAAGCCGGCGCTGGACCGACATCGTCAGCTTCACCATCAACATGGAGCAGATCGGCGACATCATCGAGCGCGTGATCCTCGACATCGAGGACAAGAAGATCAAGAAGCAGCGCAACTTCTCCGCGGCCGGCATGCGCGAGATCGTCGAGCTGCACGAGCGCCTGCTCGCCAACCTGCGGCTCGGCATGAGCGTGTTCCTCAATGCCAACGTGCGCGACGCCCAGAAGCTGCTGGAAGAAAAGGCGCGCTTCCGCGACCTGGAGCGCGCCTATGCTTCCACGCACCTCGAGCGGCTTGCGGAACAGACCGCTTCGAGCATCGAGACCAGCTCGCTGCACATCGACCTGATCAGCGAGCTCAAGCGCATCAACTCCCACATCTGCTCGATCGCCTACCCGATCCTCGACTCGGCCGGTGCGCTCTCGCGCACGCGCATGCGCGAGTCGCGGCTCAGTCCGATGGAGTGACCGGCTCCCTCAAAGCGTGAGGATGGTGCAGCCCGTGGTCTTGCGCGCCTCCAGGTCGCGATGGGCCTGCTGCACCTCGGCCAGCGGGTAGCGCTGCGCGATCGGGATCTTCACCGCGCCGCTCTCCACAACCGCGAACAGGTCGTCCGCCATCGCCTGCGTGCGCTCGCGGCTCGAGATGTGCGAGAACAGCGTCGGACGGGTCACGTAAAGCGAGCCCTTGGACGCCAGCAGGCCGAGGTTGAAGGGCGGCACCGGCCCCGAGCCGTTGCCGAAGATCGCGAGCAGGCCGAAGGGCCGCAGGCAGTTCAGCGAGCCCTCGAAGGTGTCCTTGCCCACCGAGTCGTAGACCACCTTCACGCCCTGGCCGCCCGTGATCTCCTTGACGCGCTCGGCGAAGTTCTCGGTGCTGTAGTTGATCGCATGCGCCGCGCCGTGCTCCAGCGCCAGCTTGCACTTGGCATCGGTGCCGGCGGTGCCGATCAGCTGCAGGCCCAGCGCCTTGGCCCACTGGCAGGCGATCAGCCCGACGCCGCCGGCGGCGGCGTGGAAGAGGATGAAGTCGCCCCGCTCCAGGCCCTCGGCCGGCAGTGTCTTCTTCAGCAGGTACTGGGCGGTCAGCCCCTTGAGCATCATGGCCGCGCCGGTCTCGAAGGAGATGGCATCGGGCAGCCTGCACACGTTCTTTGCCGGCATCACGCGCAGCTCGCTGTACGCGCCCGGCGGCTGGCTCGCATAGGCGGCGCGGTCGCCGGCTTTCAGGTGCGTGACGCCCTCGCCCACCGCCTCGACCACGCCCGCGGCCTCCATGCCGAGTTGCAGCGGCATCGCGAAGGGATAGAGCCCGCTGCGCTGGTAGGTGTCGATGAAGTTGAGGCCGACCGCGTGGTGGCGGATGCGGATCTCGCCCGGGCCGGGCTCGCCGACCTCCACTTCGACGATCTTCAGTTCCTCGGGACCGCCGTGGCGGTCGATGCGAACGGCTTGGCTGCGCATGGGTGTCCTCTTTCAGTTCGGCTTGCACGAAAAGAGCACATGGTAGACACGCCCGCGATCCGGTGCTGGCCACACGCCATGCCCGCGCGTCTGCAGATCAGTTGGGCGGCGCGATGTTCTCGTCCCGCACCACCTTGGTCCAGCGCGCGACGTCGGTGGCGAGGAAGGCCTGCGCCTCGCGCGCGGTGGTGGGCCAGGGCTCGGCGGCCTGCAGCTTGAGCGTCTGGACGATGTCGGGCCGCCGCAGCGTGGCCTGCACCATCTCGTTGAGCTTCGCGACGATTGCGGGCGGGAGGTTCCTGGGGCCCGCCAGCGCGTACCAGGCGCTGACGTCGAAGTCCGGCAGCACCGTCTCCGCCACGCTCGGCACCTCCGGAAACGCCGCGAAGCGGTTGCGCGAGGTGACGGCCAGCGGCTTGACCTTGCCGCTCTCGATGTGGGAGGCCATGCCGGCCAGCGAAGTGAAGATGATGGGCACCTCGCCGCCCATCACCGCCAGCGCCGGCGCGCTGCCGCCCTTGTAGGGCACGTGGGTGAACTGCACGCCGGCACGCGCCTGGAACAGCACCGCTGCCAGGTGCATGCCGCTGCCGGTGCCGCCGGAGCCGTAGTCGATCTTGCCGGGCTGGGCCTTGGCCTGCGCCACCAGCTCCTGGATGCTGTTCGCCGTCGAGGCCGGGCCGGCGATGATCGCGAAGGGGCTGCGCGCCACCATCGAGATCATGGTGAAGTCGTTGACCGCATCGAAGGGCAGCGACTTGTAGAGGCCGGGCGCCGCCGAGTGCCCCGAGGCCATCAGGAACAGCGTGTAGCCGTCGGGCTCGGCCTTGGCCACGTGGTTGGCGCCGATGGTGCCCCCTGCACCGGGCTTGCCTTCGACGACGGCCTGCTGCCCGAACTGCTCCGGGAACTGCGCGGCCAGCAGGCGCGCCAGCGCGTCCACCGGCCCGCCGGAGGTGAAGCCGTGGACGATGCGCACCGGCTTCTGCGGCCAGGCCGCAGGCGCCGCACCTTGCGCGCCGGCCGGCGCGGCCGCCCACAGCAGCGATGTCGATGCCAGTGCCGCGACTGCCAGGCGCCGGAGGGAAGACGAGGTGCTCATAGGACGAAGCGCTCCGGTTGTGGCCCGCGCTCGACGGGCCGTGATTCGTAGTGGCCTTCCTCGAACATGCGCAGCCGCGAGGCCAGCAGTTCCTCGTTGAGCCGCGCCAGCCGCCCGGCGTCGAAGCACAGCCGGCCATCGCGCTTGGCGAAGCGGCCTGCGACCATGACGTTCTCGATGTCGGAAGTTTCGGCGTACATGACGACCACATGGGCCGGGTTTCCCCCTGGCATGGCCGGAAAGATGTTCAGTCCACGCGTGTCGAACATCACCAGGTCGGCCTGCTTGCCGGGCGTGATCGAGCCCGTCTTCTTCTCCAGCCCGAAGGCCTTCGCCCCGCCCATCGTGGCCCAGTACAGGGCGTCGCGCGTGAGCGTGGAATGCTGCGTCTTCGCGGGCCACTGGCCAGCCGCGTAGAGGCTGCGGTTGTCGAGCTCGCGCTGGTGCAGGAAGGCGTGGCGCATGACCCACAGCATCGAGCTGTTGAAGTAGGGGTCGCAGTCGGTGCCGATCGAGGGCACGGCCCCATGCTTCACCAGCCGGCCCAGCATCGCCGGCTGCTCGTAGTTCAGCATCTCGGTGAGGTTGGTGGCGGTGATGGTGCAGCCTGCGTCGAGCACGATCTTCAGTTCGGCGTCGTCGAAGCAGTTCCCGTGTCCGATGTTGTGGTCCGGCCCGAGCAGGCCCTCGGCCGCCAGCCGCGGATAGCCGTCCTCGACCACCCGCTTGCCCTTGCGGCCGTAGGTGTGGGCCGAGTTGATCAGCCCGTACTCGCGCGCCAGCCGGATGTCGTGCGCCGCCACGTCGTACTCGCCCCAGTCCGGCCCGAGGATCGCCATCGCGAGCGTGACCAGGCGGTCGTCGGAAGCAAGGCGCCCGGTCCGAAGGCGATGGATCTCCTCCCGCGGGAACGGCTTCTTGTGGTACGGGATCTCGCCCGGCCGCTCCGGGGGCTTCACCGTCCCGCGTGCGAAGACGGCGCGCACGCCCGACTCCTCCAGGGCGTCGATGGCCGCGTCGGTCATCTCGGCATCGCGCAGGATGTGGCACCAGTCGACGATGGTGGTGGTGCCGTTGCGCAGCTGGTTGAGCGCGCCCAGCAGGTTGCCCAGGTACACGTCGCGCACACCGTAGCGGGTGGCGAGGTTCTTGTGCATGTTGGCGTGGTAGTCGCGGCTGCCCACCCAGTCGCTGCCGATGCCCCGCAGCTGGAATTCCCAGGTGTGGATGTGCGCGTTGACCATGCCCGGCGTGACGATGCGGCCACGGCCGTCCACCACCTCGTCCGCCTCGGCGCCGAGCCGGGGACCGACGGCGAGGATCTTCTCGCCCTCGATCAGGATGTCCGCTTCGTCGAAGTCGCCAACGGCAGGGTCCATGGAGAGCACGCAGGCGTTCTGGATCAGGGTTCGGGTCATGTCTCGATCGATCAGGTTGATTGGTTGGATGGATGAAAGAACTCTGGCGGCCGGCGCCGTGGTGCCGAACAGGCGTTCGCGCACCCGCAGGGTGGCGCCGATCGCCGCCTCGCGCGCACCGCCCACCAGCTCGCCGCCGCGCTTGCGCACGCAGCCGTCCACGATCACGGTGTCGACGTCGCCCACGTTGGCCTGCAACACCACGTGCGCGGCGGGATCGCCCAGCGAGGGGCTGTAGCGGCCGGCGCGCAGTAGCACCAGGTCGGCCAGGCAGCCCGGCGCGATGCGCCCCAGCACCTCGCCCAGTCCGATGGCGCGCGCCGCATTCACGGTCGCATAGGCCAGCAGGTCGTGCGGCTGGATGAAGGGCGTGCCCGGGTAGCGCGCGAGGGGCCAGCGGCCGCTGGCGCGTTCGCGCTCGGCTTCCTCGGCGCGCATCAGCAGGAAGGTCAGGCGCATCTGCGAGAACAGGTCGAGCGCCACGCGCGAGGGCACGTCCACGCCCAGGCTGGGCGTTACGCCGGCCCGGTGGGCACGCGAGATCACGCTCGTCGAGCGGCCGTCCCCCACCTCGCTCTCCGGCGTGAAGGAGATGCCGCCACCGCATTGCGCGATCAGCGCCAGCTCCTCGTCCAGGATCGGGTTGCAGTGCACCGGCAGCATGTCGGGGCCCAGCAGGCCGGCGCCGTGCAGTTCATGGATCTGGCCGGCGACGTTCTGGTGGAAGGTCATCGGCAGGCCCAGTTCGCGCGCCATGCCGATCTCTGGCTCCACCAGCGCCAGGCCCGCAAACTCGAGCGAGGCCAGCGCCACGCCCAGGCGCACCAGCGCGTCCGCCCGGCCCGCGCGTTCGCGCTGCAGCGCGCGCACCTGCTCCAGCCGCCAGGGATGGTCTGCATCCAGCGTGTCGAAGCGCCCCAGCATGCCGTAGCCGAACAGCACCCGCTGCCCCGTCCGGTCGTGCGCACGCAGCCCGGCCTCGGCATGGCCGGGCGTCATCACGTTGTGGCAGAAGTCCAGCACGGCGGTGATGCCGTTGTCGAGCATCTCCACGCCGGTGGCGAAGGTGGCATCGCCCACGTCCTCGGCGGTGAAGCGCTCGCGCAGCGGGAAGATGTGGCGGTTGTAGTCGCCCATGCCCCACATGCCGGCGCCCAGGCCCTTGAGCGGGCCCTGCCAGAGATGGGTGTGGGTGTCGATCAGGCCCGGCATCAGGAGCATCCCGCGCGCGTCGATGCACTCGGCGCCGGAGCCTTCGAGCCCCTGCCCGACCGCGGCGATGCGGCGCCCCTCGATGCGCACATCGGCGGCCTCCACGTCGCCCAGCGAGGGATCCATGCTGAGGACCGTGGCGCCGCGGATCAGCAGCGCTGGGCTCGAGGCGTTCATGCGGTGACCTCCTGCTCTTCGATCTCGTGCAGCCGGATGCAGGCTGCCCGACCTTCCCCGCTCACCTCGAGCTCGGGCATGCGCTGCCGGCACCCCTCCACCGCCCAGCGGCATCGCGTGTGAAAGGCACAGCCCGGCGGCGGCGACAACGGGCTGGGCAGCTCGCCGCGCAGCTGCAGCCGGCGCGCGCGCGAGCGCTGCTCCTGCAGCTGCGGATCGGCCACCAGCGTGGATGCGACCAGCATGCGCGTGTAGGGGTGGCGTGGCGCGTCGTGCACCTGGGCCGCCGGCCCGGTCTCCACCAGCCGGCCCAGATACAGCACGCCGACGCGGTGGCTCACATGGCGCACCACGTCGAGGTTGTGCGCGATGAACAGGTAGCTGAGCCCGAACTCGCGCTGCAGCTCCACCAGCAGGTTGATCACCTGCGCCTGGGTGCTGAGGTCCAGCGCGCTCACCGGCTCGTCGCAGACGATGAGCCGCGGTCGCACCGCCAGCGCTCGCGCGATGGCCACGCGCTGGCGCTGCCCGCCGGACAGCTCGTGCGGATGGCGCTGCGCCTGATAGCCGGCCAGGCCGACGCTGTCGATGATGCGCGCCACCTCGCGGCGGCAAGCCGACGCATCCATCGCACGGTGACGGCTGATGGCCTGCTCGATGGTCGCGCCCACCGTCTGCCGCGGGTTGAGCGAGGACATCGGATCCTGGAACACGACCTGCACGTCGCGCCGGTAGTGCAGCGGCGTGCGCGGCCCGAACGCGGTGATGTCTTCCCCGTCGAAGCGGACATGCCCGGCGGTCGCCGGCGCCAGCCGCAGGATCGCGCGCCCGATGGTGCTCTTGCCCGAGCCGGATTCGCCGACCAGGCCGAAGGTCTGGCCAGGCTCGATGGTGAAGCTCACGTCGCGCACGGCCGACAAAGTGCGGGCACGGCCGAACATGCCGTGGCGCAGGTGGAAGTCCACCGACAGGTTCTCGACGCTCAGCAGCGGCGCCCTCATGTCCGTGTTCATGGCAGCACCTTCTCTTCTTTCCACTGCGGCGCGAACGCCTCGATGCGCAGGCATCGCACCCCGTGGTCCAGCGCCACCGGCGCGGCGGTGCAGGCCTCGATCGCGTGCGGACAGCGCGGATGGAAGCGGCAGCCCTGCGGCCATGCCCAGGCAGGCGGCACCCTTCCGGGAATGGTGGCCAGCGCTGTGCCGCCAGTGCCGCCCTTGGGCATCGCCGCGAGCAGCGCAGCCGTGTAAGGATGGCGAGGCCGCGCGAGCACCTCGCGCACCGGGCCGGTCTCGACCATCTGGCCCGCGTACATCACGGCCACGCGGTCGCACGCATCGGCCACCACGCCCAGGTCGTGGGTGATCAGCAGGATCGACATGCCCAGGCGCTGGCGCAGGTCCATCAGCAGGTCGAGCACCTGGGCCTGGATGGTCACGTCCAGCGCGGTGGTCGGCTCGTCGGCGATCAGGAGCTCCGGCTCGCAGGCCAGTGCGCCCGCAATCACAACGCGCTGCGCCATGCCGCCGGAGAACTGGTGCGGATAGTCGTCCAGCCGCCGCTCCGCATCGGGCACGCCCACCATCTCCAGCAATGCGATGGCGCGGGCGCGCGCCTGCCGCGCATCGAGCGGGCTGTGGGCTCGCACCGCATCGACGAGTTGACGGCCGACGGTGTGGACCGGCGACAGCGCCGCACTCGCGTCCTGGAACACCATGCCGATGCGTCGCCCGCGGACCTGGCGCGCCAACGCTTCGTCCATGCCGACCAGCTCGGTGTAGCCCAGCCGGACCGACCCTGCCGCGACCCGCGCCCCCGGTGGCAGCAGGCCGATGATGGCGGCCGCGGTGATCGACTTGCCGCAGCCCGACTCGCCCACCAGCCCCAGCACCTCGCCGCGGCGCAGGTGCAGCGACACATCGCTGAGCAGTTCGGCGTCGCCTTGCGGGCCCTGCAGCCGCACGGTCAGGTGGCTCAGCCGCAGCAGCGTGTCGGACGGCAGCGACTCGGCCTCGGCCGGCGCGGTGCCGGGCTGCACCACCGCCCCCGATGCGGCTGCGGCACGCCTTGCGACGCGCGACCCGCCGGGCAGCAGGCCATCGCGAAGGGCATCGCCCAGAAGGTTGAAGGACAGCACCGTCAGCGTGATCGCCACACCCGGCAGCACCGGCAGGAAGGGCTGCTCGCTCTGGAACTGGCGCGCGGTCTCCAGCATCGCGCCCCAGCTCACCTGGGCGCTGTCGGCGCCCACGCCCAGGAAGCTCAGCATGGCCTCGATCAGCAGCGCGGTGCCGAGCGAGATGGAGGCCTGCACCACCAGCGGCCCGGCCACGTTCGGCAGGATCTGCCGCAGCATGATCGAGAACGGCCCGAGCCCCAGCACGCGCGCCGCATCCACGTACAGCCGCTCGCGCTCGGCCAGCACCACCGCGCGCGTGATGCGCATGAAGCTGACCGAGAAGATCAACCCCACCGCGAGCATCGCATTGGCCAGGCCCTTGCCGAACACGCCGATCAGCGCCAGCGCCAGCAGCACCGCGGGGATGGACTGCATCACGTCCGCCAGCCGCATCGCGATGCGGTCGAGCCAGCCGCCGAGATAGCCCGCGGCCAGGCCGATGCCGATGCCGAGCACTGCGCCGATGGCCACGCTCTCGAAGGAGGCCAACAGTGCCGTGCGGGCGCCGAAGATAAGGCGCGAGAGCGTGTCGCGGCCCAGGTCGTCGGTACCCAGCCAGTAGATCGAGGTCGGTGCCTCCAGGCGGTGCTTGAGGTGGGGGTGGAACGGATCGTGCGGCGCCACGAGCGGCGCTGCCACCGCGCAGACCAGCAGCAACAGCAGCCAGGCCGCGGGCAGCAGCACGAAGGGCCGCGCGAGGGTCTTCAGTCGCGGCACCAGGCGAACGCGGCGGCCGGTTTCGTCATTGGCGGCAGCAGCGGGCGTGGCCATGGCGGGCAGCGCTTCGGCAGGAGCGGTGGTGGTGTTCAATGGACGCGCACCTTCGGGTTGATGAGCCCATAGCCGATGTCGGCCACCAGGTTCACGGCGAGCACGATGAGGGCGATGACGACAACAGCCCCCTGCAGCACGGGGAAGTCGGCGCGTACCACGCTGTCGATCAGAAGCGTGCCCAGCGCCGGCACCGCGAAGATGCGCTCGATCGCGATGCTGGCGCCGACCAGCACCGACATCTGGATCGCGATCACGCTGAGCACCGGCACCATGGCGTTGCGGATCGCGTAGCGCCAGACGATGGTGCGCGGCGGCAGCCCGCGCGCACGCAGGGCATGCACGTAGGGCGACTGCAGCACCTCGATCGTCGCGCTGCGCATCTGGCGCGCGATCACCGCTGCGGTGTGCACGCTCAGCGCCACCGCCGGCAGGACCAGGCCGCGCGCCCATTCCAGCGGGTCTTCGGCGAAGGGCGTGTAACCCACCACCTGGAACCATTGCAGGTTGACCGCGAAGGCGAGCGAGAGCAGCAACGCCAGCCAGATGCTGGGCACCGCCAGGCCGAGCGAGACCAGCAGGGTCAGCGCCCGGTCGGCCCAGGAACCGTGGCGCATCGCCGCCGCGATGCCCAACGGCAGGCCGAGCAGCAGCGCCAGCAGCATGCCGGCCAGCGCCAGCGAGAGCGTGACCCCGACGCCGTCGGCGATGGAGGCGCTCACCGGCAGGCTGGTGTAGAGCGACTGGCCCAGGTCGCCGCGCAGCGCGCCGCCGATCCAGGCCAGGAACTGCTCGGGCAGCGGACGGTCCAGTCCCAGGCCGCGCGCGTACTCGGCGCGATCGGCCGCGGAAGCGCCGGGGCCCAGGATCTGGCTGACCGGATCGGTCGAGGTCATTCGCGTCAGGACGAAGGTGAAGAGCGAGACCGCGAACAGGATCGGCAGCACCGCGCCGAGCCGCGCGAGCAGGAGGCGCCTCATGCCCGCACCGCCAGTCCCGCAACAGCGGCCGGACCGAGCACGCGTTCGCGCACGCGCCGGGTGGCCGCCGCAGCCTCTGCCGGATCGAGGTCAAGCAGGCGGCCGCCGCGCTTGCGCACCCGGCCGTCGAGCAGCACCGTGTCCACGTCCGCAGCGCAGCTCTGCAGCGCCACGTGCGCCACCGGATCGCCCAGCGACATGCCGTAGGGGCCGGTGCGCAGCAGCACCAGGTCGGCGCGCAGGCCGGGCGCGATGCGGCCGATCTCGTCGCCCAGGCCGAGCGCGCGGGCCGCGTTGACGGTCGTGTACTCGAGCATGTGGCGCGGCTGCGCATGCGGCGTGCCGGGGTGCCGCGCGAGCGGCCACCGGCCGGCGACGCGCTCGACCGTGGCCTCTTCGTTGCGCAGCACCTGGAAGGTCAGGCGCATCTGGGCGAACAGGTCCAGCGCCACGCGCGAGGGGATGTCGACGCCGAGGCTGGGCGTCACGCCGGCGCGGTGTGCGCGGCCGATGATGCTCATCGGCCGCCCGCCGCCGAACTCGCCCTCCACGGTGAAGGAGATGCCGCAGCCGTGCTGCGCCAGCAGCGCCAGCTCATGGTCGGTCGCCACGTTGGCATGCACGGGCAGCAGGTCGCCGCCCAGCAGGCCGGCCTGGTGCAGCTCGAGGAGCTGGCCCGGCGGGTTCTGGTGAAAGCTCATCTGCAGGCCGAGCTCGCGACCGAGTGCGACCTCGGTGGCAACCAGCTCGAGGCCGGCGTACTCCAGCGAGCCCAGCGCGATGCCCAGGCGCAGCAGCCCCCCGCGCCCGCCCAGCTCGCGCGACAGGCCGCGGATCTGCTCCAGCCGCCAGCCGTGCTCGGCCGCCAGCGTCTTGAAGGCGCCGAGCATGCCGTAGGCGAACAGGATGCGCTGCCCGGTGCGCCGGTGCGCCGCGATCGCCTGCTCGGCATGGGCCGGCGTCATCACGTTGTGGCAGAAGTCCAGCACGGTGGTGATGCCGTGGTCCAGCATCTCGACGCCGCAGGCGAAGGTGGCGTCATGCATGTCATCCGCCGAGAACTTCTCGCGCAGCGGGAACACGTGCCGGCTGTAGTCGGCCGCGCCCCACAGGCGCGCGCCCAGGCCCTTGAGCGGCGCCTGCCACATGTGGGTGTGCGAGTCGATCAGGCCGGGGATCAGGACCATGCCCTCGGCATCGATGCGCTCGGCGTGCTCGGGCGCATCGAGTGCGGGCCCGACGGCGGCAATGCGCTCGCCCTGCACCAGCACGTCGCCGCGGGCGAGCTCGCCCACCTGCCGGTCCATGCTGAGGATGGTGGCGCCACGGATCAGGAGGCTGCTGGGATGGTTGGCGGTCATGGTGCTCTCCTCCTCAGCGCGCCAGCCGCACATCGGCGTAGCGGAACACCGCCACGTCGCCGACGGTGGAGACCACCTTCGCGATCTTCTTCGGGTTGTAGGCCCAGTAGGCCGCGTAGTCGAAGAAGCCGCAGTCCAGCGCCTCGTCGTTGATTACCTTGATCATCTTCTGCCAGCTGGCGTTCTGGGCCTTCGGGTCCTCGGCGGCAAGCGCCTCCTTCACCGTCGCGTCGACCGCCGGGAAGGTGGTGCCCAGCGGGTTGCCCGCGCCGGTCGGCGCGAAGTGGTAGAGGTAGTAGTCGTAGGGGCCGGTGTCCTGTGAATCGGTCAGGATGGCGGCCGCGTACTTGCCGCTGCGGAAGGTGCTGAAGAACTGGCCGAAGGTCATCAGGTCGAGCTTCACCTCGATGCCGATCTGCGCCATCTGGCTCTTGAACAGCTCGGCGATCGTGCGCTGGTTGTCGAAGCTCGCGAGCGTGATCTGCGGCTTGGGGTTGCCCAGCTCCGCCATCAGCTGCTTCGCCTTCGCGAGGTCGTACGGGTAGCCCTTCACCTCGGGGTTGTAGCCCGGCATGCCCTGGCGCAGGCGCTGCGTGTGGATCTTGCCGCGACCGCCCAGCTGGGCATCGATGTAGTCCTGCGGGTTCATCGCATGGCAGACGGCCTGGCGCAGCTTGGTGCTGTTGAAGGTCTTGACCGTGTCCATCATCTGCAGGTGCCACAGCACCGAGGGGAACCAGCTCACCTTCATGCCCTCGCGCTCGGCGCGAGTGGCGATCGAGGCGTTGGTCCAGACGATATCGACCTGGCCGGTGCGCAGCGCGTTGTAGAGGCTGTCGGGGTCGTTGATGTGGGTCACCTCGATGCGGCGCACGCCCACCGTGTCGGGCGCGTAGTAGCCGTCGTAGTAGCTGACCACCTGGCGCAGGCCCTTGACCACGTCCTTGGCCTCGTGCTTCCAGGGGCCGGTGCCCACCGGCGCGGTCTTCCAGCTGCCGCTGTCGAGCGCCTTCGGCGAAACCATGTACGCGCCGCGGCGTGCCAGGTTGGGCAGGAGGTTGGGCGAAGGCCGCTTGAGCAGCACATCCACCCGCGTGGGCGAGACCACCACGAACCTGTCCACGCCGTCCATCACGCCGCGCCACTGGCCGGGCGTGTCGCGCACGCGCTCGAGGTTCTTCACCACCGCGGCCGCGTCGAAGGGCGTGCCGTCATGGAAGGTGACGCCCTGGCGCAGCGTGAGCTCGACCTTGGTCGGGCTTTCCTTCCAGGCGGTGGCCAGGCGCGGCACGATGGTCACGCCGTCGGGTGCCATCTCCGCCAGGCCCTCGTAGACCAGCGAGGTGTAGGTGCTGTTGGCCTTGGTCAGTGTCTCCCAGTCGTCCAGCTGCTGGTTGGTGCCGAAACGCAGGGTGCCGGCCGGCTCGGCGGCCGCCAGGCCGAGGCAGCAGGCCAGGCCCGCCGCGATGGTGAGGCGCCGGATGCGTGCGCGCATGCTCATCAGTTCTCCTCCAGGTCGTGGGTGGTGGTCGAAGCCATGCAGTCACTGCCGATGCCACGCAGCCGGAACTCCGCGCGCCAGCCCTGTTGTTGCTCCGTGAAGGAATGTTGACAGTTTCCTTATTGGGCATAAACATCTCGGACGAGAAGAATCGCTTTCGAGATTGGAAAGAATGTGGACCGACTGACCTGCATGGCCGTGTTCCGCAAGGTGGTGGAGCGCCACAGCTTCAGCGACGCGGCGGAAGAGCTCGCGATGTCGGCGGGCTCGGTGAGCAAGTACGTGGCGGCGCTGGAGACGCACGTAGGCACGCCGCTGCTCGCGCGCACCACGCGGCGCATCAGCCTCACCGAGGCCGGCCGCACCTACTACGCGAACTGCATCCGCATCCTCGACGACATCGAGGAGGCCGAGAAGACCGCCGGCCGCCTGCACCCCACGCCGCGCGGGCTGCTGAAGGTGCGCGCGCCGGTGTCGCTGGGCTCGGCGCATCTGGGCCGCAGCATCGCGGACTTCCTTGCGCGCTTCCCCGAGGTCAAGCTGGAGCTGACGCTGAACGACTATTTCGTCGACCCGGCCGAGGCCGGCTTCGATGTCTCCATCCTGATCGCCGGCCAGGACCGCGAGCCCATGCGCGGCGCGCGGCCCATCGGCCGCATGGCCCGGGCGATGGTGGCCTCACCAGCCTACCTGGCGCGCCATGGCGAACCGGCGACGCCGCAGGAGCTCAAGCGCCACAACTGCATGGTCTACAACCGCGGGCAGCTGCCCGACGAATGGCATGTGACCGCGCCCGGCGGGGACCGCACCGTGCGGGTGACGGGCAACTGCCGTTGCAACAACAGCTTGGTGCTGCGTGAGTCGTTGCTGGAAGGCGCAGGCATCGGCCTGCTGCCGACCTTCCTGGTGGCGGACGACATCGCCGCCGGCAGCCTGCGCACGGTGCTGCCGGAGTGGGCACCCGAATCGCGCACCCTCTACGCGGTGTTCCCGCAGCCACGCCAGCCCTCGGCGAAGGTGCGCGAGTTCGTCGACTTTCTTGCGCACAGCTTTGCGGTGGACAGCCAGTGGAGGCTGGCGTTCGAGTGACATCGTGCTGCGTGCCTGCGTGCTGCGTGCCTGCGTGCTGCGTGCCTGCGTGCTGCGTGCCTGCGTGCTGCGTGCCTGCGTGCTGCGTGCCTGCG
>NZ_JBLFFN010000033.1:0-196 GCF_051400855.1 Variovorax stachyos | reverse complement strand
CGTGCTGCGTGCCTGCGTGCTGCGTGCCTGCGTGCTGCGTGCCTGCGTGCTGCGTGCCTGCGTGCTGCGTGCCTGCGTGCCTGCGCGCCGCGGAAGGCGGTCTGCGGCCCGGGCTCCTACTGGGGCGGTCGGCGCTTCGCACCGACTCCGCTGCGGTGCTCGCCTGGGGGCGGCGCCGCAGAACTCGCTACGCGCC
>NZ_JBLFFN010000032.1:0-31571 GCF_051400855.1 Variovorax stachyos | reverse complement strand
ACCCGCCAACCTCTCGATCAACACAGCCCCAATCAACCCCTCAACCCCACCCAGACCAGCCATCAAAGCCCCTCAGAACCTCAACAACTCGCCTTCAGCGGAGCCCTCGATTATGGCACGGATTTCGTCCGCTCCGCAATCGCTCCTCAATTTTTCGCGTCAACCCACCATCGAACTCCCGACCAGCGCGCCCTACTGCCGCGCCGTCCTTGTATTCGGGGGCAATGCCTGCGGCCAGCTGGCTCGAAAGGGGTTGATGTCCAGCCCTCCACGCCGGGTGTAGCGCGCATAAACAGCCAGTTTCGTCGGTTGGCAGCGGCGCCAGATGTCCCAGAACATGCGCTCGGCGCAGGGCTCATGGAATTCGTTGTGATTGCGAAAGCTCACGATGTAGGCCAGCAGGCCCGCTTGGTCGATCGGCGGGCCGCTGTAGCGGACCTGAACGCTGCCCCAGTCGGGTTGCCCCGTCACTAGGCAGTTGCTCTTGAGCAGGCGGCTGCAGAGCGTTTCCGTCACAGGCCCCAGCGTCGCATCGCTCGACAGCAACTCCGGTGCGGGCTGATAGTGCGTGCACTCGATGTCCAGGCGGTCGAGATCGAGGCCATCGAGCTCGTGCACCTGCTCGCGGCCAAACAAATCGGGCGCCACCAGCTTCACTCCGATGCCGGCGTCCCGGTCGCTGCCTCGCCACAGCGCCTCACCCAGATCCGCGCGCAGGCGCTCGCGCACAGCCTCGAAGTTCGCAAACACCGTGCTGTTGAAGCTATTGAGATAGAGCTTGAAGGACTTGCTCTCGATGATATTGGGCGTCTCGCAAGGCACCGTGAAATGCGCAATCGCGAGCTGCGGCTTGCCGCGGGCGTTTAGCCAGCTGAGCTCGAAGGCCGTCCAGAGATCCGCACCGAAGAACGGCAGCGGCTGGTTCGCGATGCCCATGGCTTCGCGCTGGGTGGCGCGCGGAATTGGGAACAGAAGGCCGGGGTCGTAACGCTCGACATAGGCAGAGGTTCGCCCCAGCTGCGATTGTTCAGGTGTGTTGTCTAGGCTCATGCATGCTTCTCGGCAGTCTGCAAAAAGGGAATGATGTATTGCAGCAGGATGTCGCACACCGGTGGCGGCAGGTCGTGGCCCATGCCGGGCACCGAGAGGAAGCGCGCGCCCGAAATCCGGCGCGCCGTATCCTGGCCGCAGGCGATGGGCACCAGCGGATCCGCGTCGCCATGCAGGACCAGCGTGGGGCTGGAGATTCGCCCCAACAAGGCATGGCGACTGCTGTCGGCGCCGATCGCCAGCATCTGCCGCACGATGCCAGCCGGCCGGTAGGCACGACGCAGACCGTGGGTGATGCGATCGGTCAGGGTTCGCTCATCCTGGGCATATGCGGGGCTGGCGATCAGCCGGACCACGCCCAGACTGTGCGCTACCAGCGCGGCCTCGGTCCGGCTCGCCGGCCGGCGCATCAGCGCCGCAGCGACGTCGGGTCGCGGTCCCGGCAGATTGCGTGCCCCGCTCGAGCTCATGATGCTGACCAGGCTTGCGGTGCGTTGCGGCGCTGCGACGGCCAAGCGCTGCGCGATCATGCCGCCCATCGAAGCGCCCACCACATGTGCGCGTCGAATGCCCAGGGCATCAAGGACCCCGAGCGCATCGTCGGCCATGTCCTGCAGCGAATAGACCGAGCGCACCGGCAGGCCCATGCGATGCCGGACGCTCTGCCAGACCAGGTTGCCCGTGCCGGCGTGGTCGAAGCCCTGGCTGAGACCAATATCCCGGTTGTCGTGGCGCACGACGCGGAATCCGGCGTCGACCAGAGTTCGCACGAATTCCTCGGGCCAGGCGATGAGCTGCATGCCCAGGCCCATGATCAGGAGCACCACCGGCCGACCTTCGCCACCGCTGTCCTCGACCTCGATCTGGATGCCGTTGGCTTTGAGTTTCATGACGTGGTCAGCCCCTTGCAGGCTGGCGCAGTGCCTAGCGGAACTCGCGTTCGCGCAACCACTTGGTCGCCACCCACTTCTCGCCCGCCAGCACCGGGGCACCCCCATGCAGGGTGTGCGTCGCCGGATCCGGCCGCTCGTAGCTGAAGAAGACGCCGGTGCCGCGCTTGGGCGCGACTTCGAGGCCCACGTCGGGGAACGTCGTGGCACCGCCGAGCTCCGGCTCCTGCAGGTACATCACGAGCGTGGCCACGCGCTGGCCGCCACGGCGCAGGATGGTGGGCGTGCCGGGCTCGCCAGGATCGAAATAATCGTAGTGCGGCCGGTATTGGGCGCCAGGCGAGTAGCGCAGGATCTGCAGGCCCTCGCCGAACTCCAGCGGCCAACGCAGAAGCAACGCGATGCGCTGCTCCAAGCGTGCGACGATCGGGTTCTCCCCCCGCTCGAAGAACATGCCGTCGCTGGTGCGATCGACATTGAGCGCTTCGCCGCCTGTCTGGGTCTCCACGGTGAGCGAGCGTGCGAGCCGCTGCCGCGCCGTGTGGATCAGGCCCTCGCATTCGTCATCCGAGAGCAGGTCGCCGAACACGATGACCCGCGGGTGCCGCAGCGTCTGAAGCACCTGCACGCGACGATCGCCAGCATCGATGTACAGCGGCGCGTTCGACAAATCCGGCCCCGGCATCGATGTCCGTGCAACAGCGATGGTCGGGTGGCCCGCTGCCTGTGCCTCGACCTCCGCGAGAGCCGCATCCGCCGCATCGGCATGCCAGCCCGCCTCGCGCATCGAGGTACGCAGGCTGGGGATGGAATGCCCAGCTGCGAGCTGGGTGACAACCCATTCCCGCAATTCGGGACTGATCGCTTGACTCGTCACGCTGATCTCCTTCGAAATACGAAACGCTCCGGCGCAGAGGCATGGGCGTCGAAAGCATAGCCTTCGAGATCGAACTTCTCCAGCGCCTTGGGGGTGGAGGACTTGTGCAGCACGGCCCAGCGCGCCATCAGGCCCCGGGCGCGCTTGGCGAAAAAGCTGATGACCTTGTACTTGCCGTTCTTCCACTCCTCGAACACGCACTCCACCACCCGCGCCTTCAGCACCTTCAGGTCCACCGATCTGAAGTATTCCTGCGAAGCCAGGTTGATCACCACCGGCGTGCGGTCCGCCGCCAATCGTTGGTTGAGGTACTCGGAGATGCGTGTGTTCCAGAAGGCGTAGAGATCCTTGCCGTGCCTGTTGGCCAGCCGCGTGCCCATCTCGAGCCGATAAGGCTGGAGGCGATCCAGCGGGCGCAGGACACCATAGAGACCGCTCAGGATGCAGACATGCTCCTGCGCCCATTCGAGCTGTGCAACGCTCAGAGTTTTCGCGTCGAGCCCGCCGTAGACATCGCCATCGAAGGCCAGCACTGCTTGCTTCGCATTGTGGGCGTTGCCCTTGGAGGCCCAGGCCGCGTAGCGCGTCGCGTTGAGTGCCGATAGCTTGTCGGACAGGCCCATGAGCTCGGCAACCTGCTGCGGCGACTTTTCGCGCAAGATCTTGATGAGTTCTGCAGCGGGGCCCCGGGGCCCCTCGAAGTGCGGCTGGGTGGCAGGGAGGGTGCCGGACACTGGGGTTTCGTAGTCGAGCGACTTGGCCGGGGAGAGCAAAAACAGCATCCGCGAATTATCCCGCGGGACCGAGGCGAGACGGCGCGAAGGGGGTTAGAGTCGCCCTGCATCGCACACCGGCGATCAGCTGGTGCTGAACCCCACCCCGGATCGCGCTCGAATAAAATCGGGGCTTCCCCAACCCACCCGAACGGCATCCTGCGGGATGCCGTTTTCGTCTTTGCACCCATGAGCGACACCTTGTCCCAGCCCGGCCTCGAGAGCCTGTCTAAATCCTTCGAACCCGCCGCCCTCGAGGCTCACTGGGGTCCCGAGTGGGAGCGGCGCGGCTACGCGAGAGCAGGCGTTCGCGGCACGGGCCAGCCCAAGGAAGGCGCAGCGTCCTTCGCGATCCAGCTGCCGCCGCCGAACGTGACCGGCACCCTGCACATGGGCCATGCGTTCAACCAGACGATCATGGACAGCCTGACGCGCTACCACCGCATGAAGGGCGACAACACGCTGTGGGTGCCGGGCACCGACCATGCGGGCATCGCGACCCAGATCGTGGTCGAGCGCCAATTGCAGGAACAGAAGATCAGCCGCCACGACCTCGGCCGCGAGAACTTCGTGGCACGCGTGTGGGAATGGAAGCAGAAGTCGGGCAACACCATCACCAACCAGATGCGCCGCATGGGCGACACGGTGGACTGGAGCCGCGAGTACTTCACGATGGACGAGAAGCTCTCGAAAGTCGTCACCGACACCTTCGTGCGGCTCTACGAGGAAGGCCTGATCTACCGCGGCAAGCGGCTGGTCAATTGGGACCCGGTGCTCAAGACAGCGGTGAGCGACCTCGAGGTCGAGAGCGAGGAGGAGGAGGGCTTCCTTTGGCACATCGCCTACCCGCTCGAGGACGGCTCCGGATCGCTGATCGTCGCGACCACGCGCCCCGAAACCATGCTGGGCGACGTTGCCGTCATGGTCCATCCGGAAGACGAGCGGTACAAGGCGCTGATCGGCCGCAAGGTGAAGCTGCCCCTCGTCGACCGCCTGATCCCGGTGATCGCCGACACCTATGTCGACAAGGAATTCGGCACCGGCGTAGTCAAGGTCACGCCCGCGCACGACCACAACGACTATGCGGTGGGCCAGCGCCACGGGCTACCCGTGATCGGCGTGCTGACGCTGGATGCCACCATCAACGACAACGCGCCCGAGAAGTACCGCGGCCTGGATCGCTTCGACGCCCGCAAGTCGGTCGTGGCCGATCTGGAGGCCCTGGGCCTGCTGGTCGAGACCAAGAAGCACAAGCTCATGGTCCCGCGCTGCGCGCGCACCGGCGCCGTGGTCGAGCCGATGCTGACCGATCAGTGGTTTGTCGCCATGACAAAGCCTGACGCCAACGGCCAGTCGATTGCGCAGAAGGCTATCGACGCGGTGCGCTCGGGAGAAGTGCGCTTCGTGCCCGAGAACTGGGTCAACACGTACAACCACTGGATGGCGAATATCCAGGACTGGACCATCTCGCGCCAGCTCTGGTGGGGCCACCAGATCCCGGCTTGGTACGACACCGAAGGCAATCTGTACGTGGCGCGCAGCGAAGCAGAGGCCCAGGCGCAGGCCCCGGGCAAGACGCTGGTGCGCGACGAGGACGTCCTCGACACCTGGTACTCCGCGGCGCTGGTGCCCTTCTCCTCGCTGGGTTGGTCAGAGAAGACGCAGGACTACGATCTGTACCTGCCCTCCAGCGTCCTGGTCACCGGCTACGACATCATCTTCTTCTGGGTCGCCAGGATGATCATGATGACGAAGCACTTCACCGGCCGCGTCCCCTTCAGGCATGTCTACATTCATGGGCTGGTGCGCGATTCGCACGGCCACAAGATGAGCAAGTCAGAGGGCAATGTGCTCGACCCGGTGGATCTCATCGACGGCATCGCCCTGCCCGAGCTGCTGGAGAAACGCACTCAGGGCCTGCGCCGCCCCGAGACCGCACCGGCCGTGCGCAAGAACACGCAGAAGGAGTTCCCGGACGGCATTCCCGCTTTTGGCGCCGACGCGCTGCGCTTCACGTTCGCCTCCCTTGCCTCGCTCGGCCGCAACATCAATTTCGACCCCAAGCGCTGCGAGGGCTACCGCAACTTCTGCAACAAGCTGTGGAACGCGACCCGCTTCGTTCTGATGAACTGCGAGGGTCATGACTGCGGTCTGCGCGAGCACACCAAGGAAGAATGCGCTCCGGGAGGTCCGGCCCACGGCTACCTCAAGTTCAGCCAGGCCGACCGCTGGATCGCCTCGCAGTTGCAGCGCGTCGAAGCCGAGGTCGCCAAGGGCTTCGAGGAATACCGGCTCGACAACGTTGCCAATGCGATCTATCAGTTCGCGTGGGACGAGTTCTGCGACTGGTATCTCGAGATCGCCAAGGTCCAGATCCAGCAGGGTGAGCCCGCCCAGCAGCGCGCCACCCGCCGCACCCTGATCCGCACGCTCGAGGCCCTGCTGCGCCTGGCGCATCCGCTGATCCCCTTCATCACCGAGGAGCTCTGGCAAAAGGTGGCGCCGGTGGCCGGCCGCCATGGCGAGTCGGTGATGATCGCGCCCTATCCGCAAAGTCAACCCGAGAAGATCGACGAGGCCGCGGAGGCTCACGTCGCGCGCCTCAAATCGCTGGTCGACGCTTGTCGCACGTTGCGCGGCGAAATGAATGTCTCGCCCGCCATGCGCCTGCCGCTCTATACCGTGGCCGACACCGCGGAGGGCAACACCTTCGTGCGCGAAGCCGCCCCGGTGCTGCAGGCGCTGGCCAAGCTCAAGGAAGTCAAGGTCTTCGACAATGAGGCGAGCTGGGCCGCAGCCGCCGAGGCGGCCCCCGTCGCCGTTGTGGGCGATGTGCGGCTGTGCCTGCACATGGAGATCGACAAGGCCGCGGAAAGGGCCCGCATCGGCAAGGAGATCGCTCGTATCGAGAGCGAGATCGCCAAGGTCAATGCAAAGCTCGGCAACGAAGCCTTCGTTGCCAAGGCGCCGGCCGCGGTGATCGAACAGGAACGCAAGCGGCTGGCGGACTTCAGCGCCACCCTCGAGCGGCTGCGCGACCAGCTTGTGCGCCTCGGCTGACACATGCTGACCACGGAGAGCTTTAGTATTCGAGTCGGGCGCCGCCGAGCGCCGCCCTCCTCCGATTCACCGACCAAACGCTAAGCCCATGTCCACTTCCACCAAGCGCATCCGCAAGGCCGTGTTCCCCGTCGCCGGTTTCGGCACCCGGTTCCTGCCGGCCACCAAGGCACAACCCAAGGAGATGCTGCCTGTGGTGGACAAGCCGCTGATCCAGTACGCCGTCGAGGAGGCGTACGCTGCCGGCATCCGCGACATGATCTTCGTGACCGGCCGCAACAAGCGTGCGATCGAGGACCACTACGACACCGCCTACGAGTTGGAGAGCCAGCTCGAGGCCAGCAACAAGCTGGAGCTGCTCAGGATCGCTCAATCGGTGATGCCGGACGACATGACCTGCTCGTACGTGCGCCAGCCGCGCATGCTGGGCCTGGGCCACGCCGTGCTGTGCGCCGAGCACCTGGTCGGCGACGAACCCTTCGCCGTGCTGCTGGCTGACGACCTGATGGTCGGCCCCGAAGGCGGCGAGCCCGTGCTGGCACAGATGACGCGGGCTTTCGCCCGGCTCGGCGGCTCCGTGCTGGCGGTGCAGGAGGTGCCGCTGGAGCAGGTCAAGCGCTATGGCATCGTCGCCGGCGACGCTGTCGAGGAAGGCATGGTCAAGGTCAATCGCATGGTCGAGAAGCCCAAGCCCGAGGATGCACCCTCCAGGCTCGGTGTGGCGGGCCGCTACATCCTGACGCCCGGCGTGTTCGACGAAATTCGCAGCCAACCCAAGGGCGCAGGCGGCGAGATCCAGTTGACAGACGGCATCGCCTCGCTGATGAAGAAGGAAGCCGTCTACGCCTATTCATACCAGGGCGTGCGCTACGACTGCGGCAGCAAGGAGGGCTTCCTGCAAGCCAGCGTCGAACTCGCGCTCGCGCACCCGGAGGTCGGCGCCCAGTTCCGCGCTTACCTCAAGACCCTGGAGCTTTAACAGGGACGGCCGTCAGCGGTTCGAGGAAGCGGCGCAGCTCCTCGTCTTCGATGGGCGCGAGCGGCAAATCGAAGGCATCGCGCAAGCGGGCCACCAGCGCCTGTGCCCACAGCGCGTTCCATACCAGCCCCGGATGCAGGTCCGCGAGGAGCGAGTTGCGCGGGTCGTCCCCGATGGTGTTCGTTACACGCAGCGCCGGGCCGATCTCCACCGTCTTGTAGTCGGGCTTGCCGTGGGCATTGCGCGAACCCCAATGCGCCCGGAACCAGGCCACGTCGTCGAAATAGGCCAGGCGCGCATCGCCCTCGGTCAAGCGACGGATGGAGGCATTGAAGGCATCGAGTGCGGCCGCGATGTTGCGAGACTCCTCGGCCGACTGCCAGCGATCGAAGTTCGCGGGGTCGTCCGCCTCGTTGCCGACGCCCACCAGCAGGATGCGGGTGGCCGGGTGCGAAGCGTGGATACGCCTGACCGCCGCGCCGATCTCGCCGCTGCAGTAGGCCATCACCTCGCGCAACTCGGGCGCATCAGGATCGTTCGCCTGCAGCTCCAACAGGCCGGCCCAGTTATTGAGGCCGATGCGGATCACCACCACGCCGCGCCTCCAGCGCTCGGGCTCCTCGTCCATCAGAGCGACCAGCCGCGGCACCTGCCGGAAGCGCCCTTGCATCAGATTCTTGCAGGCAGCGCCGGAGTTGGCGAAGTTGTACAGATAGTCTTCCTTGCGCGGTGCCCGACCGCCAGGAAGGCCGATCCATTCGCGTGCTCGTGCGACCACCCCGGGACGGCCCCAGCGCACCCAGGGGCCGGGATCGAGCTGCTGACTGCGCAGGCGCGCGAGCACCTCGGTCCATTGGAAGGTGCGTGAACGGAAGGCGCCGCCGCGCTCGGTACTGTCCGCGGGAAACCAGGTCTTGTCCTGGTAGGAGTGGCTGTTGGAATCGCCGACCACGGCGAGCGGGATCGCGTCCGACGCCGAAGCGGAACGCGCAGATGCGTTGTGCGGCATGCCATCGCTCCACAAGGCCAGTACGAGTGCCCCAGCCGCCATGGCCAGCGCCAAGCCACCGGCGGCGAGGCGGGCGCTGCGCTTCACGGCGGAAGTACCCTCAGCGGCGACGCAGGACGTGGATGAAGTCGTCTCCCACCGTCTGCTGGTCGATCAAGTCGTTGCCGGTCTGGCGGGCGAAGGCCTGAAAATCGCGCACCGAGCCGGGGTCGGTCGAGATCACCTTGAGCAGTTGCCCGCTTTGCATCTCGTTGAGCGACTTCTTTGCCTTCAGGATGGGCAGCGGGCAGTTGAGTCCGCGGGTGTCGATTTCTTTGTGGATGTCCATCGGTGTTCCTTCTGCCGGACTGCCGGAAATTCTAGGAGGCGGCAGTCCCGTCGGGCGAGGGCGTCACGGGCCTTGACCATTCAAGGAACTGCGGCTCGTGCCCGCGTGTGCGCAGCCAATCGGCCAGCGCGTAGCCGGTGCCCGCCGGCCAGCAGCGCAAAGCGGCCAGCTCGTACAGCCGATAGTCGACCAGCTCTGGCGAAAGCCGCACCTCGCCGTCGGCCACCGCGTGGTAGGCGATAATCACCTGGTTCATGCGCTGGAAGTCGTAGACGCCGACCAGATCGAGGGCGCTGGTGTCGAGGTTGGTCTCTTCCTTGATCTCGCGTGCGATGCCTTCCTGTGGCGTCTCGCCGGCCTCCATGAAGCCGGTGATCAGCGCATACATCTTGTGCGCCCACGCGGCGTTGCGCGCCAGCAGCACCTGACCGCGATATTCGATGATCGCGGCCAGCACCGGAGTCGGGTTGTTCCAGTGGGTCCATCCGCAAGCTGGGCAGCGCAGGCGCGATTTGGGCCCTCCGTCCTCGGCAAGCTCGATGCGGGCGAGGGGCGTGGCGCAAGCCGAGCAGAACTTGGGTTCGTTCATCGCGCTCATGGCGACGCCTCGGCACTTCGTACTGCGGTCTTCGCCTCGGGAGCTGCCCCGCGGCTCACCGGAGTACCTTCGCCTTCGGTTGCGGTCCTATTCGCCATCGGAACGGCCCGCCTCATGCCGGGAAGACGCCGGTGGAGAGATAGCGGTCGCCGCGGTCGCAGACCACGAAGACGATCGTCGCGTTCTCTACCTTTTTCGCGATCTCGAGCGCCACCCAGAGCGCCCCAGCCGACGAGATGCCCGCGAAGATGCCCTCCTCGCGCGCCAGCCGCCGGCACATTTCCTCGGCGTGGTCCTGGCTCACATGGACCAGTTGATCGACGCGGCTGGGCTCGTAGATCTTGGGCAGGTACTCCTCGGGCCACTTGCGGATGCCAGGGATGCGCGAGCCCTCCTCGGGCTGAGCGCCGATGATGCGCACCGCAGGGTTCTTCTCTTTCAGGAAATGCGAGACGCCGGTGATCGTGCCGGTGGTGCCCATCGCGCTGACGAAGTGCGTGATGCGCCCGCCGGTGTCGGCCCAGATCTCGGGGCCGGTGGTCTCGTAGTGAATGCGCGGATTGTCCGGGTTGGCAAACTGGTCGAGCACCCGGCCCTTGCCCTGCGCCACCATCTGCTCGGCCAGGTCGCGCGCGTACTCCATGCCGCCGCTCTTGGGCGTGAGCACCAGTTCCGCACCGAATGCCTTCATGGTCTGGGCACGCTCGACCGAGAGGTCTTCCGGCATGATCAGCACCATGCGGTAGCCCTTGATGGCCGCGGCCATTGCGAGTGCGATTCCGGTGTTGCCAGAAGTGGCCTCGATCAGCGTGTCTCCGGGCTTGATCTCGCCGCGCTCCTCGGCACGCTTGATCATCGAGAGCGCCGGCCGATCCTTGACCGAGCCGGCGGGATTGTTGCCTTCCAGCTTTCCGAGGATCACGTTGCCGCGTTTCGAGTTCTCGGCTGCATCGATGCGCTGTAGCGCGACCAGCGGCGTCTTGCCGATCGCGTCCTCGATCGTCGGGTAGTTCACGTTTGCCATGGCAGGCACTGTGCCATAATTTTGAGCTCTCTTCCTTCCCCTGCCCGGGTGGTGAAATTGGTAGACGCAGGGGACTCAAAATCCCCCGCCGCAAGGCGTGCCGGTTCGATTCCGGCCCCGGGCACCACGGCCAAAGTGGCACTGTCCACGTCGTCTGTCGAAGGAACGCGACAACAAAAAAGGCTCCCGAGGGAGCCTTTTGTGCTGATGCCGACAGGCGCTCAGTAGCCGCCGCGGCCACCGCCGCCGCCGTAGCCACCACCGCCGCTACGGCTGCCGCCGCCACCACCGCCGTAGCCGCCACCGCCGCCACCGTAGCCACCACCACCGCTGCGGCCACCGCCGCCGCCGCCGAAGCCGCCGGGCGAACGGGGCTCCATCGGACGGGCTTCGTTGACGGTCAGGGCGCGGCCTTCCAGCGACTGGCCGTTCAGGCCTTCGATGGCTGCGAGCGCTTCCGAATCACTGCCCATTTCGACGAAGCCAAAGCCCTTGGAGCGACCGCTGTCGCGTTCCATCATGACCTTGGCGCTGGCAACGGAACCGTAGGCGGCGAACGCCTGTTCCAGATGGTTGTCGCGGACGGAATAGGCGAGGTTGCCTACGTAAAGTTTCTTGCCCATGGAGGACTCCTAATCAAACCAAAAAAACAATCGATGGAGTCCCAGAGTCACAACAAGCAAGGATGCGCAGTGGCGCGAAACTGAACCGATTACCCAATTGCGAAGCCAAAGCGAACTAAAGCGACGCCCCGGCATTGTCGCGCACTTTTCGTGGTCCAGGTCAATTTTCCTATGGAGGGATGCCTAGTTCTCCGAGGCGCCCCGATCGGCGGGTCTCTCAGCGCGTCCCGCGCTCATGCGGCGCGCCCGCCGAATGCGCGTTTTCCTCAGGCTTTTGCCTGGGCCTCCAGCCGCCGATTGGCATCCAGCGCGTAGAGCACGGCCTTTTCGTCCTGGCCCTTGCCCGAGGCATCCCCGATCGGCATCTGGGCCGAGCCGTAGAGCTCGCGCTCCAGTCGCTTCGCACGCTCGGAATACATGCGCGCCAGAGCACCGTGATGCTCGGCGGCCGCCTGGTGCTCAATGCGCGCCAGGTGGGCTTCCTCCAGAAGGGCCATGACCCGCCGCAGGTGGCCGTTTCGGTTGGGTTGGAAAAAACTGAACATCGGATCCCTCCATCGCAAGCTAACAGAAACTCTTTGTAGCTGGAGTCGCCCGGTCGGCGCTGTAGGTGCAGTGCTAATGTGGATCTTCTGTCATGAATTAGTTCTCAGTTTCAGGGGTTATCTGCGCCTCGCATCCTCCAAAAGAGTTACTCGTCCCCACCGCAACTTGCCGCACCGCTCTATTTGTCGAGCCCTGCCAGACAGACGTACTTGATCTCCAGGAACTCGTCCAACCCATACCTCGAGCCTTCGCGCCCCAACCCCGACTGCTTGACGCCGCCGAAAGGCGCTTCGGCCGTTGAGATCAGGCCGGTGTTCACCCCCACCATGCCGGATTCGAGCTGCTCGGCCACGCGCATGATCCGGCCGATGTCCCGGCTATAGAAGTACGAAGCAAGGCCGAACTCGGTGTCGTTGGCCAGCGCAATTGCCTCGGCCTCCGTATCAAAAGCGAAAACGGGCGCAAGAGGACCGAAGGTCTCCTCGTGCGCAACCAGCATGTCCCCGGTGGCGCCGGCCACCACGGTGGGCTCGTAGAAGCGGCCACCCAGCGCATGGCGCCTGCCGCCGGTGAGCACCTTGCCGCCCTTGGCCACTGCGTCGGCTACATGCTCCTCGACCTTGTCCACAGCCTTGTCGTCGATCAGCGGCCCTTGGGTAACGCCCGGCTCCACGCCGTTCCCCACCTTCAGCGAACGGACTTTGGCCACCAGCTTGTCGGTGAAGGCAGTCAGAACGCCTTTCTGAACATAAATGCGGTTGGCGCACACGCAGGTCTGGCCGGTGTTGCGGTACTTCGAGACCATCGCACCTTCGACTGCGGCATCGATATCGGCATCGTCGAACACGATGAAGGGTGCGTTGCCGCCGAGCTCGAGCGAGAGCTTCTTGATGGTGTCGGCCGACTGCTTCATCAGCATGCGCCCGACCTCGGTGGAACCGGTGAACGTGAGCTTGCGCACTTTGGGGTTGCGCGTCATCTCGCCGCCGATCTTCGAGGCCGAGCCCGTCAGCACCGACAACAGGCCTTGCGGCAGCCCCGCGCGCTGGGCGAGCTCCGCAAATGCCAGCGCCGAAAACGGGGTCTGCGTGGCGGGCTTGACCACCATCGCGCAGCCCGCGGCCAATGCCGGCCCGGCCTTGCGCGTGAGCATCGCCGTCGGAAAGTTCCAGGGCGTGATCGCGGCCGTCACGCCGATGGGCTGCTTGAGCGCGAGGATGCGGCGGTCGGCCGAGGGCGCAGGAATGGTGTCGCCGTAGACGCGGCGCGCCTCGTCCGCGAACCAGTCGATGAACGAGGCCGCATAGGCGATCTCGCCCTTGCTCTCGGCCAGCGGCTTGCCTTGTTCAGTGGTCATGATGACCGCCAGGTCGTCCTGGTTGGCGAGCATCAGGTCATTGAGCTTGCGCAGGATCGCGGTGCGCTCCCTGGCCGGCCGCCGCGCCCAGTCGCGCTGCGCGGCCTCGGCCGCATCGATGGCACGACGCGTTTCTTCCGTACCGCACAAGGGCACGGTGCCGATCTGCTCGCCAGTGGCCGGGTTGGACACGGGAATGGTTTCGCGCGTGTCCGCATCGGTCCATTCGCCCGCGAGAAAAACCTGCTGGCGCAGGAGAGTGGGATCTTTCAAGTTCAGCATGGGATGCGTGCCTCCTGTCGCAAGCTTGCATCGGGTCGACCCCGATGTCGAGGCCCTCGCCGCCTGTGTCAGCCGATGCCGACGCTCACCGCCCGGATGCGGCGGACACGCGCTGCACCCTCGAACCGACGAGTCGCCGCGCCGCCAGCCGCTGTCTCGCGGCACCAGTCGCGCCTACACCTGCAGCATTGGAGGCACGTCATGGACAAGATCATCCTGGACTCGGCGGGCGATGGCCGCGGTTACGAATGCCTCGGGCTGCACGGCTCTCGCATCCTGACCCGCAGCCATGCGGAAGCCTGCTTCTGGCATTCGCTCGGCTATGTCGTGCTTCACTATTCGCATTGGCCGGCGTGAAGGCGCACGCACACGCATCGCCTTTCACGGAGAACAAGCCATGCTCATCGTCATGAGAACGGTTCCCCGGACGCAGGACGCACGCCTGGTGATCGCGTGCATACGCGCCTGCATCTGGGCAGCCGTCGAAGGACGACCCTTCTGTCTGCTGCGCCAGGACTGAGCAGGCCGTCAGCCGGGTACCGCCTCGCCGGCCCCTCTGCCTAAAGATGAAGTACGCCGAGCCGCGCTGCCTGCGCGACGGCATCCGTACGGCCGGTCGCGTCGAGCTTGTCGATCAGTGATCCCACGTGGAACTTCGCGGTGTGCACCGAGATGCCGAGGCGCCGTGCAATGAGCTTGTTCGATGCGCCCTCGGCAACCAGCGCCAGCACTTCCAGCTCGCGCCGGGTCAAAGTCGGGTCCGTCGCCTCGCCGCGCTGCGCGGCCTCCGGCAGCACGAGGGCCACGTCGGCCGCCTCGCCGCCCTCGGCCACACGGATGTCAGGCGCTGCTGCCAGCGCGGCGGCGAGGCGCTGCGACAAGGCCTCGTCCTCGATCTCGAGGGCGACCACGATCGGCTTCATCGCGCCATTGTGAATCGCAGTCAATCGACGGGCCTCTCGCCCACCGTGAGCCGTGCCTCCAGCGCCTCGCCGGCACGCAGCAGCGACAGCACGAGCACGCTCCCCACGCTCGCCGGACCGAGCGCGCGCAGCAGCAGGGGCACGCTGCGAATCGGCTGCCCGTTCATCGCCACGATGACATCACCCTGGCGAATCCCGGCCGCCGCGCCGGGCCCCTGCTCCGCCACGCCCATTACCATGGCGCCGACACTGCCGGCGTCCACCCGCACCGGTTGCAGGCTCAGCCCGAGGTAGCCACGCGGCATGCGGCCGTGCGACATGAGTTGCGCGGCCACGCGTTCGATGGTGGCCGCGGGAATGACCAGCACGCGCCGTCGCGGACCGAACACCGCCATGCCCGCAGCCTGGCCCTTCGCGTTGAGCACGATGCCTCCTTCCGCGCCGAGCCGCAGCCGCACGTCGAGTTCGATGCGCGCGTCGATCTCGCCGCCGCGCAGGCTGCGCCACGCCGGCCCGGCCAGCGAGACCAGTCCGCCCGCCACCAGCGCAAGGCCTTCGCGCGCGCCGAGCGCGAGCACCATCTCGCCGGCACGCAGCGGCGCGGCATCGAAGACCACCGGCGGCGCGGTCGCGCCTTCGCAGCGCAGCAGCAGCACATCGGTGGTGGGATCGCGCCCCGCCACCTTGGCCGCGACTGTCGTGCCGCCGGGCAGCACGAGCTCGGCCTCCTCGTCTTCCGGCAGTCCCTCCTCGGAACTCACGACCCAGCCGGGCCGCCAGACGAATCCGCTGGCTCGCGCGCGGCGCGTCTGGATGGCGAGCACGCCGGGCGCCGCGGCGCTGACCGCATCGGCCATCGCGGTCGACATCAGATCGAGCGGGGATGGGGAGGAAACATTGGACATCGCAACTCCTTGAATGCTTTTGCATTGTCGAAATGTCGCCGCCACCCGCCTACTGCCCGGTTGGGCAGGCACTCGCTGCCAGAGAGCTCATGCGCGCTGCGTGCGCTTCAATCGTCTGCTGGGCGGCGCTCGATTGTTTCCAGGCTGCGAACACCGCGGTTCAAAGCGCAATGCTTTTTCGGGGGTCGTTTGTCTCAAACTGAGCTTCATCGACAACCCATCTGAAGGACTTGAAATGAATGCCTCGAAACTCATCGCCACTGCCGCCCTTTCGCTCCTGGCCGTCGCCGGGGCGCAAGCGGAAACCTACGAAGGCGTGCACCCGCTGACCTCCTCGGCCAGCCGCAGCGAAGTCGCCGCGCAAGCAGTTGCAGCCGCTCGCTCCGGTAACGTCTACGCCGATGGCGCCAGCGCTGGCGTGCAGACCTTCGCCTCCACCGCCGATCGCGCTCGGGTGCGTGCGGAAGCCGTTGCCAAGGCGCACGACCCATTCGCGAGCCTCGACCGCCGCGCCTTCTATCGCGACGAAGTCCCCGCCGCGTACAAGAAGCCGAAGGTGACGTTCACGCGTCAAGCCGGGCTCTGAGCCGTGGACGAGTAGAGCGAAAAGAGAAGACGGGCCTCGTGGCCCGTTTCTTTTGATCACGTGCGTCCGCAATGAAGGCTAGCCCACGCTTCTTTCAATTGCCCGTTGCGCACATGCCGCAGCAGGGAGTGGTCCGCCGGCAGCAGCGGATGATCGAACTCTCAGGCCACCGCACCGGCACCTGCACCACCGCCGCGTTCTCGCGTCACCCAGTTGAACAGCGGTGTCGCCATCAGCGTGGTGAGGATCGCCATCAGCACCAGGATCGAGAACAGGCCCGGCAGGATCACGCCCGCGTGCAGGCCGATGTTGATGATGATCAGCTCCATGAGCCCGCGCGCATTCATCAATGCGCCGATGGCAAGCGCGTCGCGCTGCGGCTCGCCGGCCAGCCGTGCGGCGGCCCAGCAGGCGATGGCCTTGCCGCAGAAGGAGGCCAGCAGGATCGCCACCGCACCGAGCAGAATGCCGGGCTCGAACAGCAGCGCGAGCCTCGTGTTGAGCCCCGAGTAGGTGAAAAACAGCGGTAGCAGGAAAATCACCACGAAGGGCTGCAGCTGCTCGCGCAGCTTCTCGGTGAGCGGCCCGTGCGGCAGCGCCGCGCCGAGCAGGAAGCCGCCGAAGACGGCATGGATGCCGATCGCATCCATCGCGAAAGCGCTCAAGCAGAAAAGCACCAGCACCAGGGCCAGCATCGAAGAGGACAGCGGCGCCTCGGGACGCACATGGGCCGCGAGCCGACGCAGCAGGCGCGAGCCGACGAAGACCATGAAGAGTGCATAGGCGACGCCACCACCGATTGCCGCATAAGCGCCACCCCAGGAACCACCGAAGCTGGCCAGCACCACGGCGAGAATGCACCAGGCGGCAGCATCGTCGACCGCACCGGCCGTAAGGGCCAGCGTGCCCAGCGACGTGCCGGCGAGGCCTCGCTCGTGGATGATGCGCGCCAGCATCGGAAAGGCCGTGATGGCGATGGCGGCGCCGAGGAAGAGCGAAGCCTCCAGCGGCTTGGCGCGTGCCGAGAACAGCCCGGGGATCTGGTGCAGCCACGGCACCAGCACGAAGGCCAGCACGAAGGGCACCACGATGCCGGCCAGCGAGACCGAGGCGGCACTCCTGAAGCGGCGCTTGAAGTGGTCCGCCCGAAACTCGGTTCCGACCAGGAACATGTACATCCCCACGCCAAGCTGGCCACCCACGTAGAGCATGCTCAGTGTCTCTTTGGGGAAGAGCGCACGCTGGACTTCGGGAAGCAAGAGGCCCAGCAGCGACGGGCCGAGCATCACCCCGGCGATCATTTCGCCGACCACCTGCGGCTGGCCGAGCCGTTGCGCCAGGCGGCCGACGAGCTGACAGGCGACGATGATGACGGCGACCTGGAGGAAGAAGTAGACGGACAGATGGGCGACGGGCATGGGGTTCCTTGAACTGTCAGGCCAGCAGGCCTGTGGCAACGGTCGGATGCCGCAAGCGTACCCGCAGCTCCCGCTTGAGCCGCTTGTTGTCGAGCCGGCGCGACTCGCTCATGAAGCTCATCTGCGACAAAGGCAGCTGCGCGCGGGCTTCCTCGCGCGCGATGCGGGGCGGGCGCGGCAGACCGTAGAGGTCCGCCGCAAGGTCGATGTAGTCGCCGATCTTGAGCTCGCTGTCGTCGCTCACATGAAACACGCGCTGCGTGCCGCCGCGCCATAGCGCCGTGACGCAGGCACGTGCCAGGTCGTCGGCGTGGATGTGATTGGTGTAGACATCGTCCTCGTCGCGCAGCACCGGGATGCGCTTGCGCAGCCGCTCGCGCGGGGTGCCGCCTTCGCGATTCGGCGCATAGATCCCGGGAATGCGCAGGATGCGCGTGGCGACGCCGGTGCGGCCCAGCCAGCGCACGGCGCGTTCAGCATCCACGCGGCGGTGCGCGCGTGGCGTCCCGGGTCGCACGGCACGCGTCTCGTCGATGCGCGCGCCGCCGCAGTCACCGTAGACGCCGCTGGTCGAGCCGTAGACGAGTGCGGCCGGCGGGGTGCGCAGGCGCAGTGCGCGCACCAGTGCGGCGGTGCGGTGGTCGCGCCACCAGTGCGCGCCTTCGACACGCGCAGGCGGCGCGAGGTGCAGCACGCGCGTGGCCATCCCGGAGAGGCGACGCAAGGTGCCAGGCCGGTCGAGATCGGCCACGATGGGCGTGAGGCCGGCCTCCCGCAGCGCGGCCACCCGTTCGGGCGAGGACGTCAGCGCGATCAGTCGCACACGGCCGCGCAGGGCGTGTGCGGCCCGGAGACCGACATCGCCGCAGCCGACCACGAGGACGCGCTCCCGGCGGAAGCGGGTAGGCCTGCTGCCGAACGGGCTGTTGAATGCGGGCAAAATCGATTTCCTTTTGCTGAACAAGAGTCGAAGAATACCCATGACGAGCGCAGCGCCGGACGAGGCGGGCTTTCACATCACGGTCGAGCCGAGTGGACGGCATTTCACCGCGCACGCCGACGAAACCATTCTTGCGGCAGGCATTCGCCAAGGCATCGGCCTGCCCTATGGCTGCAAGGACGGGGCCTGTGGTTCCTGCAAGTGCAAGAAGCTCTCGGGCGAGATCACGCTGCGCATGCATCAGAGCAAGGCACTGAGCGCGGAGGAAGAGGCGGCGGGCTACGTGCTGACCTGCTGCGCGACGGCACGCAGCGACGTGGTGCTGGAATCGCGCCAGGTCACCGACGCCAATGCCTTCCCGATCCGCAAGATGCCGGTGCGCGTGCAGTCCATCGTGAAGAAGTCGCACGATGTCGTGATGCTGCGCCTGCAGCTGCCGGCGGGCGAGCCGCTGCAGTTCCACGCGGGCCAGTACGTCGAGTTCATTCTGCGCGACGGCACGCGGCGCAGCTATTCGATGGCGAACGCCCCGCATACCCTGGGCGAGCCGGGCACTGGCCTCGAGTTGCACATCCGACACCTGCCGGGCGGCAAGTTCACGGACCACGTGTTCGGCGCGATGAAGGAGAAAGAGATCCTGCGCATCGAGGGGCCCTACGGCAGCTTCTTCCTTCGCGAGGACTCCGACAAACCGATGATCCTGCTGGCCTCGGGCACCGGCTTCGCGCCGATCAAGGCACTGCTGGAGCATATGAAGTTCAAGGCCATCGATCGGCCGGCCGTGCTGTACTGGGGTGGGCGGCGGCCCGAAGACCTGTACATGGACGACTGGGTGCGGTCGGCAATGAAGGAAATGCCGAACCTGCGCTATGTGCCGGTGATCTCGAATGCGGTGCCGGACGACGACTGGCACGGACGGACCGGCTTCGTGCATCTGGCGGTGATGGAGGACTTCGCGGACCTGTCCACCCACCAGGTGTACGCCTGCGGCGCGCCCATCGTGGTCGAGTCCGCGAAGCGGGACTACGTGGCGCAGCGAGGGCTGCCGGAGGACGAGTTCTTTGCGGATGCGTTCACGACGGAGGCGGACAAGGCGCTGCCTTGAGCGCGAGAGGGAGTAATACCGAGAGCTCGCCGCTTCGCGTCCACGCACAATCGGGCCCATGAAAACCAGAGACTTCCTCTTCGCACTCCTCGCCTCCACGGCCCTCCTCGTCTCCACCCAGGCCTCCGCCCAGTCGGTGCAACACCCGATCCGCCTCGTCGTTCCCTACGCCGCAGGCGGTCCCATCGACGTCACGGCCCGCGCACTGGCCGAGCGGGTGAAGGACACGCTGGGTCCGGTCATCATCGACAACAAGCCGGGCGCCGGCGGCAACATCGGCGCCGACACGGTGGCGAAGGCCGCGCCCGATGGGCTCACGATCGGCATCGCGGCGACCGCGACCCACGCCGTCAATCCCTGGCTCTACAGCAAGATGCCCTTCGATGCCGCCACGGCCTTCGCCCCCATCACGCAGATGGTGCGGGTGCCGAACGTGCTGGTGATGAACGCGGAAACCGCACAGCGCCTGAAGGTCAACAACCTGCACGACCTGATCGCCTACGCCAAGGCTAACCCCGGCAAGCTCAACTACGGCAGCGGCGGCAACGGCAGCGCCGGCCACTTGGCGGGCGAGATGTTCAAGAAGGAAGCCGGCATCTTCGCCGTGCACATTCCCTACAACGGCGGCAACCCGGCGCAGCTCGCGCTGCTGTCGGGCCAGGTGGACTTCAACTTCGACAACCTCGCGACCGCCGCGCCGAACATCCGCTCGGGCAAGCTGAAGGCGATCGCGGTGACCACCGCCGAGCGCAGCAGCGCGCTGCCCGAGGTGCCTACTGTCGCCAGCACGCTCAAGGGCTTCGCCATCGACACCTGGTGGGGCCTCGTGGCGCCGGCCGGAACGCCGGCGCCCGTGGTGGACAAGCTCAACCGGGCCTTCGTCGCGGCACTCAACGCGCCCGAGACCAAGACCCGCTTCGCCTCGCTGCTGGCCGAGCCGGTCCCGAGCACGCCGGATCAGTTCGGCGCCTTCATGAAAAGCGAGCTCGCGAAGTACGAGAAGGTGGTCAAGTCCACCGGCGCAAAGGTCGATTGATCCGCGACCCGAGGGGAGTTGCTACTCCCCTAGATACGCGGCGCGAACCTTCGGATCGCTCAGCATCACCTTCGCATCCCCGCTCATCGTGATCAGCCCCGACTCCATCACGTAGCCGCGATCGGCCAGCTGCAGCGCACGGCTGGCGTTCTGCTCCACCAACAACACAGTGACGCCCTGGTCGTAGACCTGCTTCACCACCTCGAAGATCTTGTCGACCATGATCGGCGACAGGCCCATCGAGGGCTCGTCGAGCAGCAGCACCTTGGGGCGCGCCATCAACGCCCGGCCCATTGCGAGCATCTGCTGTTCGCCGCCCGACATCGTGCCGGCCAGTTGGGTGGCGCGCTCCTTCAAACGGGGGAAGGTGGCGAACACGCGGTCGATGTCCTTGGCGATCTCGGCCTTGTCCTTGCGGATGTAGGCGCCGATCTGCAGGTTCTCGGTGATGGTCATGCGCGTGAACACGCCGCGCCCCTCGGGCACCATCACCAAGCCTTCGCCCACCAGATCCCAGGCGCCGCGGCCCTTGATGCTCTTGCCGAGGAACTCGATGCTGCCAGCGACGAAGGGCAAGGTTCCGGTGATGGCCTTCATGGTGGTGGTCTTGCCGGCGCCGTTGGAGCCGATCAGCGAGACCAGTTCACCCTCGCGCACCTCGAAATCGATCCCCTTCACCGCCTGGATGCCGCCGTAGGCGACCTTCAGGCCGCTCACCTTCAAAAACGTTTGTGCCATTTCAATGTCCTCCCGTGCCGAGGTAGGCCTCGATCACTTTCTCGTTTCTCTGAACGTCCGCCGGTGTACCTTCGGCAATCTGCTTGCCGTAGTCGAGCACCGTCACGCGGTCGCACAGGCCCATCACCAGCTTCACATCGTGCTCGATCAGCAGGATGGTGCGGTCGTCCTTGCGGATACGGTCGATCAGCTCGCGCAGCAGCACCTTCTCGGTGGCGTTCATGCCAGCTGCGGGCTCGTCGAGCGCGATCAGCTGCGGGTCGGTGGCGAGCGCGCGGGCGATCTCGAGCCGGCGCTGGTCGCCGTAGCTCAGCGTACGTGCCTTGTAGTCGGCGTACTTGCCGATGCCGACGTAGTCGAGCAGTTCATGCGCGCGCTTGGCGATCGCGTCCTCCTCGGCCTTGAAGCTGCCGGTGCGGAATATCGCGCCCAGCACGCCCGATTGCGTGCGCACGTGGCGCCCCACCATCACGTTCTCCAGCGCGGTCATTTCCGAGAACAGGCGGATGTTCTGGAAGGTGCGCGCAATCCCGGCCTTGGCGACCTCGTGCACGGCGGTGGGCTGGTAGGGCTTGCCGCCCAGCTCGAAGCTGCCGCTGTCCGGCGTGTACAGGCCGGTGATGACGTTGAAGAAGGTGGTCTTGCCAGCGCCATTGGGGCCGATCAAGCCGTAGACCTGGCCTCGGGTGATCTTGATGCCCACGTCGGACAGTGCCTGCAGGCCGCCGAAGCGCTTGGAGATGCCGCGGACTTCGAGGATGGTGTCAGTCATGCTGGTGCTCCCCTCGTTCACGGATTGATGGACATGGGACGCGAGGCAGCACCGGGAAGCTCGTCGGCGGGCGTCTCGACGCCTGGCGCAGCGGCGGGCATGCCGGATGTCGGCGCGGGCACGGCGCCCTTGCGCTGCAGCGACTTGCCGTGTTCCGGCGAAGGCCACAGGCCGCGCGGGCGTACCAGCATGATCACGATCATGGCCAGCGCGATGAAAAGCTGGCGCAGGATCGAGGCGTCCAGCCGGCCGTCGGTCATGGACTGAAGCGGCCCGGCGACGTAGCGCAGCACCTCGGGCAAGGCCGCCAGCAGCACCGCGCCCAGGATCACGCCCGGCAGGTGGCCGATGCCGCCCAGCACCACCATCGCCACGATCATCACCGACTCCATCAGGCTGAAGGACTCGGGCGAGACGAAGCCCTGGAAGGCCGCGAACATGGCGCCCGAGACGCCGCCGAAGCTGGCGCCCATGCCGAACGCCAGCAGCTTCATGTTGCGCGTGTTGATGCCCATGGCCTTGGCGGCAATCTCGTCCTCGCGGATCGCCATCCAGGCGCGGCCGATGCGCGAGAGCTGCAGGCGGTGCGAGATCAGGATGGTGATGAGGACCAGTGCGAGGAACAGGTAGTAGTACAGCGAGACCGAGGAGATCGTGTAGTCGCCGAGCTTGAGCGGCTTGCCCAGGTTGAGGCCCCAGAAATGCACGGGGTCGATGGCGGTAATGCCCTTGGGCCCGTTCGTGAGGTTGAAGGGGTGGTCCAGGTTGTTGAGGAACACGCGGATGATCTCGCCGAAGCCCAGCGTCACGATCGCAAGGTAGTCGCCGCGCAGCTTCAGCGTGGGCGCGCCGAGCAGCACGCCGAACAGGGCGGCAAGCCCGAAGGCCGCCGGGATCACGAGCAGCAGCGAGCTGTGCAGGCCGTTGGGGAACATGGCCTTCATCGCCGGGAAGGTGTCCGTCAGGTGCGGCGAGCCGAGCAGCGCGAACAGGTAGGCCCCGATCGCGAAGAAGGCTACGTAGCCCAGGTCGAGCAGGCCGGCGTATCCGACCACGATGTTCAGGCCCAGTGCCAGCAGCACGTAGAGCAGCGCGATGTCGGCGATGCGCACCCAGGCGTTGCCCTGGCTCTGCAGCAACAGCGGCAGCGCCAGCAAGCCGATGGCCGCGATCACGATGTAGACGATTTTTTTCGTGTCTTTCATGGCGCGTTCTCCCTCAGGCCCGGTCCGCCACCCGCTCGCCGAGCAGGCCGGAGGGCCGCAGCGTGAGCATGACGATCAGCACGATGAAAGCAAAGATGTCGCTGTAGTGGCTGCCCAGCACGTCGCCGGTGAGCGCGCCGATGTAGCCCGAGCCGATGGCTTCGATCAGCCCCAGCAGGATGCCGCCGACCACCGCCCCGGCGAGATTGCCGATGCCGCCGAATACTGCCGCGGTGAAGGCCTTGAGGCCGGGGATGAAGCCCATCGCATGCTGCGCGATGCCGTAGTTGGAGGCGTACATCACGCCGGCCACGGCTGCCAGCACGGCGCCGATGATGAAAGTTGCCGAGATGACCATGTCGGGGCGGATGCCCATCAGGGCCGCGACGCGCGGGTTTTCGGCAGTGGCGCGCATCGCGCGGCCGAGCTTGGTGTAGTTGACCAGCCACATCAGCACCACGAGGCAGAAAGCCGTGACGCTGAGAATCATGACCTGCGTGGGCGAGATCACGGCACCGCCGACGTGGATCGGCGTGGTGGACAGCAAGTTGGGATAGGCCTTGTTGGTGGGCTTCCAGATGATCATCGCCAGGGTCTGCAGCAGGATCGACATCCCGATGGCGGTGATCAGCGGCGCCAGCTTGGGGCTGTTGCGCAGCGGCCGGTAGGCCACCTTCTCGATCGTGAAGTTGAGCGTGGCGGCGACCACGCAGGCGATGATGAGCGCGAGGATGAGGATGATCCAGCCGGGGGTGCCAGGCATCGCGGTCTGCATCCAGCCGATGATGGTCCAGCTGGTCAGTGCCCCGACCATGAGGACTTCCCCGTGCGCGAAGTTGATGAGGTTGATGATGCCGTACACCATGGTGTAGCCCAAGGCTATCAAGGCGTACATGCTGCCGAGAACCAGACCGTTGATGATCTGCTGCAGCAAGATGTCCATAGAGAATCCCTTTTTGTAATAAGACGCCCCTGGTTGGCGCCCGACGTGCCAGGCGCACCGGTTCGGCGCCCTGGCTTCGCTTAGCAAAAAACCCGCCAGCATGTGTCGACGGCGGGTTTGTGGCGGGGATTGTAGTCACGCCGGATCGCCAATTCGGTGCACGGCGACCGGGGTTTTCCCGCTGGCGCGGGGCATTCGTGGCGCATCGGGGTGCAAGCCCGTATCAGCTGCGGCACACGGAGTATTGACGGCGGCCTCAACGGCCTGCGTCTTCGTTGCGCTTGCGCAAGTCTCGTAGTTTCTCGGCGATGCGGATCTCGAGGCCGCGCTCCACCGGCCGGTAGAAGGGCTCCCGGGGCTCCATGCCTTCGGGCAGGTAGCGCTCACCGGCCGCGAAGCCGCCTTCCTCGTCGTGCGCGTAGCGGTAGCCCTTGCCGTAGTCGAGCTGCTTCATGAGCCGCGTCGGCGCGTTGCGCAGATGCATGGGAACGGGGCGCGTGCCGTCCTGCTGGATGAAGGCGCGGACCTCGTTGTAGGCCTGGTAGACCGCGTTCGACTTGGGCGCGATCGCGAGGTAGACCACGCACTCGGCCAACGCCAGCTCACCTTCGGGCGAGCCCAGGCGCTCATAGACCTCGGCCGCATCGAGCGCCAGCCGCAGCGCGCGCGGATCGGCCAGGCCGATGTCCTCGCTGGCCATGCGCACCAACCGGCGCGCCATGTAGCGCGGGTCGGCACCGCCATCGAGCATGCGCACGAACCAGTAGAGCGCGGCATCGGGATCGCTGCCGCGCACCGACTTGTGCAGTGCGGAGATGGTGTCGTAGAACTGCTCGCCGCCTTTGTCGTAGCGGCGCATGCGCTCGCCAAGCACCCGCAGCAGCCAGTCGTCCCCGATGTCGCTGCGCTTCTCGGCAGCGGCGGCAACGGAAAGGGTTTCGAGGGTGTTGAGCAGACGACGTGCGTCGCCGTCCGCGTATGCCACGAGGCGCTCCACTGCTTTCGGCTCGATGGCGGGCACGGCCTGGATGTTCTGTGCACGCACGACGATCTGGCGCAGGTCGTCCTCGGTCAGCGATTTCAGCACGTACACCGCTGCACGCGACAGAAGCGCCGAGTTGACCTCGAAGGACGGATTCTCGGTGGTGGCGCCGATGAAGGTGAACAGGCCCGACTCCACATGGGGCAGGAAGGCATCCTGCTGGCTCTTGTTGAAGCGGTGCACCTCGTCGACGAAAACGATGGTGCGGCGCTGCTCCAGGCCGTCGCGCGCGGCAGTCGCGCGTTCGACCGCGTCGCGGATGTCCTTCACGCCGCCGAGCACCGCGCTGATGCTGAGGAACTGCGCATCGAAGGCGTCGGCCATCAGCCGCGCGATGGTGGTCTTGCCGGTGCCGGGCGGGCCCCACAGGATGCAGGAATGCGGCTGGCCCGATTCGAAGGCGATGCGCAGCGGCATGCCCGGGCCGAGCAGGTGCTGCTGGCCGATGACCTCGCCCAGGGTCTTCGGGCGCAGGCGCTCGGCCAGGGGTTGATGAGAGGTGGGAGCCATGGAAGCCGTAGTGTCGCGCATGCGTCGCGCGACGCTTACCGGACCGGCCCGGCGCCTGCCGCCTTGGGCTATTGCCGGATCACGTCGGCACCGGCCGGCGCCTTGAACTGGAAGGTGCTCGCGGGCAGGGGCGGATTCACCTCGACCTTGCTGAACTTCAACACCGAGCGCTGGCCGAAGCTGTCGAGAATCTCGAGCGAGGCCAGGGCGTCGCCCTGAAAGCCGATCTGCACGTTCTGCAGCTGACCGTCCTTGTTCTTCGGACTGGCCTTGACCCATTGGAGGCCATCGCGTTCGGGGGCGCCCTCGAGCGTGAAATCGGCTTGCAGCGCGCGCAGGTCGGGCGCGGAGGCGATCAGCGCTGCCGGGGTCGAGCCCAGCGCCTGCGACTGCTTTCGTTGCGTGACCTGGTTCAGGTCGGCGTCGTACAGCCAGAGCGTCTCGCCATCGGCCACGATGCTTTGCGCAAAAGGCTTCTTGTAGTCGAACCTGAACTTGCCAGGCCGCTGGAATTCGAAGGTGCCGCTCGACACCTTGGCGCGGGAGGGCTGCCCTTCCTTGGCGGGCGCGGTCACGGTCTGGGTGAACTCGGCGCGGCCCGACTTCGCGTTCTTCACGAAGGCTTCGAGACTTTCCATGCCGCCGGCCCAAGCGCCGCCGGCCGCAGCCATCATCCAAAAAGCAACAAGCAATGTCTTCTTCAACAGCATCCCTGTACTTCCGTCATTCGGCACGCGCCGGCACCAGGATCTCGCGCTGGCCGCTGCCGCTCATCGCGCTCACCAGCCCGGCATGTTCCATGTCCTCGACCAGCCGCGCGGCGCGGTTGTAGCCGATCTTCAGGTGGCGCTGCACCAGCGAGATGCTGGCCTTGCGGTTCTTGAGCACGATCTCGACCGCCTGGTCGTACATCGGGTCCTTCTCGCCGCCTTCGCTGCCGCCTTCGCCGAGTAGATCGCCATCGCCGTCGACGGTTCCCCCTTCGAGCACCCCTTCGATGTAGTCCGGTTCCCCTTGGGACTTGAGGTAGGCGACAACACGGTGCACCTCGTCGTCGCTAACGAAGGCGCCGTGCACGCGAACCGGCAGGCCGGTGCCGCTCGGCATATAGAGCATGTCGCCCATGCCCAGCAACGCCTCGGCACCCATCTGATCGAGGATGGTGCGCGAGTCGATCTTGCTCGAGACCTGAAAGGCGATGCGGGTGGGAATGTTGGCTTTGATCAGGCCGGTGATCACGTCCACGCTGGGCCGCTGCGTGGCCAGGATCAGGTGAATGCCGGCGGCGCGCGCCTTCTGCGCGAGGCGAGCGATCAGCTCCTCGATCTTCTTGCCCACCACCATCATCAGGTCGGCGAGCTCGTCGATCACGACCACGATGTGGGGCTCGCGCTTGAGCGGCTCGGGATCGTCCGGGGTCAGGCTGAAGGGGTTGTAGATGAACTCCTCGCGCGCCTTCGCCTCGTCGATCTTGGTGTTGTAGCCCGCAAGGTTACGCACGCCCAGCTTGCTCATCAGCTTGTAGCGGCGCTCCATCTCGGCCACGCACCAGTTGAGACCGTGGGCCGCCTGGCGCATGTCGGTGACCACCGGCGCGAGCAGGTGCGGGATGCCTTCGTAGACCGACATCTCCAGCATCTTCGGGTCGATCATGAGCAGGCGCACATCGCGCGCCTCGGCCTTGTAGAGCAGGCTCAGGATCATCGCGTTGATGCCCACGGACTTGCCGGAGCCGGTGGTGCCGGCCACCAGCACGTGCGGCATCTTCGCAAGATCGGCAACGACCGGGTTGCCGATGATGTCCTTGCCCAGGCCCATCGTGAGCATCGACTTGCCCTCGTTGTAGACCTGCGAGCCGAGGATCTCGCTGAGGCGGATCGACTGGCGCTTGGCGTTGGGCAGCTCGAGCGCCATGTAGTTCTTGCCGGGGATGGTCTCGACCACGCGGATGGAGACCAGCGACAGCGAGCGCGCCAAATCCTTCGCCAGGTTGACGATCTGCGAACCCTTGACGCCGGTGGCCGGCTCGATCTCGTAGCGCGTGATCACGGGGCCGGGGGAGGCCAGCACCACACGGACCTCCACGCCGAAGTCCTTCAGCTTCTTTTCGATCAGGCGCGAAGTCATTTCCAGCGTGTCGGCCGACACGGTTTCCTGGCGCCCCTGCGCGGCATCGAGCAGGTCCACCTGCGGCAGCTTGCTGTCGGGCAGCTCGCGGAACAGCGGCTTCTGGCGTTCCTTGGCAACACGGTCGCTCTTCGGCACCTCGGTCATGGCGGGCTCGATCTGTACCGGCGGTGCCGGTGGCCGCCGCTTGGGGCGCGGCACGACGCGCAACTCCTCGTCGGGTGAATCCGGCTCGTCGCCTTGGTCCACGGAAGCCAGTTCCTCGCGCTCGCGCACCGCCTTCTTGCCCATCGCGATGTCCTCGGCGATCTCGCGCTTCTCGCGGCGTGACTCGAACAGCGAATAGAGGCGCGAACCGATACGCTCGGCGATCTGGCTCCAGGAGAAGCGAAACACCAGGGCCGAGCCGATGACGCCGGCGGCGATGGCGATCAGCGCCGAGCCGGTGAAGCCCATCCACTTCACGCTGAGTGGACCGACCAGGTAGCCGAGCACGCCGCCGCCATGGCCGGGCAGGTGCGATTCGAGCCGATAGAGACGCGACCACTCGAGCACCACGCTGGCGCACAGCAGCAGCACCAGGCCGAACCAGAACGCCAGGCGGCTGCGGTTGAAGCGGCCGCGCGGCGGCTGCTCGGGCGCAGCTTCGCCGCCGCGCATCCAGCCCGCCAACGAGGATAGCCAGACGCGCAGTCCGGCCGCCAGGCACCACCAAACCGAGTAGCCGGCGAGGAAATAACTGGCGTCGGCCAGCCATGCGCCGATGCGGCCGCCCCAGTTCTTGACCTCGCCGCCGGTACCCGACGTGGACCAGGCGGCGTCCGACGGCGTGAAGCTCAGCATGGCAAGCAGCCAGAACAAGAGCGCGACGAAGCCGGCGATCAACGTGATCTCGTGCGCAAAGCGCATCGCGCGCGCCCGCACGGGCTGCGCTTCGCCCGAGGACGCGGAGGATTGAAGGGTATGGAGCGAATAGGTCATGGAAGGCACCGCTGGCGGCCCGCGCAAGCAGGCAGGCAGCGCACTGAAACTACAACGAATACCGTCGCGGCCGCGTTGTCATCGGGGCCGGCGATGCAAAGGCTGGCAGGCCGCGAGGCCGCTGGCCGGAGGATCACGCAAGCGATGAGAGTCGTTCCTTGACGATCATGGAGCCATCGGCCTGTGTCTGGACGAAGCCTCGTTCCTCAAGATCCTTCATGACACGGCTGACCATTTCGCGCGAGGCGCCGACCATCTTGGCCAAGTCCTGGCGCGAAATCTTGTCACGCACCTTGAGGTTGCCCGCGCCGTCGTCCACCGCAAACTCGAGCAGCGAGCGCGCCACGCGACCGTAGACGTCCATCAGCGCCAGCGATTCGATCTTGCGATCGGCATGGCGCAGCCGCGAGACCAGGCCGCGCATGATGTTGTAGGACATGGAGGAGTTCTCGGGCAGGCAGCGGGCGAAGGCCTCGCGGCCCAGCATCAGCACGTCGGTCTGGACTTCGGTGCGCACGGTGGCCGAGTGCGGCTCGTCGTCGATCATGCTCATCTCGCCGATGTAGTCTCCGGGGTGCAGCGTTGCGAGAATGACCTCGCGGCCGCGGCTGTCGGTGCTCATCACGCGGGCGCGGCCTGTGAGGATGATGTAGAGCGCATCCGACTTCTTTCCCTGCTCGACAACCACTTCGGCACGCTTGAAGCGCTTCTTGACGATCGCATCGGCGATGCTCGCCGATTGGGCCGGCGTGAGCGCGGCAAACAGCGGCACGCGGCGGAGCAATTCAAGATTGGACAGCATCGACATTCATCAATCCCCGGATCTATCGCGCGATTGAAAAAGCCCATGCATTAATACAATCGCACGCATTGATAACACCCCGCGCCCGGTCTTGAACCGAACGGTGATACTCCATATCTATCACCCTTGAAAATGTACACGCTGATGCAGCGTCAAACCTAGGTTTTCTACTCATGTCGTCCTCTCCACGCCACGCGAAGGTACTCATTCTGGGCTCGGGCCCCGCCGGATATACCGCCGCAGTCTATGCCGCGCGCGCTAATTTGCAGCCCATGCTCATCACCGGCATCGCACAGGGCGGCCAGCTCATGACCACCACCGAGGTCGACAATTGGCCGGCCGACGTGCATGGCGTCCAGGGGCCGGATCTGATGCAGCGCTTCCTGGAGCATGCGGAGCGCTTCAAGACGGAGATCGTGTTCGACCACATCAACAAGGTCGACCTGAGCAGGCGCCCCTTCACGCTGACCGGCGATAGCGGCACCTACACCTGCGATTCGCTGGTGATCGCCACTGGAGCGTCAGCCAAATACCTTGGCCTCGATTCGGAGCAGCACTTCATGGGGCGCGGCGTTTCCGGCTGCGCGACCTGCGACGGCTTCTTCTACCGCGAGCAGGAAGTGTGCGTGATCGGCGGCGGCAACACCGCCGTAGAGGAGGCGCTCTATCTTTCGAACATCGCGAGCAAGGTCACGCTGGTGCATCGCCGCGACAAGTTCCGCGCCGAGCCGATCCTGATCGACAAGCTCCACGAGAAGGTCAAGGAAGGCAAGATCGAGCTCAAGCTGCACAACACGCTCGACGAAGTGCTCGGCGATGAGTCGGGGGTAACCGGGATCCGGCTGAAGAACACCCAGACGGGAGCGACCGAGCAGGTCGACCTCAAGGGCTGCTTTATCGCGATCGGCCATCACCCGAACACCGACATCTTCCAGGGCCAACTGGAAATGAAGGACGGCTACATCCTCACCCGCTCGGGCCTGCAGGGCTTCGCGACGATGACCAGCATCCCGGGCGTCTTCGCGGCCGGCGACGTGCAAGACCATGTGTACCGCCAGGCGATCACCAGCGCCGGCACCGGTTGCATGGCGGCGCTGGATGCCCAGCGCTTTCTGGAGCAGGACGGCACTCTCTGAGCCGAGCGCGGATGTTGGGGCTATAATCCAAAGCTTTGTCGAATTCTGACCCAGGCCTTGTCTTGGGTCCGAAACACTCGGTAAGCCGGGATACCGCCACCCGATTCTGGCGAGGTCAAGCTGCAACCCACCCCCGCCATCCGTGCGCCGGGTGCCAGCTGTTCAAGAAAGAGTTCCACATGGCACGCGTATGCGAAGTCACGGGCAAGGGCCCGATGGTCGGAAACAACGTTTCCCACGCCAACAATAAAACCAAGCGCCGGTTCCTGCCGAACCTGCAATACCGCCGCTTCTTCGTCGAGAGCGAAAACCGCTGGGTACGCCTGCGTGTTTCGAGCGCCGCGCTGCGCCTGATCGACAAGAAGGGCATCGATGCCGTGCTCGCAGACATGCGCGCGCGCGGCCAAGCCTAAGGAGCTGAATCATGGCAACGAGCAAAGGCGGACGCGAAAAGATCAAGCTGGAATCCACCGCGGGTACCGGCCATTTCTACACCACCAGCAAGAACAAGAAGACGATGCCCGAAAAGATGTCGATCATGAAGTTCGACCCCAAGGCACGCAAGCACGTCGAATACAAGGAAATCAAGCTGAAGTAATTCGGCCGATTTTCCCAATGAAAAACCCGCTGTGATCCAGCGGGTTTTTCTTTGCCCGCCTGCATTTGCAAGTGCACGAAAAATAAAAAAGCCGGTTCGAAGACCGGCTTTTTTACTCAGGGCGTATGCCCCACGGATGAAACCTCAGGCGCGGGCGGCGCGCAGTCGGGTCGAGAAGTCGCGCAGCCCCGCAATGCCGCTGGCTTCGGCCCGATGGCACCAAGCAGCCAGATCGGCGGCCAGCTGCTCGCGCGACTGAGAGGTATTGAGCCAGAGCTGGCGCAACTCCTCGCGCATGGTCACCATCTTGTCCAGCACCGGGTGGGCCGCACGGGCCTGCACCAAGTTCGAACGGGCGGTGGCCGGGACCTTGTCGTCGTCCCGATGCAGCCAGCGCTTGGCGGCCTT
>NZ_JBLFFN010000031.1:0-45984 GCF_051400855.1 Variovorax stachyos | reverse complement strand
CGCGAAGAAGGTGGTGGTGACGATGTGCATCGGCGGCGGGATGGGGGCGGCGGGGGTGTTCGAGGTGCTTTGAGCACGGATCTGTCACTTCGTGATCACGACCTAGTTGGGGCACGCTCATCTACCATCGCGCCATGAGCATGTTCGACCTTCTTCAGTCGCTTGATGCTGCGCAGCATCGGCAAGCTCGAAGTTCCCATTGCCTCCATCGAGCACTTGATTGCAATGAAGACCGGAACGGGCCGGACCAAGGATGTGATCGACATCGAAGAACTCAAAAAGCTTGGCGGGCCCACATCATGAGTGCTGAATCGAATCTGCGGCTGCTGCGTGAGATTGAAGCCAATCGCGCATTCATTCTGGCCGCCTACCGGCAGAACCCCGACTTGCTCGCGCGCGCCGAGCCGCGCATTCGTCAACTCCTGAGACCACTGCCTCTAGTTCCTGAGGATGCGCAGGACTGGTCGCTCGAATCGCGTCCTCCCGGCGCGTCCAAGCCATGAGCCTTCGTCCCACCCTCGATTTCCTTCTCTACGACTGGCTAGACGCCGAGTCGCTCAACCAGCGCGAGCGCTTCGCCGACCACTCGCGCGAGACCTTCGACGCCGTGCTCGACACCTGCGAGCGCATCGCCCGGGAGAAGTACGCGCCGTACAACCGCATCGTCGACACGCAGGAGCCGCACTTCGATGGCGAGAAGGTGATCCTGCCGCAGGCCACGCACGAGGCCCACAAGGCCTTCGTCGAGTCGGGCATGCTCAGCGCCGCGCAGGACTACGACATCGGCGGCATGCAGCTGCCCTACACCCTGCAGGCGGCGGCCAACGGCTTCTTCGCCATGGCCTCGGTCAGCATCGGCTCGAACATGCTGACCAGCGGCAACGCCAACCTGCTGATGGTGCACGGCACGCCGATGCAGCAGGCGGTGTTCGCGAAGAACGAGTTTTCAGGCCGCTGGTCGGGCACGATGTGCCTGTCGGAGCCGCAGGCGGGCTCGAGCCTCAGCGACGTTGCGACGCGCGCCGTGCCGGACGGACCGGACTTCCAGGACGATCCGCTGGGCCCGCGCTACCGGCTCACCGGCAACAAGATGTGGATCTCGGCGGGCGATCATGAGCTGACCGAGAACATCGTTCATATCGTGCTGGCGAAGATCCCGGACGAGAACGGCAAGCTGATTCCGGGCACGCGCGGGATCTCGCTGTTCATCGTGCCGAAGAAGATGGTCGACACGGAAGGGCGGCTCACCGGCCAGCGCAACGATGTCGCGCTGGCAGGCCTCAACCACAAGCTGGGCTGGCGCGGCACCACCAACACGCTGCTGAATTTCGGCGAAGGCAAGTTTCCGGTCGACGGCAAGCCCGGCGCGATCGGCTACCTGGTCGGCCAGCCCGGCAAGGGCCTGCACTGCATGTTCCACATGATGAACGAGGCCCGCATCGGCGTCGGCACCGCGGCCACCATGCTGGGCATGGCCGGCTATTACGCGTCGCTGGAGTACGCGAAGAACCGGCCGCAAGGCCGACCCGCGGGGCCGGCGGGCAAGGATGCGGCGAAGCCGCAGGTCCGCATCATCGAACACGCAGACGTGCGACGCATGCTGCTCGCGCAGAAGTCCTACTGCGAAGGCGCGCTCGCGCTCGAGCTCTACTGCGCGCGCCTGGTCGACGAGCAGAAGACCGGCGACACCCAGGCCGCCGACGATGCGCGCCTGCTGCTGGAAGTGCTGACGCCGATCGCCAAGAGCTGGCCCAGCGAATGGTGCCTGGAGGCCAACTCGCTTGCGATCCAGGTGCATGGGGGCTACGGCTACACGCGCGACTTTCCGGTGGAGCAGTACTGGCGCGACAACCGGCTCAACATGATCCACGAGGGCACGCACGGCATCCAGGCCGCCGACCTGCTGGGACGCAAGGTGCTGATGGAGGATGGCCGCGGCCTGCAGCTGCTGGCGGCGCGCATCACCGACACCATTGCCCGCGCCTCGCCTGTGCCCGCGCTGGCCGCGCATGCGAAGGCCTTGGCCGAGGCCCTGCAACACATCGGCAGCGCCACGCGCGCCGCCTGGTCCACCGGCAACCCGCAGGAGGCCCTGGCCAACGCCGTACCCTACATGCAGGCCTTCGGCCACACGGTGCTGGCCTGGATCTGGCTCGACGTTGCCGAGTGTGCCCTGCGCAGCGACGGCGCCAGGGCGCTGCCGGCCACTGCGGGCCGCGTCGGCGCCACCGACTATTTCTTTCACTACGAGTTGCCCAAGATCGGCGCCTGGCTCCAGGTGGTGGAGCGCCGCGACCCGACCTGCACAACCCTGCCCGAGGAAGCCTTCTGATGAGCGGCACGCAGCCCAAGCCCCACGCCACGCTGGAGAAGTGGATCTGGATCCTGATCTACGGCGGCCTGTTCCTGCTCATTCTCGGCATTGCGACCGGCCGCGCCAACGAAGTGCTGGGCTGGTCGATCGCCATGCCCGGCGTCGCGCTGGCGGTGGTCGGCGTCGTCCTCATCTACGTTCGCTCGAGGCTCAAGCCATGATCACGAGATCGAGTTGCCCGGCCATGAAACCCCCTGAACCCGGAGAAGAAACATGAGCGCACGAAGCTTCCAGAAACTGTTCGACCTGAGCGGCAAGGTCGCCCTGGTCACCGGCGGGTCCCGCGGCCTGGGCCTGCAGATGGCCCACGCGCTGGGCGAGGCCGGCGCCAGGATCATGCTGAGCTCGCGCAAGGCGGACGACCTGGAGCAGGCCGCGGCCGAGCTGCAGGCGGCGGGCATCGATGCCCGGTGGATCGCGGCCGACTGCTCGAAGGAGGAAGACACGCGCCGCCTCGCGGACGAGACCCTGGAGCGCCTGGGCGCGGTCGACATCCTGGTCAACAACGCCGGCGCCAGCTGGGGCGCGCCGGCCGAGGACCATCCGGTCGAGGCCTGGGACAAGGTGATGAACCTCAACGTGCGCGGCTACTTCATCCTCGCGCAGCAGATCGCGCGCGGCTACATGATCCCGAAGAAGAGCGGGCGCATCATCAACATCGCCTCCGTCGCCGGCCTGAACGGCAATCCGCCCGAGATTCGGACCCTGGCCTACAACACCTCGAAGACCGCGGTGATCGGCTTCACCCGGACGCTCGCGGCCGAATGGGGCCGCTACGGCATCAACGTCAACGCGATCTGTCCCGGCTTCTTCATGACCAAGATGGCAGCCGGCCTGATCAAGTCGCTGGGCGAGGAGAAGATGGCCGCGGCGGCTCCGCTGGGCCGGCTCGGTGACGAGGAAGACCTCAAGGGCATCACGCTGCTCTATGCCAGCGATGCCGGCAAGCACATCACCGGCCAGTGGCTGGCGGTGGACGGCGGCGTCAGTGTCGTGCTGGGTGCCGCCTGAAAATGAGCTCCCCCCAGGCTGGCTCACTTCGTGTAGCCGCCCAGCGTGCTGCGGCCAGAGGCCTTGCCCTTCAGGCCGTCCAAGCCTGCGCAGGCAGGCTTGGAGCCGCGGCAACATCAGCGGCCCGGCAAAGCCGGTTCCGCGGTGTTCCTGGAAAAATCACCTGTCGATGACCTGTCATGCCATCTGAACACGCCGACATCAACATCCGCTCCTACACGAGCCAGATCCCCTTTGCGCGCCACCTGGGCTTCGAGCTCACGAAGTTCGAGGGCGGCGAATCCGAGATCCGCTATACGGCCAAGCCCGAGCACCTCAACACCTTCGACGTGACCCATGGCGGCGCCTGCATGACCTTGCTGGACATCACCATGGCCGCTGCCGCGCGCAGCCAGACGCCCGAGATCGGCGTCGTCACCATCGAGATGAAGACCAGCTTCATGCAGCCTTCCATCGGCCCGCTGCATGCGCGCGGCCGGCTGATGCACCGCACCGCCACGCTGGCCTTCGTCGAGGCCACGATCTACGATGAGCAGGAGCGCGCCTGCGCCCATGCCACCGGCACCTTCAAGTACGTGAAGCGGCGCCTGCCCACCGGCCCCGGCAGCGCGAACGCCATGCGCCCGCCTTCCACCGACTAACAGAGACTCAGCATGCCCACCAATCGCCAGCAAATTCTCGACAACCGTCCCGAGGGCGAAGCCGTCGCCTCCAACTTCAAGCTTGTGAGCGTCGAGACCCCGCCGCTGAAGGAGAACCAGGTCCTGGTGCGCCACCATTACATGAGCCTCGACCCGTACATGCGCGGCCGCATGAACGACGCCAAGAGCTATGCCCAGCCGCAGCCGCTGGGCCAGGTGATGCAGGGCGGCACTGCGGGCGAAGTGGTCGAGAGCCGGCATCCCAAGTACGCGGTGGGCGACAAGGTGGTCGGCTTCGGCGGCTGGCAGGAATACAGCGTGGTCGATGCCTCGCAGCCCGGCGCGCTGAAGAAGGTGGACACCACGCAGGTGCCGCTGTCGCATTACCTCGGCGCCGTCGGCATGCCGGGCGTGACGGCCTGGTATGGCCTGGTGAAGATCATCGATCCGAAGGCCGGCGAGACGGTCGTCGTCACGGCCGCCAGCGGCGCGGTCGGCAGTGCCGTCGGTGTGCTGGCCAAGGCACGCGGCTGCCGCGTGGTCGGCATCGCGGGCGGTGCGGACAAGTGCAGCTACGTGAAGGACGAGCTCGGCTTCGACGCCTGCATCGACTACAAGCAGCATCCCGACGCGAAGAGCATGAGCGCCGCACTCAAGGAAGCCTGCCCCGATGGCATCGACGGCTATTTCGAGAATGTCGGCGGCTACATCTTCGATGCGGTGCTGCTGCGCGCCAACGCCTTCGCGCGCGTCGCGCTGTGCGGCATGATTGCCGGCTATGACGGGCAGCCGGTGCCGCTGGCCAATCCGGCGCTGTTCCTCATCAACCGCATAAAGCTCGAAGGCTTCATCGTCAGCGAGCACATGGAGATCTGGCCCGAGGCGCTGGCCGAGCTGGGCCAGCTGGTCGGCAGCGGCAAGTTCAGGCCGCGCGAGTCGGTGGCGCAGGGCATCGAGTCGGCGCCCGAGGCCTTCCTGGGCCTGCTCAAGGGCAGGAACTTCGGCAAGCAACTGGTGAAGCTGATCTAGGCTTCGTATCGATCAAGGAGGCCGCGATGAATGCGACGCACGAGGTCTTCAACCAGCCCACGCCGCTGGCGGACTACAACCTGTTCGAGAGCAACCGGCCGCTCGCCGCTGCGCTGAAGTTCAATGCGCCGCAGCTGGAGCTTTCGCCGCTGGCGCATCTGGGCGGCGTGCTCGGGTCTGCCGAGATGCAGGTCCATGCCCGGCTGGCCAACACGAACCCGCCGGTGCTGCACACGCACGACCGCTACGGCCGGCGCATCGACGAGGTCGAATTTCATCCGAGCTACCACGTGCTGATGAAGACGGCGGTCGGGGCGGGCCTGCATGGGACGCCGTGGACGGGTGCATCGAACTCGCCGCACGTCCAGCGCGCCGCCGGCTTCATGCTCTTCACCGAGCTCGAGGCATCCATCCTTTGCCCCATCTCGATGAGCTACGCCGTGACGCCCGCGCTGCGCGGCAACCCGGCCATCCACGCCGACTGGGGGCCCAAGCTCGCGAGCCTCTGGTATGACCCGGCCCTCAAGCCCTGGCGCGACAAGCCCGGCGTGACCATGGGCATGGGCATGACCGAGAAGCAGGGCGGCTCCGACGTGCGGGCCAATACCACGCGCGCCGTGCGCGCAGGCAGCGACGCCTGGGGCGAGCGCTACGAGATCACGGGCCACAAGTGGTTCTTCTCCGCGCCGATGTGCGACGCCTTCCTGGTGCTGGCGCAGGCCCCGGCGGGCCTCAGCTGCTTCTTCCTGCCGCGCGTGCTGGATGACGGCAGCCGCAACGCGATCCGCATCCAGCGCCTGAAGGACAAGCTGGGCAACAAGGCCAACGCCAGCTCGGAGGTCGAGTTCCACGGCGCCAGCGCCTGGCTGGTGGGCGAAGAGGGCCGCGGCATCCCTCAGATTCTCGAGATGGGCACCATGACCCGCCTCGACTGCGCCCTCGGCACCAGCGGCCTGATGCGCCAGGCGCTCAGCGTCGCGCTCGACCATGCGTCGCAGCGGCAGGCCTTCGGCAAGCCGCTGCTCGCGCAGCCGCTGATGAAGAACGTGCTGGCCGACCTCGCGCTCGAAAGCGAAGCGGCCACGGCGCTGGCGATCCGCCTGGCGCGCGCCTTCGATCGACAGCAGGATGCGCACGAGCGCCTGATGGCACGCCTGCTCACGCCGGTGGCCAAGTTCTGGATCTGCAAGCGCGGCAGCCACTTCGCGCAGGAGGCGATGGAATGCCTCGGCGGCAACGGCTACGTGGAGGAGGGCGGCGAGGGCGTGATGGCGCGCATCTACCGCGAGATGCCGCTCAACTCGATCTGGGAGGGCGCCGGCAACATCATGGCGCTCGACCTGCTGCGCGGGCTTCGCAAGGGCGACGCCATCGCCGCGCTCGCGCAGGAACTGAAACCTGCCCGCGGCAGCGATGCCGCCCTCGACCGGCTGGCCGATGCGCTGCCCGCACGAATCGAAGCCATGGCCACCGAAGCCGAGGCGCGTCGCCTCGCGCAAGATGTAGCGCTCGCGGTGCAGGCCGCGCTGCTGGTGCAGACCGCGCCCACTGCGGTCGCGGCGGCCTTCTGCGCCTCGCGCCTCGGCGGCGACTGGGGCCACGCCTTCGGCACGCTGGGTGCAGGCACCGATTTCGATTCCATCATCGCGCGCGCCCAGTCCCGCTGAGCCGCCAGGAAGCTAGGACCTCATGCCAGACCTGATCCTCCACCACTACGCCACTTCGCCCTTCTCCGAGAAGCTGCGCCTCGTGCTCGGCTACAAGAAGCTGGCCTGGAAGTCGGTGATCATTCCGCAGATCGCGCCCAAACCCGACCTGGTCGCGCTCACCGGCGGCTACCGCCGCACGCCGGTGCTGCAGATCGGCGCCGACATTTACTGCGACACCGCGCTCATCTGCGACGTGCTGGAGCATGTCGCGCCGCTGCCCTCGCTCTATCCCGAGCCGGGCAAGGGCCTGGAGCGCGTGGTTGCGCAGTGGGGCGACACCATCCTCTTCTGGGCCGCAATGGCCTACAGCTTCAGCGGCAAGGGTGCGGCCGACCTGTTCGGCAAGGCGCCGCCCGAAGCCGCGAAGGCCTTCGGCGAAGACCGCAAGGCCATGAGCGCCAACATGGTGCGGCACCGGCCGGGCGATGCGGCGGCGGCGTACAAGTCGTACCTGCGGCGCATGTCCGACATGCTCGACGACACCGACTACCTGGTCGGCGCGTATCCCACGGTGGCTGACTTCTCCTGCTACCACCCACTGTGGTTCACCCGCAGGCGCACGCCCTCGAGGGCAGACATCCTGCAGATCACGCCCGCCGTGACCGACTGGATGGACCGCATGGCCGCCATCGGCCATGGCGCGATGGAGAGCTTCGACGCGGCACAGGCCATCGAGGTCGCCGCCGCCAACACGCCGCACACGCTGCTGTCCGACAGCACCTTCCAGGACGAGCACGGCATTCCACTGGGCGCGCGCGTCACCATCGCAGCCGAGAGCTTCGGCCCCGAGCCCACAGAGGGCGAGCTGATGGCGGCCACCCGCACGCACTACACGCTGCGCCGCACCGACCCGCGCGCGGGCACGGTGCATGTGCACTTTCCGCGCATCGGGTACACGCTGCGCAAGGTCGAGGACTGAATCGGAGACTCATCGGACACGGGGCCGAACGCAGGAGTCGCAGAGGTTACGCAGAAGTCGCAGAAGAACAGCCAAAATTTTTCGAGTGCTTTCTTCTGCGACCTCCGCGAAAACTTCGCGCTCCTGCGTTCAGTTCGCGCTTCCGTTTAACAAGGACCCCCAATGATCCAGGACTTCAAAGGCACCACCGCCGTTCTCACCGGTGCCGGCTCGGGCTTCGGCCTCGAATGCGCACGCATCGGCGCGGCGCGCGGCATGAACCTGGTGCTGGTCGACGTGCAGCAGGACGCGCTGGACAAGGCGCGTGCCGAGATGGAGGCGGCCGGCGCCCAGGTCATGGCGCGCAAGGTCGACGTCGCCGACGCGGCCCAAATGGAACAGCTTGCAAGCGACGTCAAGGAGCGTTTCGGCGCGCCGAACTTCGTCTTCAACAACGCCGGCGTGGGCGCCGGCGGGCTGGTGTGGGAGAACACCGTCGCCGACTGGGAATGGGTGCTCGGCGTCGACCTCTGGGGCGTGATCCATGGCGTGCGGCTGTTCACGCCGATGATGCTCGAGGCCGCGGCTGCCGACCCGTCCTGGCGCGGCCACATCGTCAACACCGCCAGCATGGCGGGCCTGCTGACGCCGCCCAACATGGGCATCTACAACACCGCCAAGGCCGCGGTGGTGAGCCTCACCGAAACCCTCTACCAGGACCTGAAGCTCATCACCGACCAAGTGGGCGCGAGCCTGCTGTGCCCGTACTTCGTGCCCACCGGGATCACCAGCAGCGAGCGCAACCGGCCGGGCGCACTGGCCGCCGACAAGCCCACCCGCAGCCAGCTGATCGGCCAGGCCATGAGCAACAAGGCGGTGAGCAGCGGCAAGATCACCGCCGCGGAGGTGGCGCACAAGGTCTTCGAGGCGATCAGTGCCAACCAGTTCTACATCTTCAGCCACCCCAAGGCACTGGGCAACGTGAGGAGCCGCATGGAGAGCATCGTCGCCATCGCCAACCCGGCGGATCCCTTCCTGGAGCGACCGGAGATCGGCGCGCAGCTGCGCGCCCAACTGCGCGGCGCCTGAGCGCCCGCCCGGCGCGCATGGCGTGCCTGGTGCCCGGAGTCGGACACAGGAGGGCAGGCGCGTAGGCCTGCGCTGGCAGACAGTGCACCTGCTTTGGTGACACTGGCGGGATGTTGAACCATGCCTATGCCATGCCCGACGCTCCGCAGCGCGACTACGGGCCGGTGCATCAGCACCTCACCAAGGCCGATCTGGGCGCCCAGCTGGCGCGGCGCGCCGACGAATGGATCCGGCAGGCCACCCCCGCCGAGCTGCTGAGTGTCCTGCTTTCAGGCGGCCTCAGCCCCGTCATCGTGGAAGAGGACGGCCAGGTCCGAACGGGCATCGAGCTCGGCAAACAGCCGGGCCTGCTGTCGAAGCTCGGGATCATCTGGTCGGACCTCCCGCCGGCGGAGACCTTGCCCATCGTTGCAACCGTGTGGGAGGCGACGCCGCCGCCGGCGGACAGCCGTCTGTGGGAGGCCTGGATCGCCCTCGACGGCCATGTGCGCGAAGGCGCCCGTCGATTCCTGCACGACGAGGTGGACCAGAACATCCCCTTGTTCGAAGCTTGCGCCGAGGCCTGGCTCCGCGAAAAATAGTCCCTTCGTTGTATCTGTTGCATTTAGTTGTAACCCGCTGCTTCTTCAGCAGGCAATCTGGCGGGAGGCCCCGTGGGACAAGGCTTCGCGAAGTTGCTCCGGTACTTTTCCACAAGCTTGTCCACCTCCGGCGGGGACATGTTCAAGGCGAGCGGGACAACCTTCGACACCGTGCCCCACTTGCGATCGCGCCATGGCGCACTACGCTTGGAGGCATCCACACACCACCTCTAGGAGACTTGCATGGCTTACGTCGATGGATATGTTCTTCCGGTCCCCAAGCGCAACCTCGAGCAGTACCGCGAGATGGCCACCAAGGCCGGCAAGATCTGGCGCGAGCACGGCGCCCTCGAGTACCGTGAGTGCGTGGCGGACGACGTGAAATCGGGCGAGCTCACGTCCTTCCCGCAGAGCGTGAACCTGAAGGACGACGAACTGGTCATCTTCTCGTACATCGTGTTCGAGTCGCGCGCTCAACGCGACGAGGTCAATGCCAAGGTGATGAGCGATCCGCGCCTGGCCGACATGATGGATCCGAAGAACTCGCCCTTCGACGCCAAGCGCATGTTCTGGGGCGGCTTCGAGACGCTGGTCTCGGTCTGAGGCCCCGGCCGCCTCAGACCCTGCCGGCCTGCGCGGCGATCCACTCCCACACGGCACGTATGGCGGGCTCGCGTTCCCGACCCTTGGCCGTGGCCAGGAAGTAGCGGCCGGTGTCGAGTGCGGGGCCGAAGGGTTGCACCAGCGCACCGCTGCGCAGTTCCTCGGCCGCGAGCGTGAGGCTCAGGAGCGCCACGCCGTGGCCCGCCAGTGCGGCGAGCATCGCATGGGTCTCGTCCGAGAAGGAGAGGCCGGCGGACGCCTTGGAACGACGCCTCGCCGGCATCGCGAGGCCCGCTTCCGCGAACCAGCGCGGCCACTGTGCGGGTGCGCTCGCGTGGGGCTGCCAGTCGCTGTGGATCAGGCGGTGCTGCGGCAGGTCCCTTGCGCGCTTCAGCCCCAGCCGCGGGCTGCACAGCGGCGCATAGCGCTCGGCCATCAGCTCGGCGGTCGCGAGGCCGGGCCAGTCGCCCCGGCCTGAGCGGATCGCGAGATCCGCATCGCCGCGCGCAAGATCGACCAGCGTGTCGCTCGCATGCAGCCGCAGCTCGATGCCCGGGCAGGCGAGGCGAAAAGCCGCGATCCGCGGCAGCACCCACTTGGCGACGAAGGCGGTGTTGGCCGTGAGGGTGACCGTCTCGCCCTCAACGCGCGTGCGCAAGGCCTGCACGCCGGCCTCCAGCGTGTCGAAACCTTCGCGCAATGCGCGGAACAGGCGCAGGCCCGCAGGCGTCAGCACCAGCTGCCGCGTCATGCGCCGGAACAGCGGCTGGCCCAGCGTGCTCTCGAGACCGCGCACCTGGTGGCTGATGGCGGTAGGCGTGACCGAGAGCTCGGCAGCGGCGCGCTGGAAGCTGGAATGCGCCGCAGCCGCCTCGAAGGCCCGCAACGCGGACAGCGGCGGCAGGCGCCGGGCTGGCCTAACGGATGAAATGATCTCAGCCATGAAGAAGAAATCGTCGTTTGTGATGAGCCACGGGTCAACCTAAATTCGATGCAGGCCGATGTGTCGTGCGAGGGTACGACACAAGAGCCATTCTCATCCATCGACCTCAAGGAAAGCCTTCTTCATGAACACGCTTCTGCACATCGACACCAGCGCCCGGCCGGGCCGCTCGGACGTCCATCCGCATGGTTCGCACACACGGCGCCTGTCGGCACGCTTCGTCGAGCGTTGGCACGCTGCACATCCCGATGACCGCATCGACTATCTCGATGTGGGCGGCCATCCGCCCTCGCCGGTGACGGGCCCCTGGGTCCACGCCGCCTTCACGCCGCCGGCCGCGCGCGAGTCCTGGATGCAGGAGGCGCTGGCCGAGAGCGATCGCCTGCTGGACCAGCTCATCGCCGCGGACCTGATCGTGGTGGGCCTGCCCATGTACAACTTCGGCGTGCCGGCGCAGTTCAAGGCCTACATCGACAACATCGTGCGCGTAGGCCGCAGCTTCGGCTTCGACCGCGAGCGCGGCGAGGTGCCGTACTGGCCGATGCTGGACACGGGCAAGCGCCTGGTGCTGCTGAGCTCGCGTGGCGACTTCGGCTACGGCGAGGGCCAGCGTCTCGCGCATCTGAACCACACGGAGGCCAGCGTGCGTTCGGTGTTCGGCTATATCGGCATCGACGACGTGCACGAGATTGCAGTCGAGTACGACGAGTTCGGCGGGGAGCGGCTGGCGCAGTCGCTTGCGCAGGCCGAGCGTGCCGTCGATCGCCTGGTCGACCAGCTCTCGACTCGACCTGACGCAAAAGCGAGGATCACTCCCGCCAATGCTCCGCGACCCAGCCCGCTGAACGGATGAAGCGCAGGGCGCGCTTGCGCTGGCCCGCGAGCGCGTCCGGCGGGTTGCACTCGCCATGGAAGATCACGACGCGCGCCTCCGGCGGCACGAAGGGCGCGCGCCAGTAGTTGGTCGGCCACGCGGGGATGCTGTGGTACTTGAAGCTCGGGCACCAGGGCGCCGGCCAGTAGTCGAGTTTGCCTTGGCGGTGCAGAAAATCGGAGAGGTAGGCCTGCTCGTTGCGGAATGCCGTGCGCACCTCGGCGACGTTGTTGCGGAAGTGCTCGAGCACATCCGCATGCGCGCCGATCTCGAAGCGGTAGACCGAGGAGTTTCCGGTGAGACGCCGCTTGCGCTTGTAGTCGCGGATGATGAGGAACTTGCCTGGGTGGTCGAAGAACGGATCGAGTCCACCGACGATCACCACGTCCAGGTCGAGGAAGAGCGCCGTGCCGCGCAGGCCGTACAGATCGGCGGAGAAGGCAGCCAGCTTGTTCCAGCCGCGCTCGGGAATGCCCTCGGGCAGGTCGAGCGCGGGGATGGGCTGGCACTCCACCTCGGACCGGATGCCTTGCGGGTCGTCCGTCAGGCAGGTGAAGCGGAAGCCGCTCAGCAGGCGGCGGCGCACCATCGCATAGAGGCGGTTGACGTACTCGGGGCCGTACTTGGTGCCCCACTTCATGCAGAGGATGTGGCGGCGCTGCGCGTTGAGCATGGTCAGCTTGTAAGGGATACGGGGAGGTTCGTCGGTCATGGGTTCAGTGGCGTGGAGAAGGCAGGCAGCGGACATGGACCGCGAGTCCCCCCAGCTGCGGGGAGCGCCCGATGTCTATCGCCATGCGATGTACTGCAGCGATGCGGCGTGCGATCGACAGACCCAGGCCGCTGCCGCTTTCGGCGTTGCCGAGCGCCCTGAAGAAGCGTCCGCCCAGCCGTCGCATGTCGGAGTCGTCCAGGCCGGGGCCGCCATCCTCCACGCTGAGCCGGACCCCGGAGGCGCCGCATGCCACGCGCACCTCGATGCGGGCCGAGGGCGGACTGTAGCGCACGGCATTGTCGACAAGGTTGCGGACCAGCACCGCCAGCAGCGTCTCGTCGCCGCGAATGATGCAGGCCGGGCCGTTGTTCAGTTCGAGGGATTGGTGCTTGGCAATTGCGCGCGGCGCGATGTCGGCCAGCACGCGGCGGGCGAGGGCGCCGAGGTCCACGTCCCTTTCTTCCGGCAGGGCATCGGCTTCCAGGCGGGACAGGGTCAGCAACTGCTCGACGAGGCGCGTGGCGCGGTCGCAGCCCTCGATGGTGCCTTGCAGCGAACGGGCCCGACGCTCGTCATCGGGCTCTTGCATGGCGACCTGTGCGTGCGCGCGGATCGCGGCGATGGGCGTGCGCATCTCGTGGGCGGCATCGGCCGTGAAGCGCCGCTCGGATTCGAGCAGGAATTCGATGCGCCGGAACATCGCATTGAGCGCGTCGATCATGGGCACCATTTCGGAAGGCGCATCGTCGAGCTGCACGCGGTCCAGCACGTCAGGCCGGCGCTCGAGCAGCGCGCGCCCGAGCCGGCGCATCGGACGCAGTCCGCGGTGCACCGCCCACCACACGGCCAGCACCAGCAGCGGCAGGGCGGCGAACAAGGGCCACAGCGTGCTTCGCAGGACCGCCCACAGGATCGCGTCGCGGGATTTCCCTTCTTCACCCACGTGGACCTGCAACCCGGCCTCGGGGTCGTGGACCGAGAACACGCGCCACTCCCCGCCATCGAGATGGACCGTCCTGAAGCCCGGCGCACCCTTGATGCGGCCGTCCGCCAGCGGCGCGAGCGGCGCGTTGGCGGAGCGCAGCACCAGGCGTTCGTCGTGGAAGACCTGGATCGCGGTCTTGTAGGCGTAGCGGTGCAGCGCGGGCGCGTCGACGGGCAGGCCGTGGGCGGACCCGCGCTGCTGGGCGATGACCAGGGCCGCGGCCTGGGCCAGGTGGCTGTCGAGGATTTCCTCGACCTCGTGGCGTGCGTCGAACCAGGTGATGGCGGCGATGCCACCCCACAACGCGGCCAGCAGGCCCAGCAGCAGCCATGCGAGCCGGCCCTGCAGCGAGTAGGCGGCCTTGATCACGGCGAAGCGGAGGCCCGCATCAACACATAGCCCACGCCGCGCACGGTCTGGATCAGCGGATTGCCCAGCTTGCGCCGCAGCCGATGGACATGGACCTCGATGGTGTTGCTCTCGACTTCCTGGCCCCAGCTGTAGAGGTGCTGCTCCAGCTGCTCCCGCGACAGGACGCGGCCGGCATGCAGCATCAGCGTGTGCAGGAGGTCGAATTCCCGGTTGGAAAGAACCACCGGCTCGCCGGCCTTGTGGACCGCGCGTGCGGCGGGGTCCAGGAGAACATCCTGCGCAACCAGGCAATCCTGCGGCTGGCCGTGCGAGCGCCGCACCAGCGCCCGCAGGCGTGCCGCCAGCTCGAGCATGTCCACCGGCTTGACGACGTAGTCGTCCGCGCCCGCATCCAGGCCGCGGACGCGGTCGTGCACCGCGTCACGGGCCGTCAGCACCAGCACGGGCAGCTTGACCTGGGCGGTGCGAACGGCGGCGAGGACCGCCAGCCCGTCTTTCGCGGGCAGGCTGAGGTCGAGGACGGAAGCCGCATAGGGATTGCCACGCAGCGCATGCTCGGCGGCCAGGCCGTCGCGCACCCAATCAACCTGGAAGCCGAGCTGCTGGAGGCCGGCCCGAAGCCCCTCGCCGAGCAGGGCGTCGTCTTCCGCGAGAAGGATGCGCATGGGTCGGGATTGTCTTGGTCCGGGCGGGCCCGCTCAGTCATTGTCCCCTGGCTCGCGCCGGGCTTCGGTGATGGGGGCGGCCCGTTCCCGGGCCTGTTCGCGCAACTCTTCACGAGAAGCCGCCACAGTCGAAGCAGCCGTCCACTGATAGCCCCAGAAGCAGACAACAGCCGCCGCGACGAGCAGGGCCACGCCGTACCGCGCGCTGCAAATGGCTTCGCCGTGCGCACCGAGCTTGGTGCCGCTGATCATCGAGCGCGCGAGGCTCTCGCCGGCGCGCCAGCTGCCGAAGGCGACGCCTGCGATGTGCAGGCTCGCGAGCACCAGCATTGCGAGTGCCGCGCCTTCATGGAGAGCCTTCCCCCACCCATGCGCCGGGTTGCTGCCGCTCGCCCAGCCCGACGCGGCGGCGGCCAGCGTCAGCAGCAGGAGCGCGACCATGGATACGGCCCCGGCGGGGCTGTGGCCGATGTGCCGCTTGCCCCATCCGCGCGGCATCGCCCGCAGACAGGCGGCGACCGCCGCGGGGCCGCGGACAAAGTTCGCGAAGCGCGCGTAGCGGGTGCCTGCGAAGCCCCACGCGATGCGAAAGACCACCAGCCCAGCCATCGTGTAGCCCAGGGTCTGATGGACGTTGCGCCAGCCCTCCTGGCCGGCCGTGAGACAGGTGCCGGCAAAGCAGGCGGCCATGAGCCAATGGAACATGCGCAGGGGTGCGTCCCAGACGAGCACCCGCTGAAACCCGGGCGGTTCCGGCGGCGGGAGTGATCGTGATTCGGCGTTCGTGTTCATGCGGGGCGGCCGCCATGATGCGTGCCCCGCCTTATCAAATCCTTAACGACTTAACGCCTCAACGTCTTGGCGCCTTAGCGCCTTAGCGCCTCACGCGCACGGAGCCGCCTGCGCCCCTCAGACCGGCACCGGGCTGCGTTCGGCGAACTGCCCGTTCCAATAGGGGGAGTAGGGATAGGGCGGGGTCACGGCGCTGGCCGCATCGAGGCGCGCGACCTGTTCCGGTGTGAGTTGCCAGCCGAGCGCGCCGAGGTTCTGCCTGAGCTGGTCCTCGTCGCGCGCGCCGATCAGCACGCTGGCCACGGTGGGGCGCTGCAGCAGCCAGTTGAGCGCGATCTGGGGCAGCGTCTTGCCGGTCTCCTCGGCCACCTGGTCCATGGCGTCGATCACGCGGTAGAGCCGCTCCTCCTCGACCGGCGGCGCGAAGCCCGCGGTGTCGTGCAGCCGGCTGCCGGCCGGCAGTGGCTGGCCGCGCCGGATCCTGCCCGTGAGGCGGCCCCAGCCCAGCGGGCTCCAGACGATCGCGCCCACGCCCTGGTCGATGCCCAGCGGCATCAACTCCCATTCGTAGTCGCGGCCGATGAGCGAGTAGTAGGTCTGGTTCGCGACATAGCGGGACAGGCCCAGCCGGTCGGAGGCGGCGAGCGATTTCATCAGCTGCCAGCCGGAGAAGTTCGACACGCCGATGTAGCGCACCTTGCCGGCGCGCACCAGGTCGTCGAGCGTGCGCAGCACCTGCTCGACGGGCGTCATCGCGTCGAAGGCATGCAGCTGCAGGAGGTCGATGTAGTCGGTGCCCAGGCGCGCGAGCGCTGCATCGGTCGCCGCGATCAGGTGGTGGCGTGAGGCGCCGACATCGTTCGGCCCGTCGCCCGCGCGCAGGGCCATCTTGGTCGAGAGAATCACCTTGTCGCGCCGTCCCTTGACCGCGGCGCCGAGGATGGATTCCGAAGCACCGTTCGAATACACGTCGGCGCTGTCGAAGAGATTGACGCCGGCATCGAGGCAGATGTCGATCAGGCGACGAGCCCCGTCCACATCGGTGTTGCCCCAGGCGCTGAAGAGTGGCCCCTGGCCGCCGAAGGTGCCGGCGCCGAAGCCGAGGGCGGGCACCTTGAAGCCGGAGTTGCCGAGATAGCGATGTTCCATGTGAAGTCCTTCGTATTGAATTGATTGAAGAATGCGATTTCAGGTGCGTGCCGGCGCGCAGTCCGCCGGCGCCGCATCGCGCCGGTCGAGCCCGCGGCTCCACAGCGCGATGGCCAGGCCCGCCAGGGTGAGCAGCGCCGCCACCCAGCCCAGCGCACCCAGTCCCGGGCCGCGGTCGATCACCGTCCCGCCCACCCAGGCGCCCAGCGCATTGCCGAGGTTGAAGGCGGCGATGTTGAGGCTGGAGGCGAGGTTCTGGCCCGCGCCGGCCGCCTTCTCGAGCACGCGCAGCTGCAGGGGCGCGACGGTCGCGAAGGCCGCGATGCCCAGCATGCCGACGAAGACGGCGGCGGTCACGCCGCTCTGCAGCGCCGGCTGCATCACCGCCAGCACCACCGCCAGCGCGGCCAGCGTGCCCATCACGGCCGGCATCAGCGCCCGGTCGGCCAGCTTGCCGCCCAGGATGTTGCCGACCGCGAGCCCACCGCCGAAGAGCAGCAGCAGCGGCGAGACCGCGGATTCGGACAGGCCGGTGATGCGCGTCAGCAGCGGCTGGATGTAGGTGAAGACCACGAACACGCCGGCATAGCCCAGCACCGTCATGGCAAGGCCGAGCAGCACCTGCGGCCGGGCCAGCACCGCGAGCTCCTCGCGCAGCGGCGCCGGGGCCTGCGCGTCGGCGCTGCGGTCGCGCGGCACGAAGAGCGCGAGCACTGCCAGGGCGAGCACGCCGATCAGCGCCACCGCCCAGAAGGTCGAGCGCCAGCCGAAGTGCAGGCCCAGCCAGGCGCCGGCCGGCACGCCGAGCATGGTGGCGGCGGTGAGGCCGGTGAACATGATCGCGATGGCCGAAGCGCGCTTCTCGGGCGCCACCAGGCCGGTGGCCACCACCGAGCCGACGCCGAAGAAGGTGCCATGCGCCAGCGAGGTGACCACCCGCGCGGCCATCAGCGTCTCGTAGCTGGGTGCCAGCGCGCAGGCGATGTTGCCGAGCGTGAAGATCGCCATCAGCGCCAGCAGCACGGTCTTGCGCGAGATGCGCCGCGTGGCGATGGTGAGCAGCGGCGCGCCGACCGCGACCCCGAGCGCATAGCCCGAGATCAGCAGGCCGGCGGCCGCGATGGAGACATGAAGATCCGCCGAGACCTGCAGCAGCAGGCCCATGATGACGAACTCGGTGGTGCCGATGCCGAAGGCACCGGCGGTGAGGGCGAGGAGGGCGATGGGCATGATGCCCTGTACTGTGCGGGCGTCGCCACTTGTTGACTAGACCGCCGCATGGACAAGGATTAATGAATTGAAGTCAACATTCGCGGGCTGGCCCAGGGATCCTCATTCGGCATAAAATGTACAGACCGTACAGAAAGCTCCCCATGCCTTTGCACACCATTGGGCTCCAACAAGGCCGCAATACCTTGCCCGAACTCGCGTCGCGAGCCAATGCGGGCGAGCCGAGCCTGCTCACGCGGCACGGCAAGCCGTATGCAGCCATTGTCTCGCCAGACATGCTCGCCAAGGGACGCCCACGCTCGCGCTTCCTGGCGTTGCGTGGCAGCGGAAAGGGCCTCTGGGGCCGCACTCCCTCCAAGGCGATCGCGGACATGCGCGGCGAATGGGATTGAGGTCGTGGGTACCTCCGGAAAAAGGCCATCGAAGCCACAAACGCGAAAGACGACTGCAGCTGCCACGCTGTGGGGTGGCCTGGGCGACGGCGATCTGGTGGTCGTGGACTCCGCGCCGCTGATCTATCTGCTCGACGACCATCCTGAATTTGCGCCAGCGTTCGTGGGCCTCTTCGACCTGCAGGCTGATGGAAAGGTCCAGATTGCCATCTCCACCATTGCAATGGCCGAGGTCCTCGCGGGCCCCTTCAAGCATGGACAGGATGTGCTGGCGAAGCGCTACGAGAAGGAGCTCGCCAACTTCGAGGTCGTGCCGGTCTCCCAGGAAATCGCGGTGACCGCCGCCCGCCTGCGTGCGAGCACGGGGCTGCGCCTGCCCGACGCGATACAAGCCGCGACGACGCTGGAGGTGGGCGCGGTCGCGCTGGTCACGCACGACCGCGACTTCTCTCGTCTTGCGGGGCTCCGCGTGATCCTCGGCGAGCCGGGGCGGTACGAAGCCCGCAACTGACATGCCCCGCACCGACGTCAACCGCTCCGGCGAAATGGAAGCCTTCGTGCAGGTGGTCGACCGCGGCAGCTTCTCGGCCGGCGCCCGGGTGCTGGGCATGACTCCCTCTGCGGTCAGCAAGCTGGTGGCGCGGCTCGAGGCGCGGCTGGCGACGCAGCTGGTGCATCGCTCCACCCGCAAGCTGCAGCTCACCCCCGAGGGACAGAACTTCTACGAGCGCAGCGTGCGCGTGCTGGCCGACATGGACGAGGCCGAGCGCTGTGCGGCTGCCGGGGCCGCGCCGCGCGGTCGGGTGCGCATCAACGCCAGCTACTCCTTTGGCCATTGCGTCCTGATGCCGCTGGTGCCGCGCTTCCTCGAACTGCATCCGCAGGTCACGCTCGACATCGTGCTGACCGACCGGGTGGTCGACCTGATGGACGAACGCACCGACATCGCGATCCGCTGGGGCCCGCTGCCGCCCTCCGACCTGGTGGCGCGGCATCTGTTCGACACCGGCCAGGTGATCGTTGCCTCCCCCGGCTACCTGGAGCGCTACGGCACGCCGCGCACCCCCGAGGAACTGGAGGCGCACAACCGCATCGGCTCCACCTACCGTCGCCACGTGGCCGACTGGCCGCTGCTGGTCGACGGACGCCCGCTCGACATGCCGGTGATCGGCACGGTGCGCGCCGGCGACGGCGAGACGCTGCGCCGGCTGGTGCTGGAGGGCGTCGGCCTGGGCCGGCTTTCGCTCTATCACATCCAGCCCGACATCGACGCCGGACGGCTGGTGCCGGTGATGGAGGAATTCAACCCGCGCGACACGGTGCCGATCCATGCCGTGTACCTGGGCAAGGCTGGCCGATTGCCGGCGCGCATCCGCGCGCTGCTCGACTACCTGGCCGCGGGCCTCCCCGACAATAAGGCGCAGTGGGCCGCCGGCCCGCGCCATTCACCATCATGAAGGAAGTTCCAGAAGCCATCGTCTGCGAAGGCTGCGACGCGGTCTACCAACGCGCACCGCTTCGCCGGCGCCAGGTCGCCCGTTGCGGCCGCTGCGGCACCGAGCTCGACCGGCATCCCGGCGACCAGGCCGCGCGCGTGCTGCCGCTCACGGTGGCCAGCCTGATCCTGTTCGCCATCGCGAACCTGTTCCCGATCGTCGAGATCCAGCTGAAGGGCTTGCACAGCCAGACCACGCTGGCCGGCGCGGTGGTGGTGCTCAGTTCCGAGGGCATGTCGCCGGTGGCGCTGCTGGTGCTGGCCACCACCCTCCTGTTCCCGCTGCTGCAGCTGTGCATCCTGTTCTACCTGCTGGTGCCCTTGGCGCGCGAGCGCCGGCCGGCCGGCTTCGGCGTGCTGGTGCGAATCCTGCAGATGCTGCGGCCATGGGGAATGGTCGAGGTCTTCCTGCTGGGCGTGCTGGTCGCCATCGTCAAGCTGTCGAGCCTGGCGCAGGTGGTGCCCGGGCCGGCGCTGTGGGCCTTCATGGGGCTCACGGTGCTGCTGACCGCCGTGCTCTCCTTCAACCCGCGCACCTTCTGGGAGATGGCTTTCGAGCACCGGCCGGGGCAGGAGGAATGAGCGCCGCCCGGCCGCCCGAAGGCACTCGCACCGCAGCCGAAGGCGAAGGTGAAGTTCAATGAGCGCCGCCCGGCCGCCTGAAGGCGCCCTCCGCACTGCCGCCGAGCTCGGCCTCCTCGGCTGTCACCACTGCGGCAGCGTGTGGCGCGACGCCGACGAGGGGGAGCCCTGCGGGCGCTGCGGCACGCGCCTGCAGCGGCGCAAGCCCCAGAGCATCCAGCGCACCTGGGCCTTCCTGATCGCGGCCTGCATCATGTACGTGCCGGCCAACCTGCTGCCGGTGATGGTCACCAAGAGCCTGCTCGGCACGCAGTACGACACCATCCTCTCCGGCGTGATCTACTTCTGGGTCTCGGGTGCGTACGGGCTGGCGGCGATCATCTTCATCGCCAGCTTCCTGGTGCCGCTGTTCAAGCTCACGGCGCTGATCCTGCTGACGGTGCTGGCCCAGCGGCACAGCAAATGGCGGCAGCCGGAGCGTGCCAGGCTCTACCACGCGCTCGAGGTCATCGGCCGCTGGTCCATGCTCGACGTCTTCGTGGTGTCGCTGCTGGCCGGCCTGGTGCGCATCCACGGCTTCGCCGAGATCACGGCAGGCGTCGGCATCGCGGCCTTCGGCGCGGTGGTTGTGTTGACCATGATGGCCTCGCTGAGCTTCGATCCGCGGCTGACCTGGGACACCGAGGACGTGATGGAAGACAAGGAGCCCGTATCCCGAATGGCTAGCAAGGAACAAGTGGTATGACCGACCCGCACGACGAGACGAGGCCGCTGCCCAGGCCGGTCGTCGCGAGACGCCGCAACTGGCTGCCCTCGCTGATCTGGCTGATTCCCATCGTGGCCGCGCTGGTCGGCATCGCGCTGGTGGCGCGCATCCTGATGGAGCGCGGGCCCGAGGTGGTGCTGACCTTCAAGACCGCGGAGGGACTGGAGGCCAACAAGACGGCCGTCCGGTACAAGGACGTGCAGATCGGCACGGTGCAGAACATCCGCCTGGCCAGCGACCGCGCGAACGTGCGCGTGACGGTGCAGCTGAACAAGGAAGCGAAGGGCTTCACCGCGCGGGACACGCGCTTCTGGGTGGTGCGCCCGCGCCTCGACACCTCCGGTATTTCCGGCCTGGGCACCTTGCTCTCGGGCGCCTACATCGGCGCCGACGCCGGCGCTTCGGAGGAGACGGCGAGCGAATTCACCGGGCTGGAGGCGCCGCCCATCGTCACGCGCGACGCCTCGGGCAAGCAGTTCCTGCTGCGTTCGCGTGACGTCGGCTCGCTCGACATCGGCTCGCCGGTGTACTTCAGGCGCATCAAGGTCGGCCAGCTCGCGGCCTACGAGCTCGACGGCGACGGCCGCGGCGTCACGCTGCGCGTGTTCGTCAACGCGCCCTACGACAAGTTCGTCGGCGTCAACACGCGCTTCTGGCATGCCAGCGGCCTCGACGTGCAGCTGGGCGCCAACGGCGTGAAGCTGCGCACCCAGTCGCTGGCCACGATCGTCCTCGGCGGCATCGCCTTCCAGGCGCCCGACGATGCGCAAGGCCCGGCTGCGCAAGAGAACACGACCTTCGCGCTGGCCGAGGACGAGGCCGCCGCCATGAAGGAGCCGGACGGGCCTTCGCAACCCTTGCTGATGCATTTCAACCAATCGCTGCGCGGGTTGTCGCCGGGCGCGGTGGTGGACTTCCGCGGCGTGGAGATCGGCGAGGTCAAGTCCATCGGCGTGGAGTTCGATCCGCAGGTGCGCGAGTTCAAGATGCCGGTGCTGGTGCAGGTCTATCCCGACCGCCTGCGCCGCCGCGGCAGCCTCGGAATGCTGGAGTCGCGCTACACGCAGTCCGAACGCCTGAAGTTCCTGATCGACAAGGGCCTGCGCGCGCAGCTGCGCACCGGCAACCTGCTGACCGGCCAGGTCTATGTGGCGCTCGACTTCTTCCCGAGGGCCGCGCCGGTGAAGGTAGACATCGACCAGAATCCGATCGAGATGCCCACAGTGGCCAACAGCCTGGACGAGATCCAGGCACAGGTGGGCGACATCGCGCGCAAGCTCAACAAGGTGCCCTTCGAGGAGATCGGCCGCGACCTGCGCAAGACGCTGGCCACGCTGGACAAGACACTGGTCGGCGCCGAGCAGTTGGCCGCGAGCCTGAAGAACGACGTGAGCCCGCAGATGACTGCCGCGATGAAGGACGTGCGCAAGACGCTCAACAGCGCGGAGAAGACCCTGGCCGACGATTCGCCCCTGCAGCAGGACATGCGCCAGACCCTGCAGGAGGTGACGCGCGCGGCAGGCTCGCTGCGCGTGCTGACCGACTACCTCGAACGCCATCCCGAGTCGCTGCTGCGCGGCAAGCCGGAGGACAAGAAGAAATGAACACGATCCGAGCACGCGGTTTGACGTTGGTCGCCGCCGCGATGCTGGCCGCCTGCGCCAGCCCCGCGCCCCAGTACTACAGCCTGGCCGATGTTGGCGCAGGGACGGCGCGGCCCGCGTCAACCGGCGGCACCGCGGGCTTCATCGAACTGGCGCCCATCGCCATGCCCGAGCGCTTCGCGCGCCCGCAGCTGGTGGTGCGGCAGAAGGATGCCGGCGCGGGGCCGGAGGTCGATATCCTGGAGCAGCACCGCTGGTCCTCCTCGTTCGAGAACGAGTTGCGCGACGCGCTGGCCAGCGGCATTGCGCAGCGCCTGGGCGCCGTCGATGCGACCAAGAGCGGGCGCCCGCGCGGCCAACCGGTCACGCGCATCGCCGTGCAGCTGCGGCAGCTCGATGCGGTCGAGAGCAGCCGCGTCGACGCCGGCTTCAGCTGGACCGTGCGCCGCACCGAAGAGAGTCCCGCCATCGCCTGCCAGCTCTTCGTCTCGGAGCCGGTCGGCGGCGGCATCGACGCACTGGCCAGCGGCACGCAACGCGCGACCGCACAGCTGGCCGACGCCATTGCGCGCAGCATTGCCGCGATGCAGGCCAACCCAGCGAACGCGTGCCAGCGCTGAGAGGATGTGAATGAACCCTGAAGGCTTCGCGCTCTTCGACACCGCAATCGGCACCTGCGGCATCGCATGGGGCCCGCGGGGCATCGTCGGCGTGCAGTTGCCCGAGGCCGGGGAGGGCGCAACGCGCTCGCGCATGCAGCAGCGCTTTGCGCTTGTTCCCGAGGTGGCGCCGCCGGTCGCGGTACAGGCCGCCTGCGATGCGATCCGTGCCTTGCTTGCGGGCGAGCCGCGCGACCTGGCGGAAATCGTGCTGGACTATGAAGGCGTCCCGGAATTCCACCGCCGCGTCTACGACATCGCACGCCGCATTGCACCCGGCAGCACCCGCAGCTACGGCGAGCTCGCCGCCGAGCTGGGCGACCGGCAGCTCTCGCGCGCCGTCGGGCAGGCGCTGGGCCACAACCCCTTCGCGCCGGTGGTGCCCTGCCACCGCATACTGGCCGCAGGCGGCAAGCCCGGCGGCTTCTCGGCGCATGGCGGCGCGGCGGCGAAGCTCAGGATGCTGATGATCGAAGGCGCGCGCCCGCCCAGCGACACGGCGCCCTTGTTCTGAGGTTTTGAGCGTCCACCGCGCCGAGCGCCCGCATGTGTAGGCCTAATCCTGCTCACAAATCGTCAAATTCGCGTCACCATGTATCCATCGAATCAGAATCCGCGACACGCATGAGTCGCATAGAGGGAGAACTCGATGCCAATAAGAGACAAGGACAATTTTCTGGTCTTCGGCTCGCCAAAGATCGAGGAAGGCGAGATCCGGGAAGTGGAGGCGGTCATGCGATCGGGCTGGCTCGGGACCGGCCCCCGAGTGGCGCAGTTCGAATGCGAGTTCCGCCGCTACCGCGGCGCGAGCCATGCCGTTGCGTTGAACTCCTGCTCGGCCGCCCTTCATCTTTCGTTGCTGGCCTCCGGGGTCGGTCCGGGGGACGAAGTCATCACCACGCCGCTGACCTTCTGCGCCACGGTCAACGCCATCCTCCATGCCGGCGCGACGCCTGTGCTGGCGGACATCGACCCGAACACGCTGAACATCGATCCCGCGCAGGTGCGCGCCAGGCTGAGCCCGCGCACGCGTGCCATCGTGCCGGTCCATTTCGCCGGGCGACCCTGCGAAATGGACGAGCTGATGTCGCTGGCACGCCAGCACGAGCTCAAGGTCATCGAGGATTGCGCGCACGCCATCGAGACGCAGTACCACGGCCGCAACGTCGGCACCATCGGCGACTTCGGCTGCTTCTCCTTCTACGTGACGAAGAACATCGTCACCGGCGAAGGCGGCATGGTCCTGGCGCGCAAGGAGGAGGATGCGGCGCGCATCAAGGTGCTCGGCCTGCACGGCATGACCAAGGACGCCTGGAAGCGCTTCGGCGACGAAGGCTACAAGCACTACTACGTGGTCGAGGCCGGCTTCAAGTACAACATGATGGATCTGCAGGCGGCCATAGGCCTGCAGCAGCTGACGCACGTCGAGCCGTACTGGCAGCGGCGCAAGCAGATCTGGGAGCGCTATGTCGGCGAGCTGGGGGACCTCCCGCTGACGCTGCCTCCCGCGCCGGCGCCGGACACGCGCCATGCGCATCATCTCTTCAGCGTGCAGCTCGAAGAGGCGCGCTGCGGCATCTCGCGCGACGGCTTCCTCGACGCCATGACGGCGCAGGGCATCGGCGTCGGCGTGCATTACCTGGCGCTGCCCGAGCATCCCTATTACCAGCAAAGACTGGGCTGGCGGCCCGAGCACACGCCGCATGCCACCCGCGTCGGCCGGCAGATCGTCTCGCTGCCGATCTCGGCCAAGCTGAGCGACCAGGACGTGGGCGACGTGATCTCGGCGGTGCGGCTGATCCTGCAGCGGCATGCCGCGCTGGCCTGATCCACGCCGTGCTGATCTCGATCCTCATCCCCGCCTACGCCCGTCCCGAACAGCTGGCCGAGGCGCTGCAGAGCATCGCGCAGCAGAAGCGCTCGCTGATCGGCGAGATCATCATCGGCGACGACAGCCCGCGCGCCTATTGGGAGCGCAACGAGGCGGTCATCGCGCAAAGCGGGCTGGCGGACCTCATCGACTACCAGCCGAGCGAGCCCTCGAGGGGGACGTATCCGAACCAGTGGTTCCTGGCCTCGCGCGCGAAGTTCGATCACCTGCTGATCCTGCACAACGACGACCAGCTCTGCCCGGGCGCGCTGGCCGTGCTCGCGAATGCCTGCGCGAACGAGACCGATGCCCGCGTGAAGCTGTGGTTCGGCACCCAGCTGATCATGGACGAGGAGGGCGTGATCGACCCCGAGCGCACCGCCGCGAGCGACCAGTGGTACGGCAGGCTCGGCCCGGCCGCGACCAGGCCGATGTGGGAATGGTGCCTGACGGAATCCATTCCCTCCGATGCCTTCCTGGTGGAGAAGGCGAGCTATCTGCAGCACATGCGCGGCGAGCGCGACGGCAACGTAGGCGACTGGGGCTTCTCGGTGCGCCTCGCCAACAGCGGCGGCTGGGCACACTTCGTTGGGCGGGCCGTGTCGCGCTACCGCGTGCAGGCGGGGTCGGTCACCGTGGCGGGGCGTGGGGTGGACGCTCACCGTGGCTTCGAGCTCGCGTGCCAGCTTCGCGTGCCGCCCGAGCGCGAGGCCGAGAAAAAGCGCTTCTATCGCAACATGCGGGTGGTCGCCGTTCGTTACGCGCGCGACGGCGAGCGCATGAACGCCTGGCGATCGCTGCTGTGGCCCGACATGCCGTGGGAGCACCGCTTGTCACTGCGCTACGGCCTGATCGTCCTGATGCTGCTCACGCCCCGGCCATTCTGGCTGTGGGCGCTGCACTACAAGAGCTGACCGGCCCCGGCCAGCGCTACATCGACTCCCTGAGCGGCTTGTGCTTGAAGACGGCACGGATGATGCCGTGGTCATTCGTGCCGTCAAGCTTGTGGTTGTCGAAGTTGAGGTGGTCGTTGTTGATGGCCAGCCCATCGAAGAGCCACAAGCGCCTGCGGCTGTTGTCGTAGAACTGCTCGCTCACCAGGATGTGGTCGAGCGACTCGCGGAACTCCTGGTGCACGTGGGTGTAGTAGACGTCGCGCGTGTCGCGGTATTCCTGGAGCGTCTGCGCCGTGTAGAGCGCCACGTCCCCGCCGCCGACCGAATCGCCCACCAGGTAGCGCGGCTGCTCGGTCAGGATGTTGGCGGTGTTGCTCTGCTGCCCGTCGTTGATGTCGCCCAGCACGATCACCGGCGTGTCGTTGCCCTTCATCTGCTCGGTCAGCAGGAAGCGCAGCGCGGCGGCCTCGGCGGTGCGGCGGATCGTCGACAGCGCGGCGCCCAGCGCCGTCGAGTGCTTGCCGTAGCTGGCCTTGTCGTCCTTGAACCACGGCTCGTTGAAGACCTTGGTCGGCGCCTTCGACTTGAAGTGGCACACATACACATGGACGTCCGGCTCGTCCTTGCGCGGCTTGATCGTGAAATGCGCCACGGGCCTGGAGAAGCCGCGGATGCTCACGTCGATCACCGGCGTTTGCGGATCGTCGCCGCTGGACTGGAGCTTGAACTTCGCGGGAAATTCGCCGATCCAGCTCGGCTCGCTGCTGAGCAGCCCCTTGCGCACGATGGCGGCGCAGACGATCCTGCGGCCGTCGGCACCGGGCGGCGCCAGCAGGTCGTACTCTTCCGTCAGGCCTGCTTCATCGAGTGCCCTGGCGAGCGAGTCCGCGTGCCAGAGCTCCTGGAAGCCGAAGAGATCCGACTTCATGATGCTCAGCTGTCTCGCAGTCCAGGCGATCTTCAGCTCGTATTCCTTCTGCGTCCAACCGTCCCTGTCCGAGTAGAGCGCGCGGCCCGGCTCGTTGAGGTTGTAGAGGTTGAAGGTGGCCAGGCTTAGTTCTTTCAGGTTCATGGTGCGCTCCCAAGGGCGGAATCAAGTTATCCGCGGTTCATGACAAAGCTGCGAACAGCGAAGCGCATTGAGCTTTCGAACGAGGACCCGCACAACTACCAAATGTGGTAGGTGGCCAGGAGAGACGGCGCATCACCTCGCCTAGCACAGCAGGTCCCATCCCGCTGGCGCTCGCCCATTGCGGCCTTGGTCACAATCGGGCGATGACTTCCTCGCGCTTCTTCAAGATCGCGCTCGTGCTGGGCCTGCTGTCGGCCATCGGGCCCTTTGCCATCGACATGTACCTGCCGGCACTGCCCGAGATCGGTGCCAGCCTGGGCGCCGGCATCGGGCCGGTCCAGATGAGCCTGACGGCCTTCTTCATCTCGCTGGGCGTCGGCCAACTGCTCTACGGCCCGGTGTCGGACATGGTCGGGCGCAAGCCGCCGCTGTATTTCGGGCTGCTGCTGTTCGCGGCGGCGAGCGTGGGCTGCGCACTGGCGACCGACATCCAGACCCTGATCGCGTTGCGCTTCGTGCAGGGCCTGGGCGCCGCCGCCGGAATGGCGATTCCGCGCGCCGTGGTGCGCGACCTGCACACCGGCAACGACGCGGCGCGGCTGATGTCGCTGCTGATGCTGGTCTTCAGCGTCTCGCCCATCCTGGCGCCGCTGGCCGGCAGCGCGGTGATTGCCTTCGCCGGCTGGCGCGGCGTGTTCTGGGCCGTGACGCTGGCCGCCGCGGCCGGCCTCGCGCTGATGGCCGCGACGCTCAAGGAAACGCGGCCGGCCGAGGAGCGCGTCGAAAGCAGCCTGGGCAGCGCGCTGCGAGCCTATGGGGTGCTGCTGCGCGACGCGCACTACCTGGGCCTCGTCTTCATCAGCGCCTTCGCGATGGCGGGCTTCTTCACCTACCTGGCCAACTCCTCCTTCGTGATGATCGGGCACTACGGGCTCTCGCCGACGCTCTACAGCCTGGCCTTCGGCGTCAACGCCGCGGCTTTCTTCGGTGCAGCCCAGCTCAACGGGCTGCTGTGCGAGCGCTTCGGTATCGTGCGGGTGGTCAAGGCGAGCGTGAGCGCCTGCGGTCTGGTGATGCTCGCGATGTTCGCGTATTACCTTGCCGGCGGCGACAGGCTGGCGGTGCTGATCGTGCTGTACTTCATCGCCAGCGGCTTCATGGGCTTCGTCATCCCGACCACGTCCGTGCTCGCGCTGGAGAAGCACGGCGCCATCGCGGGCACCGCCTCGGCCTTGCTCGGCACGCTGCAGATGCTGACCGGCGCCGTGGCGATGGCGGTGATCGGCCTGTTCACCGACGGCCGGCCGCTGCCGATGGTCGCGGGCATGGCTGCCGGCGCGTTGATCGCCGTCGTGCTCAGTTGGTTCACCCTCGGCCCGCGCCGGCCGGTTGCTTATGCGGCCCGCTGAGCCGGCCGCCCGCGCACAGGCGCCCACCACGGACGGCCTGCCGCAGCCGCAGCGCCGCTGGGCGATGCTGGTCATCATCCTGGGCATCACCGTCGCGGTGCTCGACGGCACCATCGTCAACCTCGCGCTGCCGGGCATCGCCCGCGAGCTCCAGGCCGATCCGGCCCATGCGATCTGGGTTGTCAACGCCTACCAGATCGCGACGCTGGTGATGCTGCTGCCGCTGGCCTCGCTCGGCGATCTGGTGGGCTACCGGCGCGTGTACCTGTGCGGCATGGTGCTGTTCACGCTGGCCTCGCTGGGCGCCATGCTGGCCGACTCGCTGGGCACGCTGATCGCCGCGCGCGCCCTGCAGGGGCTCGGCGCCGCCGGGCTGATGAGCGTCAACTCGGCGCTGGTGCGGGTGGTCTATCCGCGCGCGCAGCTGGGCCGCGGCATGGCGCTCAACTCGGTGGTGGTGGCCAGCGCCTCGGTGGCGGGGCCGTCGGTGGCGGCGGCGATCCTCTCGGTGGCTTCGTGGCCGTGGCTGTTCGCGTTCAACGTGCCGCTGGGCCTGCTGGTGCTGGCGCTGGGCTGGCGCGCGCTTCCAGGGCAACGCGCGGCCGCGGTTGACGGCGAGCGCTTCTCGTGGGTCGACGTGCTGCTCAACGTACTGATGTTCTCGCTGGTCTTCGTCGGTGCGGACCGCCTGGGCGTGCGCAGCGAGTCGGGGCAGGGCGCCGAGCCGCTCGCCTGGGCGCTGCTGCTCGCGGGCGTGGCGGTGGGCTTCGTCTACCTGCGACGGCAGCGCGCGCTGGCCGTGCCGCTGTTCCCGGTGGACCTGCTGCGCATCCCGGTATTCGCGCTCTCGATGGGCGCCTCGGTGGGCGCCTTTTGCGCGCAGATGCTGTCCTTCATCGCGCTGCCTTTCCTGCTGCTCGACACCTACGGGCGTTCGCACGTGGAAGCCGGCCTGCTGATCACCGCCTGGCCGCTCGCGATCGTGGTGATGGCGCCGATCGCGGGACGGTTGATCGGCCGCTATCCCGACGGCTGGCTCGGCGGCATCGGACTGAGCCTGCTGGCGCTCGGGCTGGTGCTGCTGGCGGCGCTGCCGGCGCACCCGGGCAATGCCGACATCGTGTGGCGCATGGCGCTGTGCGGCCTGGGCTTCGGCCTGTTCCAGTCGCCCAACAACCACACCATCGTGACCTCTCCGCCCGCGCACCGCAGCGGCGCGGCCAGCGGCATGCTGGGCACTGCGCGGCTCACCGGCCAGACCTTGGGTGCGGTGCTGCTGGCCGCGATCTTCAGCACGTGGAGCCCGCATGGGGGCCGCGGGCCATTCATCGCGCTCGGCCTGGCCGCCGCCTGCGCGGCCGTGGCAGCGGTGTGCAGTACGCTGCGCACGCGCGGACCTAGCCAGCGTCATGCCGAGGGACGAGGCTGACGATGCCGCAGGATCGGCTTCGGACCTCGAGCAGGCAGCCGAGCCCCAAAGTGCATATGAAAAGGCCGGCGGCGCCAGCGAGCCAGACGCCCGAGATCCCCAGGGCAGGAACGGCCGGCGCCCAAACCACGCCGGGTGCGATGCCGTGCGTCAGCATGTGGCCGCCGACTACGCCGACGCCCCATAGTGAGACCAGATATACAAGTGAAGGCAGTAGCGTCTGCTCATAGCCGCGCAACGCGCTGGCTGCGACGATCTGGATGGCATCAAACACCAGATAGAGCGCGAAGATGGGCATGAGGGAAAGGGCGATCTCGGTCACGCCCGGATCCGAGGTATAGGCGCGGAGCACCAAAGAGGCGCCCGCCAGAAGCGATGCGGCGGCAGTCACACCCCAGAACACGGACAAGCAGATACTCGTGTGCGCAATATCCCGGGCCGCCGCCCAGTCTCCCTTGCCGATGGCATTCGCGATCAGCGTTTGGGCTCCCACGCCCAGCGCCATCGGACTCATGAACATCAGGCCAGTCAAGCTTGCCAGAATCTGATGGGCGGCTGTGCTGTGCGCGCCTAGCCGAGCAATGATGAACGCCATGATGGTCAATGAGCCGACCTCGAGCAGGTGAGCGACACCGATCGGAATGCCGAGGGCAAGCACGCGGCATGCCTTTCGCCAGTCGGCAATCGATGGCCGGAAGCGCAGTCCGAGTTCGCTATAGCGAGGATCGACCAGTAGCCAGACACAGGGATACCCCCGACACCATGCATGAGCGCGAAGCTGAAAGGCACTTTCACCAGCAGCGCACAGGCGTTGATCCAGACGATCGGCTGCGGACGCTTTATCGCCGAGGTGAGCGCGTAGAAGACGCGCATGAGCAAAGCCGCAGGCAACGCCAAGGCCGCGATGCCCACGTAATCCAAGGCCGCTCCCAGAACGTCCTTCGGCACATGCGCCAACCTGAAAAGCGGCTCGGCCACGAGAGCCAGAAGAATCGCGCCGGCAGCGCCCAACGCCAGTGCCAACCAAGCACCCGCGCTGACCCACGCACCGATCTGAGAAACCTCGCCCGACCCGAACTTCCGTCCGATGATGGTTGCCAGCCCCTGATGACGCCGAAGAAGGATGCGAACACCGTCCCCCACAGACTGGAGCCAATGCCGACAGCAGCCAGCGTCTGAGTTCCGTAATTGCCAGCCATCGCGGCGTCGGCGACGCCGCTGCACAGGAGTGTCAGATGCGCTAGCAGGATGGGTCCACCGAGTCGCAATAGCTCCGCACAGTGCCGCTTGAAGCCGGGCGTCTTTCTCATTTCGTCGCGACGATGACCAGATTGTTTTCCGGTCTTTTTTGGTTGAGATTCAAGTCACCGAATAACCGGACTTCACGAAAACCCGATTCAAGCAAGAATCCTCTTAGTTCTTCTTTCTCGTAGAGTCGAGTCCAACATGTAAATTTCGCGTCTTTTTGTCGATAAGTGACCTTGAATATCCCATGTTCCCAATCCATCGAGCAATGCTCTTCCACATCGAAGGTGTATCGGATAAAAGGATTTTTGTGAGATGGCAGTTTGGCTCGTGCGCACTCCATGTCAGCCAGTTCCATCACAAGTATTCCGCCTGATTGGAGGCGCGCCGACCAAGTCTTGAGCATATTGATATCTTCATCAGCACTTTCAAAATAACCAAAACTTGTGAACATGCTGAGGAGGCCATCAAATTTTTCAAGAGGTGGGGCGCGCATGTCCATTGCCAAGTATCGAGGTCCTTTGTTTTCAGACTGAGCCAGCGATAGCTGCTCTTCTGAAATGTCGATGCCGGTCACTTCATACCCAAGGGAATGCATGCGACCCGAGAGGCGGCCAAAGCCGCAGCAAATATCCAAGAGTTTTGAGTGAGTGGCAAGTGGAATTATTTGGGAGAGCAAGAGGGCTTCTTGCTCCGTATTCCGGTACCGACCCAAGCTCCGGGCGGCATGGACGAATTCCAATGGAAATCCGCTCTTCGGATTTTTATTGGGTAGTGCTCGTCTTCCGAAAATGAATCCGTACTGGTCATGATTCGCGGATCTCAAGAAACTCGCCCGTCCGGCGACACCCCGACATGGGCCGCAGTGTCTTTCGGATAAATGACTTCCATCGTCCCATGCTCGATGGAAGGGTCGATCAGATCATTCTCCGTTGCGAATGAATAAATAATCGCAATGCGATTGCTGTTCTCGGTCAGTGGAGAAACCCGATGCAAGGTGGTGTTTGTCTTCATGAAATAGGTTTCTCCGCTCTGCACATGCATGCTCGAGACAAGTCGCTTTTCCAAGGTTTCCTTGATGCATTTTTCTGGGTGCTGCTTGTCCCAAGCAACGTTCTGGATATACTCAATCCGCCCCCCGGCTAGAGGATCGGGACTCTCGACAACATGGATCAGGGCGAAAGCGAGTCATCCCAATGCCAGCCGTGCGTGTCGCCGTGGCCGCATTGGTTGTTGATAATGTATTCTTCCGGTGCGTAAGGAACTCTATAAACAGGTTCTCCCGCAATCGTGCTCAGAAGCATGAGAAGAATATCGGAATGAAACAGAGCCGGCGTAACGAGACCTGCCTCGCGGATGGCATCTCGGCCTACGCTTCGATAGCTTCTGGGGGTATTGCCGGTGGATGCAATATTGACATTCCGTCGCTCTGATTTTTCAGCTAAGAGTCTCCGAGCTTCGGTATGGAGAGAAGCCTGAAGAGGATGCGGGATTAAATTGCCAATTCTCACGCATTGATGAAAATCAAACTCTTCTTGCCAGCAATGCACTTGCCTGTCGAATCCGGAAAAATGAGTTGCTAGCAAGGCGTCGAGGTTGCCTTGGATTTGACTGAAGTTCATTGAATTAAGTTAGGAGAAATGCTTATTCGAATATGAGGAGTTCGCCCGTGGCCTCCCAAGTACGGATGAGCCTGTATTCCCGCTCAAGGATCTCCTCGTCATCGCTGGCGAGATAAGCAATGCCGGCGTTGGTAAATAGATCGATGGTTCGCGCCACCGTCTCGCCCGGCTCTGGCGCGTGGATCAGAGACCGAAAGGACTTCAACGTGGACAACCTCTCGCGGCACTTGTTTTCCTTGAGGGTCCCCGAACTGCTCGAAGATAGGGTGACGCAATGCAGGTGCTTCCTGCGGGAATACGACGTGCCGAGTAGTTCGGAAAAGGCGCCCGGGTCAGCTTGGCGGAGCACTGTCAAGGTGACATGAGAGTGTGCGGTGGCCTCCATCACGGCCTCGTGATCAATCGTTCCCTGCATCCGAGCCGCGGTTTCAATCAGCAGCAGTTCCCCATCATCGGTTTGGAACAGCTCCGTATGTGACGGTCCCTCCCTGATACCCAAGGCGTCAAGGCATGCGGTTGTGTAGAGCTTCAGGACACGAGCCAGGTCATGGTCCGGGGGCAGCAGAATCTCGCGGTCGCATATCAGCGATGCGCCGCGCACGGCAATCTTGTCGTCTTTCCATATTTCAGAGATGTAGTGCCGGCCGTCCATGCTGACGGCATTCACGATGAACTGCTGCCCGGAAATTTTTTCCTGCAGCACCGCAGCCTCGTTGACCTCGCCCAGCTTGTTTCGCTTTCCCAGGACGGCGTCCACGGCCACTGCGACCTCGGCCATGTCATCGCAGAACCTGACACCGTCGGCGCCCGCGCTTGCCGATGGTTTGACGACCACGGGCCACCTTTGCAATGCCCCCGCCCACTCGAGCGCCTCGCCGACTGTGACGCAACGGGCTTGCCTCAGGGTGGAGAGACCAGCCTCTCTGAGGCGTTCATGCATCTCGTACTTGTCCCTGCGGAGGCGACTTGTGCGCGGATCGTTTCCTGGCACGTGCAGCAGTCGTGCCAGCTTCTCGGCCGTCTCGACGCCGGTTTCTGTGCCTGCTATCACGCACATGATCGGCGCGAGCCCTTTCAGATCGCCCGCAATGTCATCGATGCCGCCTGGCACACCGGCGACGAAGTGCTTCTGGAAATCGCCGGGCCGAAAGGCGGCAAGGAAGTCGGCTGGGATGTCCGGTGAACTCTGAACGTGGACACATTTGATTCCGAAACGTCCGAACTCCTTCGGCAAGCATGATCCAGTGGAATAGGCGTCGACGACGACGGCCAATCCCAGCGGTGGTTGTCTTGTATTGCGCATGCGCCCCCTGTCAGGTGTTTGAAAGGCGCGAATTCTGCGCAAGCCCTCCAGACCTGACAACTACCAATGTTGGTAGGTTGGCGCCCGACGGGCTTGGCCGACACCGCGGAAGTCTTGACGAGCAGATGCACCCGTCCGAATCACGAAGCACGATACTTTCGCGATGAGTCAGATCGGCAAACCCCCGGGCGACAACGCCCTGATCCGCCACGGCTGCGAAGCGACGCCATGCCCGCCGCGCTCGAAGCCCTGGGTGCTGGCCGCGGCCATCATCGGGTCGAGCATGGCCTTCATCGACGGCACGGTGGTCAACGTAGCGCTGCCCGCAATCCAGCGCGAGCTGAACGCCACGGCCTTCCAGGCGCAATGGGTGGTGGAGTCGTATGCGCTCTTCCTGGCTGCGCTGCTGCTGGTCGGCGGCGCGCTGGGTGACCTCTTCGGGCGGCGGCGCATCTTCGCGATCGGCGTCGTGCTCTTCGCGCTGGCGTCGGTGGGCTGCGCGCTGTCGGGCACGGTGCAGCAGCTGATCCTGGCGCGCGCGGTGCAGGGCATCGGCGGCGCCCTGCTCGTGCCCGGCAGCCTGGCCCTGATCAGCGCCAATTTCGCGCAGAAGGAGCGAGGCCGTGCCATCGGCACCTGGTCCGGCGCGAGCGGCATCACTGCAGCCATCGGGCCGGTGCTCGGCGGCTTCCTGGTCGATCACTATTCGTGGACCTGGGCCTTCCTGGTGAACGTGCCGATGGCGCTGGCGGTGCTGTGGATCGTGTGGCGCCATGTGCCGGAGAGCCGCGGCAGTTCCGCCGGCAGCGGGCTGGATGCGTGGGGCGCCGTGCTGGCGACCGCAGCGCTGGGCGGCATCGTCTATGCATTCATCGAGGCGCCCACGCAGGGCTGGGGTTCGGCGGCAGTGATGGCGGCGCTGGCCATCGGCATTGCAAGCAGCGTCGTCTTCGTGATGGTCGAGCAGCGCGCCGAATCGCCGATGCTGCCCTTGTCGCTCTTGCGCATCGGCAACTTTGCCGGGGCCAACCTGCTGACGCTGCTGCTGTATGCGGCTCTGGGGGGAGGGCTGTATTTTTTTCCGCTCAACCTCATCCAGGTGCAGGGCTACTCGGCCACGGCGGCGGGTGCCGCGCTGCTGCCGTTCATCCTGATCATGTTCGTGCTCTCGGGCTGGGCAGGGCAGCTGGTGGATCGCTTCGGGCCACGGCTGCCGCTGGTGGTGGGGCCGAGCATCGCGGCCGCGGGCTTTGCGCTGTTCGCGGTGCCGGGCGTCGGGGCCAGCTACTGGACAGCTTTCTTTCCGGCGGTGGTGGTGCTGGGATGCGGCATGACGATCACGGTGGCGCCGCTGACGACGACGGTGATGAATGCGGTCGGACCAGAGGCGGCGGGGATCGCATCGGGGGTGAACAACGCGGTGTCGCGTGCGGCATCGGTGCTGGCGATCGCTGTGTTCGGAGTGGTGATGGCATGGGCCTTCGATGCGGTGCTGGCGCAAGGGCTGCGCGACGCGGGGGCCTCGGCGCAGGCCAGTGCGTTCATCGAGGGGCAGCGCAGCAAGCTGGCGGGCGCTGAGATGCCGCCGGGCATCGATGCGGCGGCTGCGGCGGCGCTCAAGCGCGCGGTGGCCGAGTCCTTCGTGGCGGGGTTTCGGTGGGTGATGCTGATCTGCGCAGGGCTGGCACTGCTGAGTGCGCTGAGTGCGTGGGTGATGATCGGGCGCGGGCCGAGCGAGGCGGGGGCGGCGGTGCCCAAGCCGCGCTAGCCCCTGGCCATCAGTGAGACAACAAGGTGCCAGGCGAGCCAGGGTCCCCGCCAGCCACGAAGACGCTGCGTTTCAGGTTTGAGCTGCCTGGGTTGCACGCGGCGATCAAGCCACCGGCGAAATGAATGAGATCAGCCTCCCCATGCGCGCAATGAAGTTCGACGTGAGGATGAACTGCGGCTTCTCGCGCTTCACATAAGGTGCGATCTCCGGCGGTACATCCGGCGGATAGGGAGAGGTGTCGTAGATGTCGCCCACATGGCGGCTGCGATAGGCCGTGCCGGTGTACGGCGTCGTCGGGCCATTGCCGCGATACGGGTTCACGACCTCCGGCACTGGCGCGGTCCAGTAGTTGCCGTCCACCAGCGCAGCCACGATCGTCTGCACCTCGGATTCCGGCACCGCGGGCGTCTTCAGCACGGCGCCTTCGAACAGATCGGGGAAATCCACTTCGCGAACGGCCGCGAAGTACTTCGGCAGGGCGCGGGGTGTCGTAGTGCGCAGCGGCGATTTGGCCACCATGGCATCGATCTGCGCCTGCGTCATTGCGTTGAGCTCGTCCAGGCGCTTTTGCAGCGCCGCCGTATCCACCGAACGGCCGGACGAATAGTGGCTGATGGTGTTGGTGATGTCCTTGTCGAAGAAGTACGCGCCGTTGTGGACGTTGGAGCCGTAGCGGTGGATATAGAGCGGCTCGTTCGTATCGAGCTCGATGAACGTGGCCACGTTGCGGCCCGCGAGCAGCGGATTGAGGGTCGCGACGTTCGCAGGCAACTGGATCGAGGGCGACTTCAGCCAATTTATCGCCTGCTGCAGCTGCGACAGGTACTTCTTGTCGCCCGTCAGCGTGAAGTAGCCGAAGAGCTGCTGGATATTGGTCTGCGTCGTGTGGGTGGCCAGCGAGCGCGGCTCGTAGGAGCGCGCGCCGGCCGGCGCGCCTGCCGGGCGGCCGTTCGTGATGCGCGACAGGTGCTGAAGGCTCCAGCCCGATTGCAGCGGCTGGACGGTCGAGGTCCATTGCATCCGCTGCATGCAGTCCATGGCCCGCGTGATGTTGGCCACCAGGTCCGTGCGGCCGAGCGTCATCACGCACATGGTCAGGAACTTGATGTTCTCGCCCATCACGTCGTCGTTGAAGGTCACGTGCAGCGTGTAGTCGCCGTCTTCCATGCCGGCGCGCGCGCCCACCGGCAACTGCTGCGGGTTGGGCAGTGGCATCGAGGTGATCGCGCTCGGGTTGTGCGGAAAGCGCTGCGGCCAGCCGCCGTCGGCCACGCCGAACTCGGGGCCGAACTGCGCATCGGTAATGAACTTGATGGCCTTGTCCGTGGCAGCCTGGTAGACCGGGTCCTTCTTTTCGAGGTACATGCGCAGCATCAGCTGCGAGGCCACGGCGGTGGTGGCGTCATCGAAGGTCGCGTTGCCGTAGTAGTGCTGGAACTCCTCGAGGCGCCAGCCATTCATGCCCACCGTCTCGTACCAGTGCTGCAGCGACGCCTCGCCTGCGAAGTCATAGATGTAGTTCCAGCCGCCGGAACCGTGCTGGGCGGCGGCAACCGCCTTGGCCGTGCGGTCGGCGGCCTGGTAGAAGCGCTCGTCCCCGGTCGCGTGATACGCATCCAGGTAGATGTGGCCGATGGAGGAAGTGCCCGGCGGCTGCAGCCAGAGCATGGTGCGCTTGGCCTCCATTTCGCCGAAGGTCTGCGTGAGGTCGGGCGAGTACGACCAGACGTAGCCGCCGCGGTAGGAGACGACTTCGTCCATGTAGGTGGCAGCCCGCTTGAGCGCCGCCGTGGCGGTGGCCTGAGGGGTAGGGGCGGGCGCAGGCGCAGGCGCCGGGGCAGGGGCGGGAGCAGGAATCGGGAAATTGGGCCCATCGCCACCGCCGCCACAGGCGGCCAGCGCGACGGGGGACAGGACCGAAATTGCAAACTGTCTGCGTTTCATGGCATTCCCCTCGATGGAGTCAGGTGTCTGGGCGGGACCGCAGGTCATCAGTTGTCATACAAGCAACTGGCTTCTGCGGCGGGCGATTATTGAGGTCGCCAACGACGCGCGTCAATGGGGGAACGCCTCAATGGCAGATTTGCAAACCTCACCAAACGAGTTCTGGTTGTAGGACAACGTACCTCGACAGGTTGGCGCTGAAGCTGCAGCCTCAGCCCCGGGACACCCCCGCCTACGACCTTTGGTTAGCCCGCATGGCGGATACCCAAGCCCACCCCCCGCACCCACACTGCGCCTCGTGATCCCCCGTTCACCGACGCTGTCGGCAGGAGGAATGGCCATGATCCCAAGACGCTGCTCTGCGGCGAAGCGAGTGCTGTTGCCGCTGGCAGTCATCCTGTGCCTCGCGGCCTGCAGCAAAGGGCCGAAGCCCGGCGAAGTGCTCGACGAAGCCAAGCAGGCCGGCCGCGACGCCGCCTCCTTCCCGCACGCCACCGAGGACTACTTCCGCGACATGGATGGCGGCATCGCGCTCACGCCCGAAGAGGTCAAGGGCCGCAACATGTGGCTGATGTGGAGCGGCGGCAACGACCGCTTCTGGACGCAGATGACGGACTACACCTTCGGCGCCTTCGACCTGCTGAAGGTGGTGAGCACGCATCCCACGCTCGGCTATTCGCGCGCCAACCGCTGGAGCTATTTCGGCCTGGTGAACGAACCCTGCTTCGAGGCGGCGACCGGTCCCGACAAGTCCCGCCGCGGCCTCTGGCTCGACGTGCGCAGCAAGGACTGCGGTCCCGACCCGTTCGAGAACGAGAGCAAGTACCCGGGCGTCAAGATCGGATCGCGCGGCCAGCCGCTGGGCGACGGCACGACGCAGCCGGTGGGCTCGTTCTACGGCTGGGGCACGGGCATTGCGGGCCTCAGGCTTTTTCCCAACCCGGCCTTCGATGCCAAGGCGGCCAAGGAGTGGGACGCAGAGAAGTACTACACCGACCCCAACTACTACAACCGCAAGGATTTGGTGCGGCCGTACCGCGTGGGCATGTCCTGCGGCTTCTGCCACATCGGCCCGAGCCCGGTGAAGCCGCCGGCCGATCCCAACAGCCCGAAGTTCGAGAACCTCAGCTCGTCGGTGGGTGCGCAGTACATGTGGGTGGACCGGCTCTTCATCTACAACGCCAACAAGCCCGAAGGCCGCACCAACTACATGTTCCAGCTGGCCCACACCTACCGGCCGGGCAGCATGGACACCTCGCTGGTCTCCACCGACAGCATCAACAACCCGCGCACGATGAACGCGGTGTACGACTTCGGCGCACGCATGGACATGGCCAAGCGCATCGGGCAGGAGAAGCTCGCGGGCGGCGAGCTCGACAACAAGCAGTTCAACGACTACCTGGCCAGCGGGCCGCTGCTGGACTTCTTCACCAAGCCCGACGCGGTGCGCACGCCGCACGTGCTGAAGGACGGCGCGGATTCAGTGGGCCTGCTCGGTGCGCTCAACCGGGTCTACCTCAACATCGGCCTGTTCAGCGAAGAATGGCTGCTGCACTTCAACCCGGTGGTGGGCGGCAAGACGATCACGCCGATCCCGATCGCCACGGCGCAGAAGAACTCCAGCTACTGGCAGGCGACCGAGGCGGGCACGCCCGACACGGCGCTGTTCTTCCTCAAGGCGGCGCAACCCGACCGGCTCAAGGATGCGCCCGGGGGCGCCGAGCACCTGCAGGCCGGCGCGGGCCTGCTCGAGCGCGGCAAGACGGCCTTTGCCGACACCTGCGCGCGTTGCCATTCGAGCAAGGCGCCGACGCCGCCGCCCGCGCTGGAGCTCACGGCCGCGAAGTGCGCTGGCGCCGGCTACCTCGACTGCTTCAAGCGCTACTGGAAGTGGACCCAGAGCGACGAGTACAAGACCGAGATGCGCAAGATCGTGCAGGCGCCGGACTTCCTCCAGGGCAACTACCTGTCGACCGACGCGCGCATCCCGGCGACGCTGCTGCGCACCAACGTCTGCAGCCCGCTCGCGACCAATGCGCTGGCCGGCAACATCTGGAACGACTTCTCGTCGCAGACCTACAAGCAACTGCCCTCGGTCGGCACGGTGACGTTGCGCGACCCCTTCAGCGGCGAGCCGCGGCCCTATGCAATGCCGGCCGGCGGGCGCGGCTACACGCGCGTGCCTTCGCTGATCAGTGTCTGGTCGACGGCGCCGCTGCTGCTCAACAACACAGTGGGTCCCTTCGACATCGATCCCTCGGTCAATGCGCGCCTGCGCAGCTTCGAGGCCTCGATCGAGCAGATGCTGTGGCCCGAGCGGCGCGAGCGCGACCCGGAGCTGGGCGACAAAGTCGAAGGCTTCATCGACCGCACGACGGAGCGCAGCACCGTGACCGTGCCTACCGGCTTCGTGCCCGAGGCGCTTCGCCCGCTGCAGGGCACGCTGCACCGCTGGGCGCCGTGGCTGGCGGAGAAGGACGGCGACATCGTGCTCGGCCCCATCCCCAAGGGCACCCCGGTGGCACTGCTGGCCAATCTCAAGCTGCGCGCGGAGGGCGACAGCCTGCACGAGAAGGCGAGCCACGTGCAAGATGTGGGCGAGCTGCTGATCGAGCTCAGGCGTGCGTTGAAGAGCGCCCCCGCCGGTGCCACCGACGAGCAGCTGCGCGAGCATTTCTCGAAGCTGCGCGAGCCGATGATGCAGTTGAGCAAGTGCCCGGACTTCGTCGTCAACCGCGGCCATTATTTCGGCACCGCGCAGTTCAACCGGCAGGACGGGCTGAGCGAGGACGAGAAGGCCTTCGGCCGCGAGCCCGAGTTGAGCGACGAGGACAAGCGCGCGCTGATCGCCTTCCTCAAGACCTTCTGAGACCTGATGACCGAACCCGAATGGGACTATGTGATCGTCGGCTCCGGCCCCGGCGGCGGCACGCTGGCCGCGCGGTTGGCGGAGGCTGGCATGCGGGTCTTCCTGATCGAGGCCGGCGGCGACCCGCGGGCCTCCGCACCGCGCCTGCCGGAAGACTATGACGTGCCGGCCTTCCACGCCTTCGCCTGCGAGAACCCGGCCATCAGCTGGAACTTCCGCGTGCGCCATCATGCCGACGAGGCGCGGCAGGCCCGCGACTGGAAATACGAGGCAGGGCAGGGCGTGCTCTACCCGCGCGCGGCGGCGCTCGGCGGATGCAGCGCACACAACGCGATGATCTTCATGCTGCCGCACGCCTCCGACTGGAACCACATTGCGCGGCTGACCGGCGACCGCTCGTGGCGCGCCTCGCGCATGCGCCGCTATGCCCAGCGTATCGAGAACTGCGCGCACCGGCCGGTGTGGCGGGCGCTGCGCCATGTGGGGCTCGATCCGACCGGCCACGGCTGGGGCGGCTGGCTGCGCACCGAGAAGGCGATCCCGCTCACGGTGCTGGGCGATGACGGGCTGATGCGGGTCCTGCGCGACAGCGCCGGCGTCTTCGCCGGCAGCCTGCCCACGCCGGTGCGCAGCACGCTGCGCTGGCTGCGGGGCGGGCTGGGCGACCCGAACTCGCGGCGCCTGTGGCCTGGCAGCTTCGAGGGGCTGTGCTATACGCCGCTCTCCACCTCGGCGCACCGGCGCGCAGGCATCCGCGAGCGGCTGCTGGAGGTGGCAAGGAAGCACCCGGGCCGCTTGCACATCGAGCTCGACGCCCTGGCCGCGCGCGTGCTCTTCGACGAAGCCGGCGTGGCGTCCGGCGTCGAGTACCTCAAGGGCGCGCACCTGTACCGCGCTCATGCGGCGCCGAGCACGGCCGAAGGCCAGCGGCGCGAGGCGCGGGCGCGGCGAGAGGTGATCCTCTGCGGCGGCGCTTTCAATACACCGCAGCTGCTGATGCTCTCGGGCATCGGGCCTGAAGAAGAGCTGCGCCGGCACGGCATCGCGCAGCGCGCTGCGCTGCCCGGCGTCGGCCGCAATCTGCAGGACCGCTACGAGATCGCCGTCACGCACCGCATGCGCCGGCCGTGGGAGGTGCTCGAGGGCGCGCGCTTCGATCGCGACGACACGCTGTGGCGGCGCTGGGACGAAGGGCGCGTCGGCATGTACGCCTCCAACGGCGCGGCGCTGGGCGTGGTGCAGCGCTCGAGCTTCGCGGCCAGGCCAGGCGCAGAGCCCGATCTCTTCTGCATGGCGCTGCTGGGGCGCTTCGAGGGCTATTTCCCCGGCTTCTCGGCACTGATACGGGAGCAGCCCGACCAGCTGACCTGGGCGGTGCTGAAGGGTCATACGCGCAACCGCGCCGGCACCGTGCGCCTGCGCTCCGCCGACCCGCGCGACATGCCCTTGGTGGACTTCCACTACTTCGACGAGACCGACGATCCGGGCGCCGAGGACCTGAAGGCAGTGGTGCAGGCGATCCGTCTGGTGCGCCGGATGACGGCGCCGCTGCTCGCCAAAGGATGGATCGCCGAGGAGATCGCGCCCGGCCCGGCCGTGCAGAGCGATGAGGCGCTGGCCGACTATGTGCGCGACACGGCCTGGGGCCATCACGCCTCCTGCTCCTGCGCGATCGGCCCGCGGGAGCAGGGCGGGGTGCTGGACGGCAATTTCGCGGTGCACGGCGTGCCGCGCTTGCGCGTGGTCGATGCCTCGGTGTTCCCGCGCATTCCAGGTTTCTTCGTCGCATCCGCGGTCTACATGGCCGCGGAGAAGGCGGCGGATGCGGTGCTGCGCACGGCCGCGCGCACACCACTTTCGGCAAATTGACGGCCCACGACCCTGGCCGGACACTTGGACGGCGGGGTCTTCACTCGAGGAGATGGCGCATGGCTTACGACGTACAGCAACTGCTCGACATGACGCAGCAGCAGCTCGACGAGCTCTTCACCGCCAGCCCGGCGGGGGACATTCCCTCCGGCGAGGCGGAGGGCACCGCGATCATCGCGCCCGGCACCCGCTACACCGAGTCGATCGCGAAGATGGTCAACTTCTTCGGCTGGCAGGGCAAGGTCTTCGACCCCGCCAATGGCGTGCTCAAGAACAAGGTCAGTCCCTTCGGCATCCAGGCCATCGTGGCCAAGGTCTACAAGGGCGACAGCTGGCTGGACCAGAAGGAGTGCATCGTGCTCGACTACTCCAAGACCTCGGTGGTGGCCCACTGGATCCGCGACGAGATCCGGCTGATCTCGCCGGGCTTCTACCTCGGCAAGGTGTACTGGGGCAAGGAGCGGCTCATCGACTTCTGCCTCAAGTTCTAGCCTGCCGACACAACCCTCATGCAGTGACTCCGCAATCGCACTTCGTGGTGGTCGCCGCCATCGCCCCGGGACGCGAAGCAGGGCTGCGCAAGCTGCTGGGCACCATGACACTCGCGCCCGGCACGGCCGACCCGGCCAATCCGGTGCTGCCCTTCGGCGCCTTCGAGCGATTGCACTTCGCGCGGTTCGCGATACTGGGCGACGCGACGATGGCGGACTTCGAAGTCTTCGGGCTGCCGCGGCCCAAGCTGCCGACCTACCTGCTCTTCATGGGCGACTGCGACGGCTCGGCCGAGGCGCAACTGGCCGAAATGGTGCAGCACGCCGGCGAGGGCCTGCGCCGCATCTTCTCGCACTGCCGCGGCCTCGACCTGCGTGACGACCTGCTCGAGTGGCTGATCGAGCATGACCGCCCGGTTGCCGCGCCGTACGTCAACCGCATCGGGCGCACCGTTCGACAGATCCGCGAGGAGAGCGCGCTGCAGCGGGCCCTGGCGGCGCGGGTGCCGCGCGACATACGCGGCGCGGCGGTCGATCCGCAGATGCTGCGGCGCGACCTGCTGAACTTCGTGCGCGCCCAGCAGGCGACCGGCATGTTGCCGCTGACGCCGCCGGAGCCGACGCCGATAGGCTGGCGGGTGCGCAACACGCTGCATGCGATCGGGCTGCCGTTGGCAGCGTTGCTGCTCTCGCCGCTGCTGCTGATCGTGCTGCCGTTTTTTCTCGTGCTGCTGCGCCGGCACGAGCGCGCCGACCCGGAATACTGCCCGCGTCCGCGCGCCGCCGCGGTGGGCGCGATGCAGGAGCTGGAGGACCACGGCCCCAGCAACAGCTTCACCGCGCTCGGGGCCGTCAAGCCGGGCTGGTTCCGGCGCGTGCTGGTGCAGGTGCTGCTGCTCGCGATCGCCTGGGCCTGCCGCCATGTTTTCGGGCGCGGCCACCTGGGGCGCGTGCGCACCATCCACTTCGCGCACTGGGTCTTCCTCGACAACAAGCTCCGCGTGCTGTTCGCCAGCAACTACGACGGCAGCCACGAGGCCTACATGGACGACTTCATCAACAAGGTCGCGTGGGGCCTCAACCTGGTCTTCAGCAACGGCTTCGGGTGGCCCCGCACCGCCTGGCTGATCCAGCAGGGCGCGCGCCGCGAGCTGCCCTTCAAGTACTACCAGCGCGGCCACCAGCTGCCGACCGAGGTCTGGTACAAGGCCTACCCCGGCCTCACGCTCAGCGACCTGGAGCGCAACCGGCGCATCCGCGAAGGCTTCGAGCGCGTGGGCATGAGCGATGCGGAAGCGCTTGCGTGGCTGAGGTTGCTGTGAGCAGTGGCATGAGCCGCACGGCCGCTCCGAAGGCGAATAGCACCGCAGCCGAAGGCGAAGGTACTCCAGTGTCCCAGGTCGACTTCGAGGACATCCAGGGCCTGGCGCGCTACGGCTACAAGCACCTGACGCAGGCCTGCTTCCTGCTGCTGCGCATCCACGATGCCGAGGCCGCGCGCGCCTGGCTCGCTCGTGCGCCGGTCACCCCGGCCGTCGAGCGCCAGCCGCCGCCGCGCACCGCGCTGCAGATCGCCATCAGCGCCCCGGGCCTGCACAGGCTTGGCGTGGCACGCGACATCGTCGAAGGCTTCTCGGCGGAGTTCCTGGCCGGCATGAGCAGCGATGCCAGCCGGGCGCGGCGGCTCGGCGACCTCGGCGCGAACGATCCCGCGGGCTGGCAGTGGGGCGGTGCGCCGCACGAGGTGCCACATGTGCTGCTGATGCTCTACGCAATGCCGGGCCAGCTCGACACCCTGCTCGCCGCCGTGCGTGCCGAGTGCGAAGCCGGCTTCGAGGAGACCGATTGCCTCTTCACCGCCCGGCTGCGCGAGACCGAGCCTTTCGGCTTCGTCGACGGCATCTCGCAGCCGCGCGTCGACTGGGAGCGCAAGCGTCCGGCGCGCGACGAGGAGCAGTTCGGCTTCACCAACCGGTCCTGCCTCGGCGAGTACCTGCTGGGCTATCCCAACGAGTACGGTGCGTACACCGATCGTCCCTTGCTGGACCCGAAACGCGATCCCGGCACGATGCTGCCCCGTGCCGAGGATGCACCTGCGATGGCCGACCTCGGGCGCAACGGCAGCTACCTGGTGATGCGCCAGCTGCGCCAGGACGTGGGCGGCTTCTGGCAGTTCCTCGATCGCCAGGCCGGCGGCGATCCGGTCCTGCGCCGTCGGCTGGCCGAGGCCATGGTCGGCCGCAGCATGGATGGCAGCGAGGCGCTCGTGGGGCCCGGCCGGGAGCACATCGACGGAATCGACGAGGAGGCCCGACGGCGCAACGGCTTCACCTACCGTGGCGATCCCGACGGGCTGCGCTGTCCCATCGGTGCGCACATCCGCCGCGCCAATCCGCGCAACGGCGACCTGCCGCCGGGTTGGGCGAATCCGCTCTCGCGCCTGTGGCGGCGGCTGGGCTTCGGCGCGGGCTCGCTGCGGCCCGACCTGGTCGCCTCGACGCGCTTCCATCGCCTGCTGCGCCGCGGCCGCGAGTACGGCGGCGAACCGGGCGAGGAGACGGGGCTGCACTTCATCTGCCTGGGCGCCAACATCGCGCGGCAGTTCGAGTTCGTCCAGAACGCATGGCTGGCGGGGACGCGCTTCGATGGCCTCTCAGGCGAGTCCGATCCGCTATTGGGCCATCGGCTGCCGGATGCGGATGGCAGTCCGACGGACAGCTTTTCGATGCCGGTGGGCACGGGGCCGGATCGCCGGCTCTCGGGCCTGCCGCAGTTCGTGACCGTTCGGGGTGGGGCGTACTTCTTCATGCCCGGCATTCGCGCATTGCGTTACCTGTCGAAAGGGCAGTCCTCGTGAGGGCCTCGCGGTCGGCTGCTGTCTTGCTCCCTCTCTCTGTGGGGGAGGGTTGGGGTGGGGCGCTCGGTTCGTTTGATTTCGTACGGTGCTGTTGTGTTGAGTCCGGAGCCGGGATTTCGCCCCGGCGGGCGAGTTACTTTCTTTGTCTCGCCAAAGAAAGTAACCAAAGAAAGGCGACC
>NZ_JBLFFN010000030.1:0-51287 GCF_051400855.1 Variovorax stachyos | reverse complement strand
CTGAGCAGAGTGAACGAAGTGAACGTCGCGAGTTCCGCGGCAGGCCGGCTGCGCGAGCATCGCAGGGAAGTCGGCGCAAAGCGCCGACCGCCACAGTGGCACGCCGCCCCGCACACCCGCAGGCGCCTTTGCAGCGCGCAGGACTGACCGTCAACATCGCCCGAGCGCACCAGCGCCTTCAAGTTTTCGGGGGGTGCCCCAGCTTCAAACCGTAGACCCCAGCACCTCTCGCAGCACCGCGCGCAGGCGCTCGGCGTCGATCGGCTTGCGCAGCAGCGCGTGCACGCCGCAGCGCGCCAGCTCCTGCGGGTCGAAGCCTCCAGCGTTGCCGCTGACCAGCAGCACCGGAAGGTTGGGGCGCAGCGCGCGGGCGTGGGCGGCCAGCTGCAGGCCGGTCATGTGCGGCATGGTCTGGTCGGTGACCAGCAGGTCGGTCTCGTGCGCCGGCTCCGCCAGCCAGGCGGCTGCGGTCTGCGGCTCGCGCTGCAGCCGCACGCGCAGGCCCCAGCTGGCCAGGCGCTCGACCAGGAAGTCGCCCACCATCGGATCGTCCTCCACCACGAGCACGCTGCCGCGCAGGGCGGGCGCGCCGGCCGCGCGGCGCGGCTCCTGCTCGGGGGCCGCGGTGGTCGCGGTCGCTGCCCGCGGCAGCATCACCGAGAACACCGAGCCGACGCCGCGCGCGGTGCGCAAGCGCAGGTGCCCGCCGTGGCCGTGCACGATGCCATGCACCATCGCCAGGCCCATGCCCGAGCCGCTGCCCGGCGCCTTGGTGGAGAAGAAGGGGTCGAAGATGCGCTCCTGCAGCTCCGGCGCGATGCCGCTGCCGGTGTCGGCCACGCTCAGCTCGACCCAGGGGCCGCCATCCACCGGCGCGCGGCAGGAGGCGCACTGCCAGCGCTCCTGCGCATGGGACAGCAGGTGCACGCTGATGCGGCCGGCGCCGTCCAGGGCGTCGCGCGCATTGATGCACAGATTGAAGAGCACCTGTTCGAGCTGCACCGGATCGATGGCCACGCACAGCGGCGAGGCAGCCATGTCGTCGACGCCTGCGTTGCCGTCCAGCGTGACCGAGGAGGGCAGGGTCGCGCGCAGCAGGCGCAGGGTCTGGCGCACCAGCGGCGCCACGTCGAGCACGCGCGCCTCTCCGCGCTGGCGCCGCGCGAAGGCCAGCATTTGCGCGATCAGGTCGCGCGCACGCTGGGCCGCCAGGTGCGCCTGGCCCAGCTGGCGCAGCAGCACCGCGTCGCCCGTGGCTTCGGCACGCTCCTCGCCCAGCACCAGGTAGCCGATGACGCTGGTCAGGATGTTGTTGAAGTCGTGGGCGATGCCGCCGGTGAGCTGGCCGATGGCTTCCATCTTCTGCGCCTGGCGCAGCTGCGCCTCGAGCGCAAGGCGGGCCGCCTCGGCCTCGCGCCGCGCGCTGATGTCGCGCACGTGGGCGACGAAGATGTTGCCCTCGGGCGCCTCGGCCACGCTCACTGCGAGCTCGACCGGGATCTCGTCGCCGCTGGCGGTCAGCGCGGTCGATTCGACCAGCCGGCCGAGCATCGGGCTGCTGCCGGTGATCGGGAACTCGCGCAGCCAGCGCAGGTGCGCCTCGCGGCGGCGCTCGGGCACGATCACCTCGGCCACGGGCCGGCCCATCACGGCTTCGCGGCGGTAGCCGAACACCCGCTCGGCAGCGGCGTTGAACTCGACGATGCGGCCCTCCGCGTCCATGCCGATCACGCAGTCGAAAGCCGCTTCCACAGTTGCGCGCAGCCGCGCCTCGCTGCGCTGCAGGGCACGCTCGCGCTCGCGGCGCTCGGTGATGTCGCGGGTGAAGGCCAGGATGTGGCGCCGGCCGTTGAAGGTCGCCGGCTTCAGCCGCACCTCGTCCCAGTGCAGGCTGCCGTCCTTGTTGCGGCGCTGCCATTCGAAGGAAGGGCAGTGGCCCTGCTTGGCCAGCTCGATCCAGCGCTGCGCGTCTTCGGCGGTGTAGGGCGGCACGCCGGAACTGACGTCGCCCACCGACAGGCGGATCAGTTCCTCGTGGGTGTAGCCGTAGGTCTCGCAGGCCCGGCTGTTGACGTCGATGAAGCGGTCGGAGTCCCAGTCGTGGACGAAGATCGCGTCCTCCGCGGTCTCGAAGATGGTGCGATAGCTCGCTTCGGAATGCTCCAGGGCCTCGCTGGCGGCCAGCCGCTCGACCTCGGCCGCGGCGCGCATGGCGAAGATCTTCAGCATCGACTCCACCCGGTCGACCTGGTTCAGCGGGCGGCGCGAGGCGACCGAAACCACGCCCAGCGGCGTGCCGTCCAGCGCGGTGAGCGGATAGCCGGCATAGCTGACGGCACCTTGCGTCTTCGCATCCTCGTCGTCGGGAAACAGCGTCTGCAGATCGTTCGGGTACGCGCGGAACTGCTGCCCCAGCACAGTCTCGCAAGGCGTGCCGGCAATGGCGTAGCGGATGTCGTGCAGCACCTGGCCGTCGCACTGCATGGCAAGCATGGTCAGCTGATTCGACCCGTCCTCGGTGCGGCGGGCGATGAAGGCCACCTCCACGCGCAGGATGGTCGCCAGCAGCCGCACCAGCTCGTCGAACACCGTGCCGCTGCGCGCGCCCGACACCGCCAGCGCCGCCGAGCGCAGCGCCTCGTCGGTGCGGGTACGCTCGATCTCGGCGGCCGCGCGGCCTGCGACGATCTTCAGCATCGCCTCGGCATGCTCGGCATCGCCGTCGGCGATCGGCACGCGGTCCATCGCCACCAGCAGGCCCAGCGCCTCGCCCTGGCTGTCGCGCATCGGGAAGGCGGCATAGGAATCCATGCCCTTGGCCGCGAACAGCGAGCCCCGCGGGAACTCCGCGGCCACGCCGCTCGCCACGTAGCGGAACTCGCGCCCGACCACGTGCGCACAGGGCGTACCCTGGAGGACATAGTCGAAGTTCTTCAAGGGCCGGCCATCCAGCCGCACGGCCACGGTCTGCATCAGGCTGCACACATCGTCGGAGAACACTGCGATGAAGACGGTGGGCACGGCCAGCGCCTCTGCCAGCTCGCGCACCAGCGCGTCGAACAGCCCGGGCCCGCCGGGGTGTGCGACCGCCAGCGCCACCCGGCGCAGCGATTGGAGTTGCGCCGAAAGGCCGGCGAGCGTGGGGCCGTCGCTGGTTGTCAGTGCGGTGGCTTGCATCGCGCCAGTCTAGGCCTGCTTGGCCGCGCCGTGGCCCTCATTGCCTGGTCGATACACGCCGGATACATGGCGGTTGCAGTGGCTCCGGCGCGCAGCGAAACGGCTACCGATGCGCAGGCGTGGGATATCAGGCAAATACCGGCGGCGGCCATCCTTGGGCATCGGCTGAGATGAGGCCGCTTGTTCGAATACCCCGAGGAGAGCTGTGATGTCCGATCCCCCGTTCGCCCCGCCCGCCGCCCGATTCGTCGCTTTCCTGGTCCGCCTGCACGAGCGGCTGCAGGCGCTGCTGGTGCTGCTGCACTGGCAGATGCGCGCACCGATCGCGCGCGAGCTGCGGCGCCTGCGGCCCGGCCCGGCCTCGCTGCTGGGCCACGCGCTGGCGGCCCTGCTGAGCTCGGGCTGCGCCAGCCTGCCGCCGCCCGATGCCGCGCGTGCACGCTCGACCGCGCTGGAGGAAGTGGCGCACACCCGCCTGGCCCAGGTGGCACGCGCCTCGGCGACGGGCGTCGACCCGGCGCTGTCCGGCTTTCGCCTGCTGGCCGACGGCGACCAGGCGCTGGACGCGCGCATCGCGCTGGCCCGCCGCGCCCAGGTCTCGCTCGACATCCAGTACTACCTGGTGGCGGCCGACGCGACCGGCCGGCGCTTCCTGCGCGAGCTCGGCGACGCCGCCGCGCGCGGCGTGCGCGTGCGCCTGCTGGTCGACGACCTGTACGCCAGCGAAAGCGGCCTGCTGCTGGCCGGCCTGGCGGCCCAGGCGAACGTGGAGGTGCGCCTGTTCAACCCGCTGCCCCAGCGCGGCGGCAAGGTGGGCACGCGCGTGGCGTTGTCGCTGCACGAGTTCGAGCGCATCAACCGGCGCATGCACAACAAGCTCTTCATCGCCGACGGCTCGCTGGCCGTGATCGGCGGGCGCAACATCGCCGACGACTACTTCAAGCGCGGCGAGCCCTCGAACTTCATCGACATGGACGTGCTGTGCTCCGGGCCGGTGGTGGATGGCTTCGAGACCGTGTTCGACCGCTTCTGGAACAGCGAGCAGGCCTGGCCGGTGCGGGCGCTGCTGCCCGAGGCCGATGGTGCGCAAGCCTCTGCGCAGGCGATGCGCGATGTGGACGGCGAGCCGCCGGTGGCCCCGCTCGACCGCTTCGGCTACCGCCCGGTCTCTGCCGAGCTCGACGAGGGGCGGCTGACCCAGCACTTCGCGCCGGCACGGCTCTACGCCGACGGGCCGGAAAAGGCCGGCACCGAAGGCCGGCCGGCGCCGGAGGCTTTCGCCCTCGAAGGTGCGCTGCAGGCGATGCGCGAGGCGCGCTCGCAGGTGCTGGTCGCGACGCCCTACCTGGTGCCGGGCGAGCGCGGCCTGGCGCTGATGCGGCGGGCGCGCGACAAGGGCCTGCGCGTGATCGTCATGACCAACGCGCAGGCCGCCACCGACGAGCCGCTGGTGCACTGGGGCTATGCCCGCTACCGGGCCGAGATGGTGCGCCTGGGCGTGGAGCTCCACGAGCTCAGCCCGGCGCTGGGCCGCCGCGCCGACGCGGCGGCCGGCGAATCCGCCTCATCGCTCGGCCGTCTGCACGCCAAGCTGGCGGTGATCGACGGGCGGCGCCTGCTGATCGGCTCGATGAACATGGACCGGCGCTCGATGCGCGCCAACACCGAGCTGGGCGTGCTGATCGACAGTCCGGCGCTGGCGGTCGAAGTGACGCAGACCCTGCAGCGCGACCGCGACATCGGCAGTTATCGCCTGCGGCCGGCCGCTCGACGCCCCGGCAGCCTCGAGTGGGTGGCGCAGGAGGCCGGGCGCGAGGTGGTGCACCCGCGCGAACCCGGCGTGGGCTGGGCTGATCGGCTGCGGCTCGGGCTGATGTCGCTGTTCGTGGCGGAGGAACTGCTCTAGGTTTGAGGTAAGGGCCGTGAACCAGGGGGGACGCTCAGCGCAGGCCTCGGCTCAGCATGTGATCCAGGAAACTCAGGAGATCGGCATCCCCCGCGACATTCCTGATGGCGCGCAGGCAATACATCCGTTTCCTTCCCCGAGCCCGCGCCTGCGAGTGGCCCTGTGCCAGGACGCCGACAGATAGCCGTCCAAAGTGTGGCCTTTTACCGGCATCCGGCGCCGATGCGAGGGCCAGGATTCGTCTGAATTGAGTACCTTCGGTTTAGCATGTGCCCGCCAAAGAGGGGACCTCATGAATACCTACCGCACGCTCAACCAGGCCACCGGCGTCGCCCGCACGCTCAGTGCGCAAGACCGCACCGTCATCGTGTACCGAACTTCGGACGAGCGGTACGTGACGGCTTCGCCCAAGGACCCGGTCGCCGGGACGATCGAGGGCGTGTACCGCAACGGCTATGCGGTCCGGACGGTGCTGACGCGAGGGTAGGGGCGTTTCGATCGGGTGGCGTGCGCACCCGTCGCGCCATCGCCGCGTCCTACAGCGGGTCCGCAGGTGGCGGCGCAGCATGTGCGGCATGTCCCTCGAACACACGCGCATCAGGGCGAACGGGCTGAGCTTTCACGTGGCCCTTGCCGGCCCGGAGCAAGGGCCGCTGGTGCTGCTGCTGCACGGATTCCCGGAGTTCTGGTACGGCTGGCGCCACCAGGCCGACGCGCTGGCAGGGGCCGGCTATCGCGTCGCGATGCCGGATCAGCGCGGCTACGGCGACAGCGACAAGCCGCGAGGCGTGCGCCACTATGCGCTGGACATCCTGGCGGACGATGTTGCTGCAATGGCCATCGCGCTCGGGGCCGAGCGCTTTGCGGTGGTCGGGCACGACTGGGGCGGCATGGTCGCGTGGCAGCTGGCAGGCCGGAATGCTGCAAGCCTGACAGGCGTCGCCATCCTGAATGCACCGCATCCGGCGACCTTCGCCTCCTTCGCGCTGACGCATCCGCTGCAGGCGATGAGAAGCGCCTACGTCGCGCTGTTCCAGCTGCCGTGGGTGCCCGAGACCTTGCTGAGTGCGCGCGAATCTGCCGCGCTGGCGCTGGCGCTGACGAGCACCAGCCGCCCCGGCACCTTCAGCGGGGCCGAACTCCAGCAGTACCGCGCCGCCTGGTCGGTCGACGGCGCACTGAGCTGCATGCTCGACTGGTATCGCGCCATGCCGCTCGCGAGGCCCAGCACCGAGCGGGTTCGGCAGCCGGTGCAGATCATCTGGGGTGACCGCGATACCGCCCTCGAAAAAGACCTTGCCGAGGCGGGTGCCGCCCGGTGCGACCATGCGCAGGTACTCCATGTGCCGGATGCGAGCCACTGGGTGCATCACGAAGAAGCGGCGCTCGTCAATGGCGCGCTGCTGGAGTTCCTGGCCGCGCTGCCGCTCAGGCCCTGAGATTGGAGACATGGGGCTGGCCGGGGCGGCATTGCTCTGCCCATTCGACGCGCCGCTCCGCGGTGCATGAATGTCAGCACGTTCCTACACGGCCTGTCCACGCACTCCGATCAGCCGCTGGCCGCCGAGGTTCTTTGATCGTCTTTCGATCGAGGCTTCGGACGGGAGTAACCCATGGCGCAGACCTGTGGCGCATGCCAGACCCTCAACAGGGATGCAGCGATCTACTGTCGCCGCTGTGCCAGAAAGCTCTCGGCCATTTCGGGTGATCGGGCTGATCCGGGTGTGCGCAATGCGCCGCCGCTGCCGCGCCAGTCGTCGCCGGCGCCGCAGCGTCCCCTGCCGCGCGCAGCCATGGGCCTCGTTGCACTGGCGAAAAGGCTGGATCCACCCGCGCTGTGGGTGTCGCTCCTGCTGATCCTGTGGTCCGCTGCTTTCGTGCTGTGGCATGTGAGCCGGACACATGCGCAACGCCCTGTGCCGGCGCGACCGGCGGCGGTCGCCGTCGTGCACCCGACCGCAGTCGCCGTCGTGCAACCGCCGGCCGAGCCACTGGTTCCGGCCCCAGCGATCCAGGCACCGCCTCGCCGGGATGCTACCCCCACCCCCACCCCCACCCCGATCACCATTGCCGCAGAGCCCGCAAAGCGTGCGAGCGATGTTCCCCTGGAGACCGTCGCGCAGTTCTACCGCGCGCTGTCCGTCGGCGACGGCCATGCCGCGGCGGCCCTCGTGACGCCCGCCAAGCGAGGCGTCGGCGCCTTCGACCCGGTCAACATGTCCAGGTTCTACGGCTCGCTGCGGCAGCCGCTCGTCCTCCGGTCCGTCCGCCGCCTCGATGGCAGCCGCATCGAGGCCCGCTACAGCTACAGGGCCACGGCCGCCCGCTGCGAGGCGACTGCCATCGTGGAGACGGAGCGGGTCCGCGATGCGGCGGTGATACGCGGCATCCGCGCCAACTGCTAGCGGACCAGCGCCGGAATCCAGGCACGCCGCGTGCCGTGCCATGGGGCATCCTTGTTGTCATTCCAGGAGCTCCGATGGCCACGCCAAATTCCCTGCCGGCGGTGGACGCCGCGATCATCGGCGGCGGCCCCGCCGGTCTTGTTGCCGCCATTTATCTCGCCCGGCTTCGGCGATCGGTGGCGATCGTGGATGCGAGCCAGAGCCGGCTGGCCACCATCCCGCGCACCCGCAATTACCCCGGCTTTCCGGACGGCATCGCCGGCCCCGCGCTGCTGGGGGCACTGCGCGAGCAGGCCCATCGCTACCCGATTGCGCACCACGCCGGCCAGGTCGACGCGCTGGAGCGTATCGAGGACGGCTTTCGGCTCTCCTGGGAAGGCGGCGATCTGACGGCGCGCCTGGTGCTGCTCGCGTCCGGCACCAGCGACGTCGTGCCTGCGATGCCGCACCTGTCGCAGGCGCTGGGCAAGGGGCTGCTGCGCTACTGCCCGGTGTGCGACGGCTACGAGGTCATCGACCGCAAGGTCGGCGTCGTCGCAAACGGGCCGGCCGGGGTGCAGGAGGCGCTTTACCTGCGGCATTTCACGCCGGACCTCACCCTCTTCATGACGTCCGATGCGCAGGCGCTTGCGCCCGCCGAGCACGAGCGGCTGGCACAGGCCGGCATTCGGCTTGCCGAAGGGGCTGTCGAAAGCATCCGGGAGTGGGACGGGCGAATCAGCGTGCGCCATGGCGGCCTGGACACCGCCTGTGAATCGCTCTACAGCGCCCTCGGCCTCGAGGTGCATTCGACGCTTGCCGAGCGCGTCGGCGCCCGAACCGACGAGAGCGGCTATGTGCTGACGGACCGGCACCAGGAGACCGACGCTCCCGGCCTGTATGCCGCGGGCGACGTGGTGCTCGGGCTCAACCAGATCACCGTCGCGGCCGGTACGGCGGCGATCGCCAGCGCCGCCATGCATCTGGCCCTGAGCCGGCGCGACCAACGCTGAGCGCCTCGCGCGAGCATCAGCGCCTGGCGCGCAGGCATCGGATCAATTCCTCCACATAAAGCAAGGCCACCACGGCGGAGCCTGCCATTGCGGCCGCCACATAGGGCGCCGGCAGTGGCACTGCCTTCGGCTTGAGTGCGTACGCAGCCGGGGATGTGCCAACGCCCACGAGCGCCAGCACCTCGTCCCAGTGCGCCACGGCGAGAAGCGCCAGGCCCACCAGCGGCAGCATCTCCTGTGCGCTGTGCACCATCTGCTCCAGCGGCGAGATGTTTCGCCGCGCGACGGACCACTTGAGATCCGTGTAGACCGTCAGCTCGTGCAGCACGAAGCCCGCCGCGCACAGCGCCAGCACGGCGGCATCGACCTCGAGCCACAACACGGCCAGCACGGGAAGCCCGAGCTCGGCCAGCATCAGCAGGTGCAGGACGGATTCGCGCGTCCCGGAAGTCGTCTCGATGGACGAGTTCCGATGCAACGCCCAGTCGAGGGCCCCTGCGGCCAGCCACAGCGGCAGCACGCCGAACATCAGGAGCAGGTGCGCTGGCATGCCGCTGGACTCAGGAGCCTATTCCCGGACCGGCATGCGCTCGAATGCCTGCAGCGAAGGATCGACGGGGTCCCACGCCAGCCCGCGCACGCTGTAGGTGAGCACCTGCGGCGCGAAGCGTTCCGGCTCGTCCAGGCTGCCGGCGTGGACCGCGATCAGCTCCGGCGTCTCGGAGAAGCTCAGGTACACCGGCGTGCCGCAGACCGGGCAGAAGGCGTGATTCTTCACGTTGCCGCTGTCGGCGGAGACTTTCCAATGCGTCGCCTCGCCAGTGATCGTCATCTCGGCGCGCGCGGGAAAGGTCAGGTAGGAACCATGCCCGGTGCCGCTGCGTCGCTGGCAGTCGAGGCACTGGCAGTGATTCTGGAAGATGGGCGCGTGCTTCGTCGCGTAGCGAATCGCGCCGCACGCGCATCCGCCGGTGTAGGGCTGGGTCATAGGAACAACTCCTGGTTTCGGGCCGACGAATCAGGCCGTTTTGGGCTTGGCGAAGACATCGATGCCCTGGCCCGTTTCCAGCAGGGACTTCAGGCTGGAAAGAACGATCGGCCAGCCTTGCTGGATGCCCTTGGCCATGCCGCTGCCGGCCTCGAGTTCGTCGTGGGTGACGGTCAGCCGCACCATGTCTTCGTAGGGCGCGACGTCGAAGCTCACGCGGCTGTAGCTGGCCGGATCGGCCGCTTGCGAGGGGCTCGCCCACGTGATGACCAGGCGCGTGGGCGGCACGACTTCGACCACCTTGCCGACCACCTGCACCGCGCGCTGCTCGTCGGCGCGCACGTGCTCCCAGGTCGACCCGGGCTTCCAGTCGGAGACGTTCTCGTGGCCCCAGTAGCGCCGCGCGATCTCCGGCCTGGTGATGGCTTCGAACACCTTTTGCGGCGTCGAGCGGATGTAGGTCACGTAAACGAAACTGGTCTTGCTCATCATCGCTCTCCTTCGAGTTGCTTCTTCAGGTCGTGCAGCAGGCTGAGCCGCTGGCGTTCGAATTTGCGCACCCACCGCTCGTAGACCTCGTGCAGCGGCACCGGATTGATGAAGTGCAGCTTCTCCCGGCCACGCCAGACCGTGCTCACCAGGCTTGCCGCCTCGAGAAGCCCGATGTGCTGCGTGACCGATTGCCGCGCCATGTCGAGGTGCTCGCAGAGCTCGCTCAGCGTCTGCCCGTTCCGCTCGCAAAGCAGGTCGAGCAGCCTTCTGCGCGTCGGGTCGGCCAGCGCCTTGAAAACCTTGTCAGCGTCCATCCGTCGTGTTTGTGCGTGAGCGAATGATATGCAGGCAATTGCCTGCATGTCAAGCGAAGCGGTGATGCGGCCTCTGTGGAAGCAGAGAGTGTCGGCCGCTCCAGCGACCCCGCGCCGGAACGCACCAGGCCGTGGACTTGCGCGCGCGTGCGGCGATCGAGGTGGTGGATCGACCTACGTGAATCTGTAGAGAACGGTCCGGATGACCCCGCCCCATTCCTCCACCTCGCACAGGGTGGATTCCTCGATCGCTTTCATGTTGAAAGGCGGGCTCGTCAGGACGATGCCGCTTTTGATCGCCAGGCGGTTGTCAGGCCCCGATGACTTGTCGAGGTTGTGCGTAAACGGCTCGTGCGGCACGTGCTCGGTCAAGACGAGATAGCGGTATTGCGCGGGAATCCTGGCGACTGCGCGGGCGATGACGGCGTTCGACAAATGCTGAAGAACCTGTCGAACAAAGACCACCTCACCGGCCGGCAGGTCGTCCTGCGCAAGGTCCAGCGTCCTGAACTCGACGTTCATCGCCTTGTACCTCTCTTTGTTGGACGCGATCAGGGCGTCCACGATGTCGCAGGCCACATAGCGGTTGCACAAGGGGCGCACCTTCGACCCCACGTGGAAGTCGCCACATCCGAGGTCCACGACGTCGGGCTTGTGGTCGAGCGTTCGAACAAACTTCTCCACCGCCGCGATGTAGGTGTCGACCGGGGCGGCGCGCGATCCGCTTCCGGAGAAGAATTCTTGTTCGGGGTCGTCGGCACGGCCCCAGAAGCCTTCCTCGTAGATCTTGGTGAAAACGTCTTTCGTCGAGAGATCCGAAAACGCTTTCAGCCTGGCTCGGCCGCGATAGGCACGCACGGCGTTGACGATCGGGTCCGGAAGATGTTGCTTGATCGCATCCGTCACTCTTGACATGGCGTCCTCGGGAAGGTTGCACCCGCAGGGGCAGCGGGGTGAATCTGGCCACAGCCGGCACCGGTGGCCTTTTTATTGTGGCCCTTTGCCTTCTTCCCGCGAGTTTCGAGATGTCACTCATCCTCCGCCATCAGGCTGGCCTCCGCCCTCAGAGATCGGGATGTCCCATCGCCGGATCGCTCACCGAATGCCGACCGGTCTCGACGCGGCCGGCGATGCGGCGGTAGTAGGCCGGGTCGGCATCGCAAGTCACCTCGAAGTCGTACCAGTAGCCGCTCGCCGCGATGTCCCAGTGCTGCTCCTCCTCGCCGCCGCCTCTCACGCGCACGGTCCAGGGGCCGTCGTTGCGATAGGCGCGCGACTTGATCGTGAAGACGCAGCCGCGCTCGCCGTCGTTGCGCAGCTTCAGGTGCAGGTCGCCGCGGCGCCGGTGGTAGCCCACGCGGATCTCGGGTTCGGGCGCATTTCCTGCGCGCAGGCGGTTCAGGTCGCCCTTGAAGTGGCGGTGGAAGCCGTTCGGCCCGAGCACCCACAGGTCGTAGAGGCCGGCGTTGTCGGACATCGCGGCCCAGTCGTCATCCAGGCGCTCGTTGGGCTCCACCATGTAGCGGCGCGGCAGCCGCTCCAGGTGCAGCTTGTCGTAGACGTGGAACACGGCCCCTTGCTCGCCGCTGTTGGCGAACACCAGCTTGATCGTGCCCTGCCGCGAGTTGCTGCGCGCAGTCACATGCAGCTCGTAGGGCAGGGCGCGCGAAGGCCGCGTGCCGGTCGCCTGCACCGGCAGCAGCGGGTTCGCGGGCGGGACGATCTGGGGCAATTGCTGCTGGGCGGCGCGCAGCGCGTCGGCCTGGCCCAGGGTCTTGCGGCCCTGCAGCGTCGGCAACGGTTCGTTGTTGGGCCGCTCGAAGTTGAAGCAGCTCGTGAGGTCGCCGCACACCGCACGGCGATAGCGGCTGATGTTCGGCTCCTTGACGCCGAAGCGCTTCTCCAGGAAGCGGATGATCGAAGTGTGGTCGAACACCTGCGAGTTGACCCAGCCGCCGCGGCTCCAGGGCGAGATCACATACATCGGCACGCGCACGCCGGGGCCGTAGACCCGTCCGTCGGGCTGCGGCTGGCTCGTGGTGCCGGGCGGGTTGGGGTGGATGAAGCGCTCGAAGGCGATGTCCGACTCGCGCAGCGTGGTCTTGCCGGCCGGCGTGCCGTCGGCGTTGAGCGAGGGGGCCGAGGGCGAGGGCACGTGGTCGAAGTAGCCGTCGTTCTCGTCGAAGTTGACCAGCAGCACGGTCTTGCTCCAGACCTCGGGCACCGCAGTCAGCGCGTCCAGCGTTTCCTGGATGTACCAGGCGCCCTGCACCGGGCTCGAGGGGCCGGGGTGCTCGGAGTAGGTGGCCGGCGCAACCACGAAGGACACCTGCGGCAGCTTGCCGTTCCTGATGTCGTTGCGGAAAGACTCGAAATAGGCGTTCGCGTCGCCGAGCGGCCCGGGCATGGTGTTGGCGATCCCCTTGTACAGCGGGTTGCCGGCGTCGTCGCTGGCCGGGTCGTAGGCGGGCGAGAGCGCCTCGTTGCTCACCGGCTTGCCCGAGGCCTCGTTGGCCTTGCGGTACTGCCTGAAGCCGGCCAGCGGGTTGTCGCCGAAGTTGTCGGGCATGTTCTGGTAGACGATCCAGCTGACCTTGGCTTCCTGCAAGCGCTCGGGGTAGGTCTTCCAGTCGTAGCCCAGCGCCGAGGAATCGATCGAGTCCCATTCGTTGTTCACCGTGGCCACGCCCGCGCCCGTCGGGCCGTTGGTGCCGGCCCACATGAACATGCGGTTGGAGTTGGTGCCGGTGTGCATCGAGCAGTGGTACGCGTCGCACAGCGTGAAGGCATTGGCCAGCGCGAACTGGAAGGGCAGCTCGGCTTCCTTGTAGTAGCCCATCGAGGCCGGCGTCTTGTGGCGCACCCATTGCTCGAGGCGGCCGCCGTCCCAGGCGTTCTGGCCGTCGTTCCAGCTGTGCGGCGTGCCGCTGACGCGCTGCGCGTTGCCCTTGGTGAAATCGAGGTGGTAGGGCAGCACCGGCTGGCCGGCGGCGTTGTTCTGCTGCCAGACCTTGCGCCCGCCGGGCAGCGGGATGGTGAAGCGGTCGCCGAAGCCGCGCACGCCGCGCAGCGTGCCGAAGTACTGGTCGAACGACCGGTTCTCCTGCATCAGGATCACCACGTGCTTGACATCCTGGATGGTGCCGGTCTCGTGGTGCGCGGGGATCGCGAGTGCCTTGCGGATGCTGGGCGGGAAGGCGGCCAGCGTGGCGGCGGCGATGCCGGTGGTGGCGGTGCCCTGGATGAATTGGCGGCGCGAGCTCATGGGGTTCTTCTCCTCGTCGATGGGGTGTATGGCGCAGCGCGGGGCGCGCCGCTTGCTTGTCTGTGTGGGAGGCAAGACTAGGCAGCGCCGATGTCAGCGCCGTGAAGGGGCGGTGACGTGCATGCGACGCGGGGGCATACTCGAAAAGTTCACAACTCGCCTGAATCACTTCGAATGGACAAGGAAGTCGACCCCGACGTACTCGCGGTCATCAACGAAAAGCGCCTTACAGGGGAGAAGCGCACTCCCGTCGACATCATTGCCAGGATGGGCGTGCCCGACGCGCGCCAGAAGGCGTCGGACCAGGCCTGGCTGGCGACGGGCGACAAGGTCATCGCGACGATCTGGGCGGAGCTCGTGCAGATCGGGTCGGGCGGACGATGGTTCTGTCTCGAGTCCCTCGATGCGGAGCGCCGCATCGGAGGCGGCGAGCGAAGCGCCACGCAGGCCCAGCGCGCCGGCAACCGGCTGGACCTGCTCAAGCGCTCGCTGGATACGGGCCAGGGGTTCAGGGCCGTGCTGCAGACGAACCGCGTCCCCATTCTCGAGCTGGAGACCGACAGGTCAGCCAAGGTGTCGATACGCGTGCCGGACGACCAGGAGTGGCACGTCGCGACATGGGATGCCGATCGGAAGCTGGCGGTGCTGGTCCGCGGTCCGGGCGAGTGGCTGCCGACCGAGGAAGACATGCAGGCCGCTCGCGCGCGCAGCGGCGTTCCGGCCCCGCCGGCCCCCGCCGGCCCGGTATCGCGGGACCAGTTGCAGGCCGCCGCCATGGACCACCTCACGCGCCACTTCTCCGGCTACGGGTACAAGACCGAGAACGTGGCCGGCCAGGCGCTCGGTTACGACATCGAGGTCTCGGACAAGAAGGGCGCCACCCTGCTCAAGCTCGCGGTGAAGGGCACCGCGGCCGGGATGGCCGGCTTCCAGCTCACCCCCGAGGAGCGCGCGTGCGCGAAGCAGGGCGACCCCTGGCGCCTCGCGGTGGTCACCGATGCACTCGGCCCCGCGGTGCAGCACAAGCTCTACAAGCCCGCCGAGATCGACCAGGCACCCGGCCTCGAGCCCGCCGGCTGAAGGAAACGCGCTCAGGCGATTCGCCCGAACCAGAGCAGCGACAGCGTCGCCGCCGTCATCGCCACCAAAGCAGAAATCAGCGCCAGCACGCCGGCCAGTTCGGTTTCACGCGTCTGCACCTGCACGCGGGAGCCGAGGTTCTCATAGACGCTGCGCAGCTTCTCGGCCGTGCCGGCGTGGTGGTATTCACCGCCGGTCATCCGCGCCACTTCGCGAAGGGTCGGCTCGTCCAACCTCATGTAGATGGCCGTGCCATCCGGCGTGGAGGCGTCGCCTTCGACCGTGCCCAGCCCGACCACATAGATGCGCACGCCGCGGTCCGCGGCCATCTTCGCTGCGGCCAGCGTATCGACGCCGGTGGTCCGGCGGCCGTCGCTCAGCAGGATGATCGCAGCCGAGTTGTACGAGCCCGGCGCCACCGGCGTGAAAGCCGGGGGCGGCGGCTTCGCCTTGTCGTCCAGGCTGCGGCCCTGCGGCTTGCTGCCGAAGTCGCCGAGTTCGATGCCTTGTTCGGGAAACAGCTCCATCAGGCACAGCATGATGGCGTTGCCCACCGCCGTGCCCATCTGCATCTGGAAGCCGTCGATGGCCGCGATCACCGAGGCGCGGTCCAACGTGGCTCGCTGGGCGACCTGGCTGCTGCCGGCGAAGGTGACGAGCCCGACCTCGATGTCCTTGGGCAGGTCGCGCAGGAACAGCTTGGCCGCTTCCTGCGCGGCCACCATCCGGTTGGGCTTGACGTCGGTCACCCGCATGCTCAGCGACACGTCCATCGCCAGCAGGATCGATGAGCGCGCCCAGGGCAGCGGCACCCGCGCCACGGGCCGCGCCGCCGCGATCAGCAACCCCGAGCACGCCAGCAGGAGCAGCGCAGGCGGCAGGTGCCGCCGCCACTGGCGGCCGGCCGCCGCCTCGCGCACGATTCCCACGCTGCTGTAGCGCAGGGCCGCACGGCCGCGCCGCTTGAGCAGCCAGACGTAGACCGCAGGCAGCAATGCAAGCGCCAGCAGGAACCACAGGTACTCGGGCCAGAGGAAGAACATGGTGCAGCCGGAATCCAGCGACGGCATGCGGGCGCGCAGGAATTCTCCGCAGTACGGCAGCATCGTGCCTGCGGCGGATCGATTTCGCAACCGCCAGGTGCATGTCAACCGCCTGACACGACACATGGCCAGCATCGCGCCCAACCCATCTCCACTCGACCGAGGAATGACATGCGTTCGATCCCATCCGTCCTGCGGCACGCCTTCGTGCCGTTCACCGCATCCTTGCTGCTGACCGCCGGCGCTGCGCATGCGCAGATGCTGATCGGCTGGGCCCGGATGCCGGCCGCCACCTTCGCCGATGGTCCGACATCGGGGCAGTTCACCGGGCCCAATGCCTACGGCACGAACGTGCCGCCTTACCTCGGCAAGCAGCCCGTCCAGGGTTTCTCGGGCGTGCTCGACGGGCCACGCAGGAACGTGTTCCAGTTCTTGGTGGACAACGGCTTCGGCTCGCAGGCGAGCTCGGCCGACGCGCTGCTGCGCAGCTATGCGCTGCAAATCCTCTGGCGCACGCCCAAGGGCGGCAGCGGCACCGTCGCGCCGGCCGACCTGGACAGCGGCAAGCTCCGCCCGGGGTTCGACGCGCGCACGCGACTGCAGTTGAACGACGCGCACCGCAAGCTGACGATCCCGATCCAGGCCGACTACGCGAACTACTACGACAATCCGGCCAACGCGCCCGTCGACCGCAGCATCCGTGCCGGCCGCCTGCTTACCGGCGCCGACTTCGATGTCGAGTCTTTCCGACGCGATCGCCAGGGCAACTACTGGTTCGGCGACGAGTTCGGCCCATACCTGATCAAGACCGACGCGAACGGCACCGTGCTGCGCAGCGAGATCCCGCTGCCGGGCGTGTACGCGCCGCAGCACAAGGACGTCGTCGCCGGCAAGGTGAAGGCCAACCTGCCGGGCTCGGGCGGCTTCGAAGGCATGGCGATCAACAAGAGCGAGACCCGGCTCTACACGCTGCTCGAAGGCCAGGTGGCCGGCGACCCCGACAAGACGCGCCGCATCAACGAATTCGATCTCGCGCGAGAGCGCTACACCGGCCGCAGCTATGTCTATCCGCTCGATCCGAACGGCACCAACATCGGGGACATGGTCGCTGTGGACGATCGCCGCTTCATCGTGCTCGAGCGCAACGGCAGCACGGCCACATCGCCGAACCCGGCCCCGTTCAAGAAGGTGTTCCTGATCGACCTGCAGGGCGTGGCCGACGGGGCAATCGTGCGCAAGACCGAGCTCGTCGACCTGATGAACCTTGCCGACCCCTTCGACCTCGACGCGGACGGCCAGCGGGTCTTCACCTTCCCGTACACGACGATCGAGGACGTGCTGGTGCTCGACCCCCGCACGCTGCTCGTCGTCAACGACAACAACTTCCCGTATGGCGGCGGACGCGAACTGGCCTCGGACAACACCGAGTTCCTGAAGATCCGCCTGCCGTTCTCGCTGGCGAACGACGGCGATGGTCGCGGTCACCACGGCCACGGCGAGGGCAACGGCCGCGATCGCGACCATCGGGCAAGCGGCTACGACTGGGACGACGACTGAGCACAGCCGTGCGGCGCTGCTGCGCCCTTCGATACGACGAGCCCAGCACAAGAGTTCATCGAACTTCGCCGCAGCCTTACACGTGCTTCACTTGGCGCCTGCAGTATCGGGGCTCCTGAACCAACTCCTCGAAGGAGCCTCGATGAAGAAGATGTTTTTCGCACTGGGCACCGCAGCCGTGGTCGCATTGGCCGCATTGAGCGCTCCCGCACAGGCGCAGCCCCACCATGGGGACCGCGGCTATCGCCCTCACGTGATCGTCGTCCCGCCGGCGCCCCCGCGCCCCATCGTCCGGCATGGCTACCACCCGCGCCATGACCATCGCGCCGACTACTACCGGCATGACCGTCGTGACGGCTACTACCGCCATGACCGCCGTGACAGCTACCGCCATGCGCGCCGCGACAGCGACCGCGATGGCGTGCCCAATCGCTACGACCGCAATCCACACAATCCGTATCGCCGCTGAGCGCAGGGGCAGCCCCTGCGGGGGAGAATCCGGCATGCAGGCCGAGAGCAGGGAAGCTGGCACACTCGGCCCCTCCCTTTCATCACCGGTACCGGCATGCGCGTGAAATCCTCTTTCCTGGCCATCGCGCTGGTGGTCGCCACGCCCGCAATGGCGCAGCCGGCAGGCCAGGTCGACGCCGCTGCCTGCAAAGCCGAGGAGGAGGCGCTCGAGCAGGACATGGCCGTTGCCCGCTCCCGGGGCCAGATGCTGCGCCGGCGGGAACTTGCCGAGGCACTCGTCGCACTGCAAGCCCGCTGCAAGACGCTCTCGCCGGCGCAGAGCCGGGCAGCACGCATCGAGCGGCTCGAGCGGGAAATCAGGGGGCTGCGGCTCGAGCTCGAGCGAGCCGAGGAGGAGCTTCGCGAGCTGACGCGCGGCGGGTGACGACCCAAGCCCGCACAGCAACACCCTCACGCCGCCGGACTGCCCCCCGTGAGCTCGGGATTCGCGGCAGCACCGGGCAGCAGCGTTTCAGCGCGGATCGCGTCGATCAGAAAACGCACGAAGCCCTTGGCTGCGTCGGATAGCGCGCGCCCGGCCAGCGTCTCGACCTCGAGGTAGCGTTCGTTCATCTCCCGGTCGCGCAGCGGAACCGCCACCAGTGTCCTGGCAAGAAGCCGGGTCCGGATCGACAGCTCGCCATAGAACGCGATGCACTCGCGTGCCGCGCCGGCGAAACTCACCAGCGCATCGGCGTGGTTGCTCGACATGGCAATCCGGTACTGCAGGCCCTGCCTGCTGCAGCTGATGTCGAGCAGTTGCCGGACCGAGCTGTTGGGCAGCGGCAATGCCAGCGGGTACGCGGCCACCTGGCTCAGGGACAGCTGGCGCTGCCGGGCCAGCGGGTGCTCGCGCGACATGACGGCGAGGATGGGGCTGGGATGGCGCAGCTCCACCTGGATGCCAGCCTCCGGGACCGAGCCCAGGGTGACGCCGACGTCAGCCTCTCCGTCGCGGATGCGGCGCGGGATGTCGCCGCGGCCGCAGACTTCCAGGTGAAAGCGGATGCCTTCGTACTTTTCCTGGAAGCGCGCGATGAGCGTCGGAATGAAATCGAAGGCGAACCCCTCGGCGCTGACCACGCGCACGAAGCCGCTGCGCAGGCCGCGCAGCGCGGAGATGTCGTTCAGCACCCGCTCGTTGTCCTGCTGCGCCCGCTTGGCGTGCGCCGCCAGCAGTTCCCCTGCGGCATTGGGCACCATGCCGCGGGCATGGCGCTCGAACAGCAGGCTGTCCATCTCGCGCTCCAAGCGCGCCACCTGGCGGCTCACCGCCGAGGGGGCCACGTTCAGCTTCGCCGCAGCTTCCTTGATCGAGCCGGTCCGCACCACTTCGAGGAAGTAGCGCACGGCGGTCTCCTGCAGCAAATGGCCGGCCATGGATGTGGATTGCGATTTCGGCAACGAAAGATTCTAAACATGGTGCTTGATGCAACGCATGCCCACTCTTACGATGAATGACAGCTGCTGCGCGGCGCCTCCCTCAACCTCCTGCCTTCCCATCTGCAAGAGCCCCGATGAAGATCTTCTCTGTCCTGGCCGGCTGCGCGCTGGCGTCCTCCCTGGTCTTGGTCGGCCCGAAAGCCGTCGCTGCCGAAGGCGACTTCCCATCGCGGCCCGTCTCGCTGGTGATTCCCTTCCCGCCCGGCGGGGCCACCGACGTGCTGGGCCGCGTGATCGGCGCCCGGCTGGGCAAGGAGCTGGGCCAGCCGGTGGTGATCGACAACCGCGCCGGCGCCGGGACCATCATCGGCGCGACCTACGTCTCCAAGGCCGCGCCGGACGGCTACACGCTGCTGGTGAGCTCCGGCACCACCTTCACGGTCAACCCGGCAATCCGCAGCAACCTGCCCTACGACCCGGTCAAGGGCTTCGACCCGATCGGCATCGCGGGCCGCACCGGCCTCATCCTGCTGGCGAACAAGGATGTCCCGGTGCAGACCTTCAAGCAGTTCGTCGACTACGTGAAGGCCTCGCCGGGCAAGTACGCCTACGGCTCGTTCGGCAGCGGCACCACCGCGCACTTCGCCGGCGAGACGCTCCTGAATGCTGCCGGGCTGAAGATGACGCACGTGCCCTACAAGGGCAGCGCGCCGGCCATGACCGATCTCATCGGCGGGCAGATCCCGTTCAGCGTCGACACGGTGAGCGCCGCCATTCCGCAGCTTGCCGGCGGCAAGGTCAAGGCGATCGTGGTGACCACCGCGAAGCGCTCGGCGCTGCTGCCCAACGTGCCCGCGATGGCCGAGAGCGGCTACCCCGGCATCGACATGGACACCTGGCTGATCTTCGCCGGTCCCAAGGGCCTGCCGCCCTCCGTCAGGGCGCGGCTCGAGAAAGCCCTGGCCGCGACCATGGCCGATCCGGACACCCGCGCGAAGCTGGTCGCGGCGGGCCTGGAGCCGGCCTACAGCAACGCGGCCGCAGCGAGCGAGCTGATCAACAAGGAACTGCCGCTGATGCGCGCCGTGGCCGCGCGGTCCAACATCACCGCGGACTGAGCATGGCCATGTCCGCACACACGGCTGGCGAGCTCGTCGAGACCTCCGCGGTCGAGCTGCGCCGCCTCATCGGTACCAAGGCACTCTCGCCGGTGGAGCTGCTGGAGGCCTGCATCGCGCAGATCGAGAAGCTGAACCCGTTCGTGAATGCGATCACGGCCACCTGCTTCGAGCGCGCGCGCGCCGAGGCACGCGCCGCCGAGGCGGCCGTGATGGCCGGCGATCCGCTCGGGCTTCTGCACGGCTTGCCGCTGGGCGTGAAGGATCTCGAGCCGACGGCGGGCCTGCTCACCACCTGGGGTTCGCCCCTGTTCCGCAACCATGTGCCGGCCGAGGACATCGAGCTGGTGGCGCGTCTGCGCCGGGCCGGGGCCATCGTGACCGGCAAGACGAACGTCCCCGAGATGGGCGCGGGCGCGAACTCTCGCAACGTGGTCTGGGGCGCGACCGGCAACCCCTTCAATCCTGATCTCAATGCGGGAGGATCCTCCGGCGGGTCCGCCGCCGCCCTGGCCTGCGACATGCTGCCGGTGTGCACCGGCTCAGACACCGGCGGGTCGCTCCGCATCCCTGCCGCCAAATGCGGCGTGGTGGGCTTCAGGCCTTCTCCCGGGATCGTTCCCAGCGTGCGCAAGCTGCTGGGCTGGACGCCGATCTCGGTCGTAGGCCCGATGGGGCGAACGGTCGAGGATGCCTGCCTGCAACTGGCCGCATCGGCCGGCATGCACCCCGGCGACCCGCTGAGCTATCCGCTCGACGCGCTGTCCTTCCGGAAGCCCGCCGACGTCGACCTGAGCCGCCTGCGCGTCGCATGGACAGAGGACTTCGGCGCCTGTGCGGTGGACGAGAACATCCGCGCCACCTTCCGCCGCAAGATCGAAGGCATGCGGCATCTCTTCCGGCGCTGCGACGAGATCCGGCTCGACCTCGGCGAGGTTCACAGGTGCTTCGACGTGCTGCGCGCCGAGGCCTTCGTCGCGGGCATGCAGGCTGCGTACGAGAAGGATCCGGACAGCCTGGGTCCCAACCCGCGCGCCAACTACGAGATGGGCGCGCGGATGAGCCTGCTGGACAGTGCCTGGGCGCAGGCCGAGCAGACCCGCCTGATCCGGAAGTTCCAGGACGTCTTCGCGGACGTCGACCTGATCCTGTCTCCCACCACGCCCGTCTCGCCCTTTCCGTGGACGCAGCTCTACGCGGACACGATCAACGGCGAACGGCAGGAGAACTACTACCGCTGGCTGGCGCTGACCTACGTGGTCACGCTGCTCACCCATCCCGCGATCACGTTGCCGTGCGGTGTCGATCACGCGGGCATGCCCTTCGGGCTGCAGATCGTCGGGGGCTTCAGGTCGGACCACCAGGTCCTGGGCGCCGCGCACGCGATGGAGCAAGCGTTCTCGTCCAGCGCCGAGCTGCGCCGCCCGCGCCCGGACCTGCAGGCGCTGGTGAAGTCGCGGCCGCAGCCGCCACTCCGATCCATCGTCACGGCCGCGCCCGACGCGCAGAGCGGTGGCCGCGGGTCGGGTCCGGGATCGGCCTCGGTCGTCTAGGTGTCCCGGCATCACCTGCCGGCCTGCCGGTAGGATCGGCGCTCCTCGCAAAAATGCTTAGGGCTGCCCTCGCGCCTCTACCGACACAAAGGACTTCGATGCTGGAACTCCTGACGGATCCACAAGCCTGGATCGCCTTCGCCACCCTCACCGCGCTCGAGCTCGTGCTGGGTATCGACAACATCATCTTCATTTCCATCCTGGTGGACAAGCTGCCTGCCGCGAAGCGCGATCTCGCGCGACGGCTCGGGCTCTTCATGGCGATGTTCATGCGCGTCGGGCTGCTGCTGGTGCTCGCCTGGATCGTCGGCCTGGTGGCCCCGCTCTTCTCGGTGGCCGGCGAGGACATCTCGGGCCGCGACCTGATCCTGATCCTCGGCGGACTGTTCCTGATCTGGAAGAGCACGACCGAGGTGCACCAGTCGCTGGAAGGCGGGCACGAGCAGAAATCCAGCGGGGCCGGCGCCACCTTCACCTCCGTCATCCTCCAGATCATGATCATCGACCTGGTGTTCTCGCTGGACTCGATCATCACGGCAGTGGGCATGGTGGACGACGTCCGGGTCATGATTGCTGCGGTGGTCGCCTCCGTGCTGCTGATGATGCTGTTCGCCCCTCCGATCGGCCGCTTCGTCTCCAACCATCCCACCATCAAGATGCTGGCGCTATCCTTCCTGGTGGTGGTGGGCGTCGTGCTCGTCGCGGAGGGCTTTGACCACCACGTGCCCAAGGGCTACGTGTACTTCGCGATGGCCTTCTCGCTGGGCGTGGAGATGCTCAACATCCGGATGCGCACCAAGGCGGCCAAGCGCGTGACCTTGAATCCGCCCCACGTGCCGGGCGACTGAAGGAGCTGCAGTTGCCCGTGCTGTGCCGTGACAGCAAGGAGCAAAGCGAGGCGCATGCAATCGCTGCAAGACCCTTCTCCACGAAAAGGGCGAGGCTCGTGCCTACCCCAGCGCCAGCCGCGTCCCCGTTCCGCCCACGGCCTTGCGGATTCCATCCGGCCCGTAGAAGGGCAGGGCCGCCGCCTGCAGGTAATGCAGCGCGTTGCGGGTGAAGTCGAGGTGGCCATGGACCATCGCGCCGTTGCGGCGGTTGCCGGCCTTGGCGCGCTCGGCGAGTTGCAGCAGGGAGGCCCAGGCCTCCTGCGCGGTGGTCCCGGCAGCCGCCGCAGCCGCGTCGGCACCCGCGCGGCCGGGCTCGAAGCCCATTGCCACCTGGGCCGATTCGCGGGCCCGGTCCAGCGCCGTCATGCGGTCGAGCAGGGCCGCCTTGCGTTCGGTCAGCGGCGCCAGGTCGGCGAAGAGGCCTTCCTGCATGGCCCGCTCCTCCTGCGCCAGCACGCCGAGGAACTCTTCGACGCAGGCCTTCTCGGCCAGCAGATGGGGCAGCAGCATGGCGCTCATCTGTCTCAGCCCTCGTTCTTTCCGCCGAGCAGGTCGCGCACGTTCTTCAGGAGGCCGTCGGCGATGCGCTCGGGATGCACGGTGTACTCGCCGGCAAGGATGGCCTTGCGGATCTCGGCGACGCGCGCCGCATCGAACTCGGTGTTGGGGCCGCTGGGCAGCGAATGAACCTGGGCCGAGGACAGCTGCACCGCCCCCTTGGCCTGTTCGGCGGCGTCGGCGCCGGCGGCCGGCTGGGCCTTGGCGCCCTGGGCCGCACGGGTGATGGAGGTGGCCGGGGAGGCGGGTTGGTCGATTTTCAAGATGGTTCCTCAAAGGGCTGATCGCTTTATCGGCAGGCCGGGCTCGAACTTTAGGGTCGATCCATGGGACGGGCTGTAACAGGCTCCCTCATTGCGCCAGCCGGATCTGGCCTTCCTCGTCGGCCACCCCGCTGACCAGGCGGCCGTCGCGCGTCTTGGCCTGGACGGTGGCGCCGATCTCCGCGCGGCTCAGGGCGCGCGCCTCGGTGCTGACGGTGAAGCCCGCTCCCTCCGCGACCACCTGCACCGTCTGGCCCTGCTGGATCACGACCGTGCCGCGCAGCTGCTCGCGCCGCAGCGGCGCGCCGGGGGCGATGCGGTTGGTGGCCACCATGCCCTTGAGCTCGGCCGGGTCGACCACGATCGACTTCGGCAGCGCCGTCAGGTCGCCGGTGCGCGCCGCGACGTCGCCGGCACCCAGCGGCCGGCCGGCCTCGATGGCGCGCGCGGCCACCAGGTAGCGCCCTTCCAGCGCGACGTGCGCCTGCACATAGCGTGTCCACGGCCGCTCGCCCGGGCAGCGCAGGCCGACCGAGACGCGGCCCCGGGCGGAGGCGCCGTTCGGCAGGAAGGCTTCGAGCGCGTCGCAGGCCGGAAGGGCCGAGCCCGGCAGCGTCACACGGATGCGGGCCTGGCCCGGCAGGCCGGCGGTCTGCGTCTTCAAAAACTGCTCGACCACGCCGCGTGCATCGTTGCCTTCCGGCGCCGCGGCCATGCAGGCGCCAGCGCCCAGGCCGGTGGCCAAAACCACCGGGAGAAAGCGAAGGAATAGGCGGGTCTTGTCCATCATCGGTGGCCAGATTCTAGGAAGGGCGAGCCGCGCGCCAAGGTGCGAAGTGCACGCCAAATGCCCCTTTGTTCGACCCATTGCAAAAGCAGGTCGTGCATAGACTCGCTTTCCATCTGTCGCCACGCCTTCCCCTGGCCGCGACGCCAACGATGGAGTCCCCATGATCGACAAGCTGGATGCAGCGCTTCGGTTCAGCCGCGAAGCCCTGAACCTCCGGGCCCAGCGCCAGGAAGTGCTGGCCGCCAACATCGCGCACGCCGACACGCCCAACTACAAGGCGCGGGACTTCGACTTCGCGAGCCGGCTCAGCCAGGCGGTGGAGCAGGGCCGCGGCGGCGCCTCGGTGAGCATGGCCACCACCTCGTCGCGCCACCTGCAGGGCGAGGCCTCGGCGATGCCCGATGCCGACCTGCTCTACCGCGTGCCGTCGCAATCCAGCATCGACGGCAACACCGTCGAGATGGATGCCGAGCGCATCGCCTTCGCCGACAACGCGCTGCGCTACGAGGCCAACCTCACCGTCACCAGCGCCAAGATCAAGTCGCTGTTGGCGGCGGCGCAGCAATAAGGAGCCGCGATGCCCTTTTCCAGCGCCTCCATGAACATCTTCGACGTCGCGGGCTCCGCGATGGCCGCGCAGTCGCAGCGCATGAACGTGACCGCGAGCAACCTGGCCAACGCCGAAAGCGTGGCCGGCCCCGACGGCCAGCCCTACCGCGCCAAGCAGGTCATGTTCGAAGTCGCGGCCTCGGGCCAGCAGGACATCGGCGGCGTGAAGGTCGCCGGCGTGGTCGAGGACAGCTCGCCCGCCAAGTTGGTCTACGACCCCAAGAGCCCGCATGCCAACGCACAGGGCTACGTGAGCATGCCCAACGTGAACGTGGTCGAGGAGATGACCAACATGATCTCCGCCTCGCGCAGCTACCAGGCCAACGTCGAGGTGCTCAACACCGCCAAGACGCTGATGCTGAAGACGCTGACGGTCGGCCAATAACCCATCGACAACAAGCCATGGCCATCAACGACGCCCTCTCTTCCCTCAACGGAACCAGTTCGACCCCCCAGAACGGCAACACCGTGAGCGGTTCCGACAGCGAACAGCGCTTTCTCAAGCTGCTGGTGACGCAGCTCAACAACCAGGACCCGCTCAACCCCATGGAGAACGCCGAGCTCACCTCGCAGCTCGCGCAGATGAGCACGGTCAGCGGCATCGAGAAGCTCAACAGCACGCTGTCGGGCCTGGTCAACCAGACCGGCTCCAACCAGGTGCTGCAGGCCGCCTCGCTGATTGGCTACAACGTGCTGTCGCCGGGCAACCAGCTCGGCACCTCCGCGCCCAAGGACGGCGAGGAGCCTGCGCCCGTGCCCTTCGCGGTGCAACTGCCGGGCACGGCCGGCGACGTGCAGGTCAAGATCGTCGACGCCGCGGGCCGCACCGTGCGCACCCTCGAGCTGGGCTCCATGACGGAGGGCGTCAACGCGGTGACCTGGGACGGCAAGGCCGACGACGGCTCGGCAGTGCCGGCCGGCAACTACAGCTTCTCGGTGGTCGCCACCAACGACGGCACCAACGTCGAGGCCACCGCGCTCACCTTCGCGCAGGTCGCGGCCGTCAAGCAGGGCACGAACGGCGTCACGCTGGAGCTGGCCAACGGCCGAAGCATCGGCCTCGACGACGTGCGGATGTATCTCTGAACCCTTCTCTCCGGGCCTCTTGCGTGGACGCAGGGGCCGCTTCATCCACGCACAGCAACAAGGATCGATCATGAGTTTCTCCCAGGGCATCAGCGGCCTGAACGTGGCCGCCGCCAACCTCGACGTCATCGGCAACAACATCGCCAATTCGGGCACCGTGGGCTACAAGTCGGCGGCCGCCACCTTCCAGGACATCTACGCCGGTTCGCGCATCGGGCTGGGCGCCTCGGTGTCGGGCGTGGTGCAGAACTTCACCCAGGGCGTCACGCAGACCAGCAGCCGCCCGCTCGACGTGGCCATCCTCAACGGCGACGGCTTCTTCCGCCTCTCCAGCCCCAGCGGCGAGGTGATGTACTCGCGCAACGGCCAGTTCACCCGCGACAAGGAAGGCTACATCGTCAACAGCCAGGGCCTGCGCCTCACCGGCTATGGCGTGACGGCGGCCGGCGGCCTCTCCGGCGGCACGCCCACCGCGCTGCAGGTGCAGACGGCATCGATGAACCCCAACGCCACCACCGGCGTCCAGGCCGAGTTCAACCTCGACTCGCGCCTGGCCGTCCCCAGCAAGACGCCCTTCGACGCGACCGATTCCGGCACCTTCAATTACTCCAACTCCATCGGCCCGGTGTACGACTCGCTGGGCAACCCGCACGAGCTCACCGCCTACTTCGTGAAGACCGGCGCCAATGCCTGGGACGTCTATGCGCAGGCCGACGGCGCGGCGATCGGCGCCGGCGCCATCACCAGCCTCACCTTCGACACCAACGGCAACCTCACGGCTCCCGTCGGCGGCACCTTCAACATCGCCGGCCTGAACTTCGGCAACGGCTCCGCCGCAGTGAACATGGCCGTGGACCTCTCGGGCACCACCCAGTTCGGCAATGCCAACGGCATGAACAAGCTGAGCCAGGACGGCTACACCTCCGGCACGCTGACCGCCTTCTCGATCAATCCCGACGGCACCATCACCGGCAAGTTCTCGAACGAGCAGACCAAGCTGATGGGCCAGGTGGTGCTGTCCAGCTTCGCCAACCCCAACGGCCTGGAGCCCAAGGGCGGCAACGCCTGGGCCGAGACCCAGGCCTCGGGCCCGGCGCTCACCGGCACGCCGGGCGAGGGCACCAAGCAGGGCTCGCTCGAATCGGGCGCGCTCGAGGCTTCCAACGTGGACCTCACCTCCGAGCTGGTGAACCTGATCGTCGCCCAGCGCAGCTACCAGGCCAATGCGCAGACGGTGAAGACGCAGGACCAGGTGGTCCAGACGCTCATCAACATCCGCTGAGCGGCCCCAGGAGTAGCACCCAGTGGACCGCATGCTCTATGTCGCCATGAGCGGCGCCAAGCAGGCCATGGAACAGCAGGCCTCTGTCGCCAACAACATGGCGAACGTCTCGACGCCGGGCTTTCGGGCGCAGGTCAACAGCTTCCGCGCGGTGCCGGTGGTGGGCGAGGAGCCGACCACGCGCGCCTTCGTGGTCACCACCACGCCGGGCGCCGACTTCAGCCACGGCCCGCTGACGCAGACCGGCCGCGACCTCGATGTCGCGGTGCATGGCGACGGCTGGCTGGTGGTGCAGACCCCCGACGGCGGCGAGGCCTACACCCGCGTGGGCAACCTGCAGGTCGGGGCCGACGGCCAGCTGCTGACCATGGGCGCGCGCCCGGTGGTGGGCGAAGGCGGCGCACTGGTGGTGCCGCCCGGCTCCAAGGTGCAGATCGCCGCCAACGGCGCCATCACCGCGCGCGGCGCCGGCGATCCGCTGGTGGGCGTGGCCGAGGTCGGCCGCCTCAAGCTCGTCAACCCGCCAACCGCCGACCTGGTGCGCGGCGACGACGGCCTGTTCCGCATGCGCGAGGGCCTGCCGCCGGCCGAGGCCGACGCGGCCGTGACCGTTGCCAGCGGCGCGGTCGAGGGCAGCAACGTCAATCCGGTCGAGGCCATGGTTTCCATGATCGCTCAGGCCCGCAGCTTCGAGATGCAGATGAAGTCGATGCAGACCGCGAACGAGAACGCGCAGTCGGCCAACAAGCTGCTCGCGTACGGCTAAGCCGCCGACGCAATCCACCCATTCAAAGGATCCCCGCCATGATGCGCTCGCTCTATATCGCCCAGACCGGCCTCGAGGCCCAGCAGACCCAGCTGGACGTGGTCTCCAACAACCTGGCCAACGTCGGCACCTCCGGCTTCAAGCGCAGCCGCGCGGTGTTCGAGGACCTGATGTACCAGAACCTGCGCCAGGTCGGCGGCCAGACCTCCGACCAGACGCGCCTGCCCTCGGGCCTGCAGGTCGGCACCGGCGTGCACGTGGTCGCGACCGAGCGCATCCACGCGCAAGGCAACATGACCAAGACCGACAACCCGAAGGACGTGGCGATCAACGGCGCCGGCTTCTTCCAGGTGCTGATGCCCGACGGCACCACCTCGTACACCCGCGACGGCTCCTTCCAGACCGACCGCGACGGCCAGCTGGTGACCGCCAGCGGCTTCCCGGTGCAGCCGGCCATCACCATCCCGCAGAACGCCACCAGCATCACCATCGGCCGCGACGGCATGGTCTCGGTCACGCAGGCCGGCAGCACTGCGACCGTGCAGGTCGGGCAGCTGCAGCTCGCCACCTTCCTCAACCCCGCGGGCCTGCAGAGCCTGGGGGAGAACCTCTATGCCGAGACCGATTCCTCCGGCGCGCCCAACCAGCTGAACCCGGGCCTCGAGGGCGCCGGCATCCTGAGCCAGGGCTACGTGGAGGCTTCCAACGTCAACGTGGTGGAGGAGCTGGTCAACATGATCGCGACGCAGCGCGCGTACGAGATCAACAGCAAGGCAGTGCAGACCTCCGACCAGATGCTGCAGCGGTTGGCCCAGCTATGACCTCCCCCAGGTTGGCCCACTTCGTGTGGCCGCCCACCCCCTCACCGGGGGCGACACCAGCGGCCCGGCAAAGCCGGTTCCGCGGTGTCCCTGGAAGGAGTGTGGCGGTGTTACTGGGTCTCGTGCTGGCCACCGGTTGCGCGCAGATCCCGCGCGAGCCGCTGGTGCACCAGCCGATGACGGCGCGCTCCAACCCCTACGCGCCCCTGCCGGCGCCGCGCGCCACCGGCGCCATCTTCCGCGACGGGCCGGGCGCCAACGCGCTGTTCGAGGACCGCCGCCCGCGCAACATCGGCGACATCCTGACCATCGTCATCAGCGAGAAGGTCAACGCCAGCAAGAACTCTGGCGCCAACGCCAGCCGCAACGGCAGCCTCACCGCCGCGTTTCCGACCATTCCCAAGCTGCTCGGCGGGCTGCTGGACGACCAGGACGCCAAGCTCTCGGGCAACAACGTCCTTACCGCCAAGGGCGGCGCCAACGCCAACAACACCTTCAACGGCGTGATCACGGTCACCGTGGTGGACGTGATGCCCAACGGCAACCTGCTGGTATCCGGCGAGAAGCAGATGGGCATCAACCAGGGCACCGAGTTCATCCGCTTCTCGGGCGTGGTGAACCCGCGCACCGTCTCGGGCAGCAACACCGTGCCTTCCACGCTGGTGGCCGATGCGCGCATCGAATACACGGCCAAGGGCTACATCGACGAGGCGCAGCACATGGGCTGGATGCAACGCTTCTTCTTGAACGTCATGCCGTTCTGATCCACATGAAATCCATTCGATCGACCTTCGCTCTTGCGGCCCTGTGCATGGCCGCCCTCTGCATGCCCGTCCATGCCGAGCGCATCAAGGAACTGGCCAGCATCCAGGGCGTGCGCGACAACCCGCTGATCGGCTACGGCCTGATGGTGGGCCTCGACGGCACGGGCGACCAGACCATGCAGACGCCCTTCACCACGCAGAGCCTCAACAACATGCTGCAGCAGCTGGGCATCAGCATCCCGGCCGGCGTGAACATGCAGCTCAAGAACGTGGCGGCGGTGATGGTCACGGCCACGCTGCCGTCCTTCGCGCGGCCGGGCCAGAACATCGACGTCACGGTCTCCTCCATGGGCAACGCCAAGAGCCTGCGCGGCGGCACGCTGCTGATGACGCCGCTCAAGGGCGTGGACGGCGCGACCTACGCGATCGCGCAGGGCAACATGGTGGTCGGCGGCGCCGGCGCCTCGGCCAGCGGCAGCAAGGTGCAGATCAACCAGCTGAGCTCGGGCCGCATCCCCGGCGGTGCGCTGGTGGAGCGCACGGTGGAAGCACCGGTGGGCGGCGAGGGCACCTTCTCGCTGGAGCTCAACCGCTCCGACTTCGGCACCGCGCAGCGCGTGGTGGAAGCCATCAACCGCCAGCTCGGCCCCGGCACCGCCGATGCGGCCGACGCCCGCATGATCCGCGTGCGCGCGCCGGAAGCGCAGGAGCGCGTCAGCTTCCTCGCCCGGCTGGAGAACATCGAGGTGACGCCGATGCAGGCGGTCGCGCGCGTGGTGATCAACGCGCGCACCGGCTCGGTGGTGATGAACCAGGCGGTGCGCGTCAACGACTGCGCAGTGGCCCACGGCAACCTGTCGGTGGTCATCAACACCGAGCCGGTGATCAGCCAGCCCGGACCCTTCTCGGGCGGCTCGACGGTGGTCGCGCAGACCTCGCAGATCTCGGTCTCGCAGGGCGGCGGCGCGCTGCAGATGGTGCGTGGCGGAGCCTCGCTCTCGGACGTGATCAAGGGCCTGAACAGCCTGGGCGCCAATCCACAGGACCTGGTCTCCATCCTGCAGGCGATGAAGAGCGCGGGCGCGCTGCGCGCCGAACTCGAGATCATCTGAGGCCGCGGCATGGCGATGACCACCGACAACCGCAGCGCCGCGCTCGACCAGCGCTTCGCGCTCGACGTGCAGGGCGTCGACGCGCTGCGGCGCACCGTGCGCAGCTCGCCCGAAGAAGGGCTGAAGCAGGTGTCGCGGCAGTTCGAGGCGCTGTTCATGAACATGGTGCTCAAGAGCATGCGCCAGGCGGTGCCCCAGAGCGGGCTGCTCGACAGCCAGAACGAGAAGCTGTACCTGTCGATGTTCGATCAGCAGCTCACGCAGAACCTCTCGGGGCGCGGCGTGGGGCTGGCCGAAGCGATGCTCGCGCAGCTGAGCCGCGGCCTTCCATCGGCCGTGCCGGAGGGCGATGGCGATGCCGAGGGCATGTCGCTGGCGCCGCCGGCTGGCTTCGCGCTCAAGCCGCAGGCAGGCGTTCCGCTGGGCTCTTCGCCGATGCCGGCGGCGGTGCCTGCGGCGCGGCGTTCCGCGGACCTGAGCATCTACCAGAGCAACGTCGAGCGCGCGCCCGCCACCGTGGATTCGCTGCAGGGCAAGGTCGACGCCTTCGTCGACCGGATGGGCGCGTCGGCACAGGCGGCGAGCGAAGCCAGCGGCGTGCCCGCGCCGCTGATCCTGGCGCAGGCCGCGCTCGAATCGGGCTGGGGCAAGCGCGAGATCCGCGCCGACGACGGCACCCAGAGCCACAACCTGTTCGGCATCAAGGCCGATCGCAGCTGGAAGGGCCCGACGGTCGAGACCACCACCACCGAGTACGTGGACGGCGAGCCGCAGAAGGTGCGCGCGAAGTTCCGCGCCTACGGCTCCTACGAGGAGGCCTTCACCGACTACGCGAAGTTCATCACGCGCAACCCGCGCTACGCCAACGTGCTGGCCACCGACGACCCTGCCGCTGCCGCGCACGGCCTGCAGAAGGCGGGCTACGCCACCGATCCGCAGTACGGGCACAAGCTCGTTCGCATCATGCAGAAGTTCACCTGAACGCCATCCACAAAGGAAGACCTCCATGGCTGAAATCGCAAGCCTGCGCCCGCAGGCCGACGTCCCGGTATCCCACGGCAACCGGCTGGAGGTGGTCACCTTCACGCTGGGCGAGGAGGAATACGGCATCGACATCCAGAAGGTGCAGGAGCTGCGCGGCTACGACGCGGTGACGCGCATCGCCAACGCGCCGGAATTCATCAAGGGGGTGGTGAATCTGCGCGGGATCATCGTTCCGATCATCGACATGCGCATCAAGTTCGCGCTGGGCACGCCGACGTACGACCAGTTCACGGTGGTGATCGTGCTGAACATCGGCGGGCGCGTGGTGGGGATGGTGGTGGACAGCGTGTCGGATGTGATCACGCTGAGCGCGGAGCAGATCAAGCCAGCGCCGGAGATGGGTTCGGCGCTGGACACGGACTACCTGATCGGGCTGGGCACGCTGGAAGAGCGGATGCTGATCCTGGTGGACATCGACCGCCTGATGTCCAGCGAAGAGATGGGCTTGATCGAAAAGATCGCAGCCTGACATGGCTCTCCCCCAGGTTGGCTCACTTCGTGTAGCCGCCCACCCCCTCACCGGGGGCAACACCAGCGGCCCGGCAAAGCCGGTTCCGCGGTGTTCCACCAACGGGCCTGGCTTCGCCGGCCGGGTTTTTTGCAAGACAAGGAGGATATTGAAATGAAGAACTGGAAGATCGGCACCCGCCTGGGCGTCGGATTCGCGCTGGTGCTGGCATTGCTGGCCATCGTCGCGGGCATCGGCGTGTTCCGCCTGCAGAACGTGGGCGAGGCCACGGAGGAGATGGTGAAGCGCTCGCTGGTGAAGGAGCGCCTGGCCGCGACCTGGCTGCAGAACACCAGCAACAACAGCGTGCGCACCTTCGCGCTGCTCAAGAGCAACGACGCCGAGGTGCAGGACTACCTGCAGAAGAACATCACCAAGACCAGCGCGCTCATCTCCGAGACGCAGAAGAAGCTCGAGGAGCTGCTGGACACGCCCGAGGAGCAGGCGATCAGCGCCGACATCAAGACCCGGCGCGGCGAATACATCGGCCTGCGCAACTCCATCCTCAAGCTCAAGGCCGAAGGCCGCCCGGATGAAGCGGCGCGGCTCACCAACGAGAAGCTGATCCCGATGCTCGACGCCTACGACGCCAGCATCCGCAGCATGCTGACGCACCAGGCCGCGCGCATCGATCACGCCGCAGGTTCCGTCGACGCGCTCTACCGCTCCGGCCGCATGAACGTGATCGCACTGGCCCTGGTCGCGCTGGCGCTGGGCGCGGTGCTGGCCTGGCTGCTGACGCGCAGCATCACCCGCCCGCTCAACGAGGCGGTGCAGGTCGCGCAGACCGTGGCCGCCGGCGACCTGCGTAGCGAGGTGCTGGTGAAGACGCGCGACGAGACCGGCCTGCTCATGCAGGCGCTCCAGGGCATGAATGCCAACCTGGCGCGCGTGGTGGGCCAGGTGCGCAACGGCACCGACGCCATCGCCACGGCATCCGGCGAGATCGCGTCAGGCAACCAGGATCTCTCGTCGCGTACCGAGGAGCAGGCCAGCTCGCTGCAAGAGACGGCCGCCTCGATGGAAGAGCTGACCTCCACCGTCAAGCAGAACGCCGACAACGCGCGGCAGGCGAATCAACTCGCGCTCTCGGCCTCCGAGGTGGCGGTCAAGGGCGGCCACATGGTCAACCAGGTGGTGGACACGATGGCGTCCATCCACGCCTCCTCGAGGAAGGTCGTCGACATCATCGGCGTCATCGACGGCATCGCCTTCCAGACCAACATCCTGGCGCTCAACGCCGCGGTGGAAGCCGCGCGCGCCGGTGAGCAGGGCCGCGGTTTCGCGGTGGTGGCCTCCGAAGTGCGCAACCTCGCGCAGCGCTCCGCTGCCGCAGCGAAAGAAATCAAGGGCCTGATCGACGACTCGGTGGGCAAGGTCGACGCCGGCACGGCGCTGGTGGGCGAAGCGGGCAAGACGATGGAAGAGATCGTGGGCAGCATCCGCCGCGTGACCGACATCGTGGGCGAGATCAGCGCGGCGAGCCACGAGCAGACCCAGGGCATCGAGCAGATCAACCAGGCGATCACGCAGATGGACCAGGTGACGCAGCAGAACGCGGCGCTGGTGGAAGAGGCCGCTGCCGCGGCGCAATCGATGCAGGAGCAGGCCGGCAGCCTGGTGCGGGCGGTGAGCGTGTTCAGGCTCGATGCCGGCGCGCAGGCCATTCGCATCGAGGCTTCGCCTTCGCCTTCGAGTCCGCCGGAGAAGAAGGAACGCCTGCTTTCCGGGCCCCCGCCCACGAGCGGGCGCGTTGCCGCCGGCGGCGACTGGACCGAGTTCTGAGCTGGAGAAGGCCGTGATGAACACCGTGAACCCCTCCAAGCGCGACCCTTCCTTCGTCTCCCTGACCCGCACCATGACCCTCGGCGCCGCCGCGGGCATGCTCCTGGTGGCGGCGCTCGTGCTGGCTGTCTTCTACGCGCTGGCCTCCTCGCAGCAGCAACGCAGCGCCGCGCAGTACGCCAATGCCAAGGCCGAGGCCGTCGCCCGCTCGCTGGACATCTTCGACCAGACCATGCGCCTCGGCGCGGAGAACGCCTTCGGCATCTTCCAGCGCCAGTTCTCGGGCAGCTTTGCGCTCGATGCGGGCGCAGGGGGCGGGCTGAACATCGGCGGCACGCCGATCGACGCCGCGCGCATCGCCGAGGTGGATGCCTTCGCGCGCGACTTTCCCGGTGCCAACGCCACCGTGTTCGTGGCGCAGGGCGAGGACTTCCGCCGCATCACCACCTCGGTCAAGAAGGAGAACGGAGACCGGGCCGTCGGCACGCTGCTCGACCGCAAGAGCGGCGCGTATCCCGTTCTGCGCGAGGGCAAGCGCTTCGTGGGTCGCGTCATGCTGTTCGGGCGCCCCTTCATGACGGTCTACGAGCCGGTGCGCGACGCGGCGGGCCGCGTGATCGCCGTGCTCTACATCGGCCTGGACATCTCGCAGCAGCAGGCTGCCCTCGGCGAAGCCGTGAAGAAGACGCGGATCTTCGACACCGGCGGGCTCTACATCGTGAATCCTGCGGGCGGAGCCGCCGCGGCGACGCTGGTCTTTCATCCGACGGCGGCCGGCAAGAAGCTGGCCGAGCTCCTGCCGGGCGACGAATCGGCCGCATGGCTGGAGCGGATCTCGGCCAAGGAGGCCCTGTGGATCGACGACGCTCGGGCCGTGCTCGCACCGGCGGACGGGCGGCAGCGCCAGGCCTCCGTGGCGAGGAGCGAGACGACGGGCTGGCTGGTGGTGGCGGAAGTGCCCACCTCCGAAGTGCTGGCGGCGCTCTACCACCAGATGGCGTGGCTGGGCGGCTGCATCACGCTGGCCACCGTGCTGCTGGGGGCGGCGCTGATCGTCTTCATCCGCCGTACCGTGCGGCCACTGGGGCTTCTGAGCGTGCATGTGCAGGCGCTCGGGCGGGGCGACCTGTCGCGGCAGCTGGAGTCCGATCGGCGCGACGAGATGGGCGTGATCACCCGCGCCGTGGAGGCCATGCGCCAGGGCCTGGCCGGCGTGGTGGGCGGCGTGCGGCAGGGCACCGATGCCATTGCCACCGCCTCCGGCCAGATCTCGGCCGGCAATCAGAACCTGTCCTCGCGCACCGAGGAACAGGCGAGTTCGCTGCAGCAGACCGCGGCTTCGATGGAAGAGCTGACCTCCACCGTCAAGCAGAACGCCGACAACGCGCGGCAGGCGAATCTGCTCGCGCTCTCGGCTTCCGAGGTGGCGGTGAAGGGCGGCAGCGTGGTCAACCAGGTGGTGAGCACCATGGCCTCGATCCACGCCTCGTCGAAGAAGATCGTCGACATCATCGGCGTCATCGACGGCATCGCCTTCCAGACCAACATCCTCGCGCTCAATGCCGCGGTGGAAGCGGCACGCGCCGGCGAGCAGGGCCGCGGCTTCGCGGTGGTGGCCTCCGAAGTGCGCAACCTCGCGCAGCGCTCCGCTGCCGCAGCGAAAGAAATCAAGGGCCTGATCGACGACTCGGTGGGCAAGGTCGACGCCGGCACGGCGCTGGTGGGCGAAGCGGGCAAGACGATGGAAGAGATCGTGGGCAGCATCCGCCGCGTGACCGACATCGTGGGCGAGATCAGCGCGGCGAGCCACGAGCAGACCCAGGGCATCGAGCAGATCAACCAGGCGATCACCCAGATGGACCAAGTGACGCAGCAGAACGCGGCGCTGGTGGAAGAAGCCGCTGCCGCGGCGCAGTCGATGCAGGAACAGGCCGGCAGGCTGGTCGAGGCAGTGAGCGTGTTCAAGCTGGAAGCCCCCGAGCCCACCCTTCTTCTCGAACGCGGGACTCAAGACTGGCGCGCAACTGCCGATAACTGATCGAGCACCGCACCAACACCCGTTCCGAAAGACAGCCAACATGTCCTACCTGCCGAACCTGCGCTCGATGAGCATTGCGAAGAAGCTCGGTCTTTTCACCTGCAGCGCCGTCGCCGGCATCCTGCTGTTGACCGCGCTCTTTCTGGTGTCCGAGCGCAAGCTGATCCTCGAGGACCGCCAGGCCGGCGTGCGCCAGGTCGTCGAGGCCGCGCATGGCCTGCTGGTCCACTACCACGCGCTGGCGGCTAAGGGCGAGCTGAGCGAGGCGCAGGCCCAGCAGCAGGCGATGCAGGCGATCCGCGGCCTGCGCTACAGCGGCAACGAATATCTCTGGCTCAACGACATGACGCCCCGGATGCTGATGCATCCGATCAACCCCGCGCTGGAGAACAAGGACCTCTCGGACAACAAGGACCCCAATGGCAAGCGCCTGTTCGTCGAGTTCGTGAACATGGTGAAGGCGCATGAGGCGGGCTTCGTCCCCTACATGTGGCCCAAGCCGGGCAGCAAGGACCCGGTGGCGAAGGTCTCCTACGTCAAGGGCTTCGCGCCCTGGGGCTGGATCATCGGCTCGGGCGTGTACATGGACCAGGTCGAGGCCGCGATCCTCGGCCGCCTGGCGGAGTTCTCGGTCTATGCGCTGGGCCTGGCCGCGCTGCTGTTCGCCTTCGGCTGGATGCTGTCGCGCGGGCTGCTGCGGCAACTGGGCGGCGAGCCGGCGCATGCGGCGGGCATCACCCGCCGCATCGCCGAGGGCGACCTGGCCGTGGCCATCGAGCTGAAGCGGGGCGACGAGGCCAGCCTGCTGCATGCGATCGCCGGCATGCGCAACAGCATCGCGACCATCGTCGGCCAGGTGCGCAGCGGCACCGACACCATCGCCACCGCCTCGGGCCAGATCGCCGCCGGCAACCACGACCTGTCGGCGCGCACCGAAGAGCAGGCCAGCTCGCTGGAAGAGACCGCGGCCTCGATGGAGGAGCTGACCTCCACCGTCAAGCAGAACGCAGACAACGCCAACCAGGCCAACCAGCTCGCGCTGGCCGCCTCGGAAGTCGCGAAGAAGGGCGGCGGCGTGGTCGGGCAGGTGGTGGGCACCATGGGCTCGATCAATGCCTCGTCCAGGAAGATCGTGGACATCATCGGCGTGATCGACGGCATCGCGTTCCAGACCAACATCCTGGCGCTCAATGCCGCGGTGGAAGCAGCGCGGGCCGGCGAGCAGGGCCGTGGCTTCGCGGTGGTGGCTGCCGAAGTGCGCAGCCTGGCACAGCGCTCGGCCGCGGCGGCCAAGGAGATCAAGGGCCTGATCGACGACTCGGTGTCCAAGGTGGATGCGGGCACGGCGCTGGTCGGCGAGGCCGGCCGAACCATGGAGGAGATCGTCGAGAGCATCCGTCGCGTGACCGACATCGTCGGCGAGATCACCGCCGCCAGCCGTGAGCAGGCCTCCGGCATCGAGCAGGTCAACCAGGCCATCGCGCAGATGGACCAGGTGACGCAGCAGAACGCGGCACTGGTGGAACAGGCGTCGGCCGCGGCGCAGTCCATGCAGGAGCAGGCCGGCAGCCTTGTCGAGGCGGTGCGCGTCTTCAAGCTCGACAGCGGCGCCCCGCTGGCCCGGCCTTCCCATTGACGAAACGAAATTTCCAAGAGAGAGACCCAGACATGTCGAGCACAAGCATCGAATCCCCCAGGCACGCCGCCCACGGCGCATCCTCCTCCGCCGCAGCCGGCACCCGCCCGCTGGAGTTCCTGGCCTTCACGCTGGGCGAAGAGGAATACGGCATCGACATCCAGAAGGTGCAGGAGCTGCGCGGCTACGACGCGGTGACGCGCATCGCCAACGCGCCGGAATTCATCAAGGGGGTGGTGAATCTGCGCGGGATCATCGTTCCGATCATCGACATGCGCATCAAGTTCGCGCTGGGCACGCCGACGTACGACCAGTTCACGGTGGTGATCGTGCTGAACATCGGCGGGCGCGTGGTGGGGATGGTGGTGGACAGCGTGTCGGATGTGATCACGCTGAGCGCGGAGCAGATCAAGCCAGCGCCGGAGATGGGTTCGGCGCTGGACACGGACTACCTGATCGGGCTGGGCACGCTGGAAGAGCGGATGCTGATCCTGGTGGACATCGACCGCCTGATGTCCAGCGAAGAGATGGGCCTGGTGGAAAGGGAAGAATTGAGATGAAGAACTGGAAGATTGGTACCCGCCTGGGCTTCGGCTTCGCGGCGATGCTGCTGTTGCTGGCCGTCATCTCGGCCATCGGCACCCTGCGCCTGCAGAGCGTGGGCAATGCTGCCGACGACATGGTGCGCGGCGCGCTGGTCAAGGAGCGGTTGGCGAGCGAATGGGCCAAGCTGCTCGGGCCCGCGATCGTGCAGACCTTCGCGATGGTGAAGGCCACCGAGCCCGCGACCGAGGCGTATTTCGCCAAGGCGCGGCTCGAGACCTCGCAGCGCATCAACCCGGTGCAGAAGCAGCTCGAGGCGCTGCTGAGCATGCCGCAGGAGAAGAAGCTCTATGCCCAGGTGGCCGATGCGCGCAAGGTCGTGCTCGACACGCTGGCCGAGATCGTCAAGCTCAAGACTGCCGGCGATGCCGCGGGCGCGAACCAGCTGGCCGACACCCGTTTCGCCGCCGCGCTCAAGGTCTACGAGGAGGCCGTGGACAGGATCGCGGCGCACGAGCGCGAGCAGATCGATGCGGTCGCTGCAGGTATCGCGAAGGACAACCAGAGCGGCCGGGTGCTGATGGTGGTGCTGTCGGCGGCGGCCCTGGCGCTCGGCGTCCTGTGCGCATGGCTGACCGCGCGCAGCATCACGCGCCCGCTCGGCGAAGCCGTCAAGGTTGCCGAGACCGTGGCAAGCGGCGACCTCAGCGCCCGCATCAAGGTGGAATCGCGCGACGAGACCGGCCAGCTCATGAACGCATTGCGCAACATGAACGCGAGCCTGGCGCGGGTGGTGGGGGAAGTGCGCAATGGAACCGACACCATTGCCACCGCGTCGGGGCAGATCGCTTCGGGCAACCACGACCTGTCCTCGCGCACCGAGGAACAGGCGAGCTCGCTGCAGCAGACCGCGGCGTCGATGGAAGAGCTGACCTCCACCGTCAAGCAGAACGCCGACAACGCGCGGCAGGCCAATCAACTCGCGCTGTCTGCTTCCGAAGTGGCGGTCAAGGGTGGCGATGTGGTCGGCCAGGTGGTGAGCACCATGGCCTCGATCCACGCCTCGTCGAAGAAGATCGTCGACATCATCGGCGTCATCGACGGCATCGCCTTCCAGACCAACATCCTGGCCTTGAATGCCGCGGTGGAAGCGGCACGCGCCGGCGAGCAGGGCCGCGGCTTCGCGGTGGTGGCCTCCGAAGTGCGCAACCTCGCGCAGCGCTCCGCTGCCGCAGCGAAAGAAATCAAGGGCCTGATCGACGACTCGGTGGGCAAGGTCGACGCCGGCACGGCGCTGGTGGGCGAAGCGGGCAAGACGATGGAAGAGATCGTGGGCAGCATCCGCCGCGTGACCGACATCGTGGGCGAGATCAGCGCGGCGAGCCACGAGCAGACCCAGGGCATCGAGCAGATCAACCAGGCGATCACGCAGATGGACCAGGTGACGCAGCAGAACGCGGCGCTGGTGGAAGAGGCCGCCGCCGCGGCGCAGTCGATGCAGGAACAGGCCGGCAGCCTGGTGCAGGCCGTGAGCGTGTTCAGGCTGAAGGCCGCAGAGCCCAGCCTTGCCTGACTTTTTTCATTACCGGATTAGCATGATGAAGTTTCTTTCCAACCTCCGCATCGGTACGCGGCTGGCGCTGGGCTTCGGCCTGGTGCTGGCGCTGACGGTGATCGCCTCCACGGTCGCGCTGGTCAGCGCCAAGAAGAACGCCGAGGCCACCCGCCAGATGATGGAGAGTCCTCTGGCCAAGGAGCGGCTGATCTCCGACTGGTACGTGCTGACCTACTCGGCCATCGCGCGCACCGCGATGATCGCCAAGACGACGGACGCCTCGCTACCCGTCACCTTCGCCGATGTCATCTCCGACAGCGTGAAGAAGGGCGGCGAGACCATGGCCAAGGTCGAGGCCCTGCTGGTGACCGACGAGGAGAAGGCCACCTTCAAGTCCATCGTCGAGCTGCGCGCCAAGTACCAGGCGGCCAAGGACGCGGTTCAGAAGGCCAAGGCCAGCGGCAACGCGGAAGAGACCGAGACGGTGTTCAGGGACGTCTTCCAGCCCGCCGCCAAGGCCTACGAGAGCCGGGTGCTGTCGCTGCTGGCGTTGGAGCGCCAGGCCATCGACGACATGAGCCGCGCCATCGACGCGGCGAACGCGAGCGGCTTCAACCTGCGATTCATCATGGCCGCGCTCACGCTGCTGGTCGGGGGCGCCTGTTCCTTCCTGATCGCGCGCAGCATCACCAGGCCGCTGGGCCACGCCATCCAGGTGGCGGAGACCGTGGCCGGCGGTGACCTCAGCGCCCGCATCGAAGTGCAGTCGCGCGACGAGACCGGGCAGCTCATGCATGCGCTCAAGAACATGAACGAAAGCCTGGCGCGCGTGGTGGGCCAGGTGCGCGCCGGCACCGACACCATCGCGACCGCCTCGGGCCAGATCGCTGCGGGCAACCACGATCTGTCCTCGCGCACGGAAGAGCAGGCCAGCTCGCTTGAAGAGACCGCGGCGTCGATGGAGGAGCTGACTTCCACCGTCAAGCAGAACGCCGACAACGCGCGGCAGGCCAATCAGCTCGCGCTCTCGGCCTCGGAAGTGGCGGTCAAGGGCGGCAGCGTGGTCTCGCAGGTGGTGGGCACCATGGGGTCGATCAATGCCTCGTCCAGGAAGATCGTCGACATCATCGGCGTGATCGACGGCATCGCGTTCCAGACCAACATCCTCGCGCTCAATGCGGCGGTGGAAGCCGCGCGCGCCGGCGAGCAGGGCCGCGGCTTCGCGGTGGTGGCCTCGGAGGTGCGCAACCTGGCGCAGCGCTCGGCGGCTGCGGCGAAGGAGATCAAGGCCCTGATCGACGACTCGGTGGACAAGGTCGAGGAGGGCAGCAGGCAGGTGGCCGAAGCGGGCCGCACCATGGAAGAGATCGTCGACAGCGTCAAGCGCGTGACCGACATCATGGGCGAGATCACCTCCGCCAGCCAGGAGCAGACCCAGGGCATCGAGCAGGTCAACCAGGCCATCAGCCAGATGGACCAGGTGACGCAGCAGAACGCGGCGCTGGTGGAGGAAGCCTCGGCCGCGGCGCAGTCCATGCAGGAGCAGGCCTCCAGCCTGGTCGAGGCAGTGCGCGTGTTCAAGCTCGGCCACGACGAGACGGCGGCCGTGGTGCTGGCCCAGGTCCAGGCCAGGAGCCGCACGGCCGCTCCCAAGGCGAACAGCACCGTAGCCGCAGGCGAAGGTACGCCGGTGAGCCGCACGGTCCTGGCGAAGCGCGCCGCGCCGGCCATCAAGGGCCCGGCAGCCGCCCCAGCCAAGGCGCTCCCGCAGCCCGCGAGCGCGGCACCGGCCGGCGACTGGACGGAGTTCTAGCGTGACGAGTCGGCGGCACTCAATTTCGGGCCCGGCCCGCCGATAAACCCTGGGTCCGGCCCGCATTCATGGGCCCACGAAGGAAAAGAAAATGCAGTGGTTCCAAGAGCTTCGTGTCAGCGTCAAGCTGATCCTCGCCTTCCTGGTGGTCGCGGCGCTGGGCGCCGTGGTCAGCGTGCTCGGCATCTTTCACATGAGCCGGATCAACGCATCGACCGGAACGCTCTACAACCATGAGATGCGCACGCTCGAGGCGGCGCAGGCGGCCAACATCCACCTGCTGTATGCCAGCCGCGCGCAGATGAGCCTGCTGTCGGCCTCCACCAAGGGCGAGCGCAATGCAGCCATCGCCGAGCTCAAGAAGGCCGCCGCCGACCTGGGCGAGCGCATGGCCCAGATCAAGCCGGTGCTGCTCGAGAGCGAGGCGGGCACCAAGCTCCACGAGCGCTACGAGGCACTGGTGCAGCCGCTGCGCAAGCGCATGGGCGAGTTCATCGAGCTGATCTCCAAGCAGTCGCTGGACAGCTCGCAGTTCGACGGCCGCGTGGCCGAGGAGAGCACGCAGCTGCTGAAGGATTCGCGCGCGGTCGAGGAAGTGCTCGACCAGATGGTGAAGCATGCCGACGGCATGGCCAAGGCGAGCATGGAGAGTGCCGAGGGCACCTTCAAGACCTCGCGCCTGCTGATGCTGGCCATGGCGCTGGTGGGCCTGGTTGCGAGCGTGGGGCTGGGCGTGGTGGTGGCCCGCCTGCTGTCGCGCCAGCTCGGCGGCGAGCCGGCCTATGCGGCCGACGTGGTGGGCCGCATCGCGGATGGCGATCTCACGGTGGGCGTGGAGGCGGACACGGCCGGCCAGGGCAGCGTGCTGCACTCGATCAAGCAGATGCAGGACCAGCTGACCGACGTGGTGGTCAGGATCAAGCATTCGAGCGACGCCATCGCCACGGCATCCGGCGAGATCGCTTCGGGCAACCAGGATCTTTCATCGCGTACCGAGGAACAGGCGAGTTCGCTGCAGCAGACCGCGGCATCGATGGAAGAGCTGACCTCCACCGTCAAGCAGAACGCGGACAACGCGCGGCAGGCGAATCAGCTCGCGCTGTCTGCTTCCGAGGTGGCGGTCAAGGGCGGCAGCGTGGTCAACCAGGTGGTGGACACCATGGCCTCGATCCACGCCTCGTCGAAGAAGATCGTCGACATCATCGGCGTCATCGACGGCATCGCCTTCCAGACCAACATTCTCGCGCTCAATGCCGCGGTGGAAGCGGCACGCGCCGGCGAGCAGGGCCGCGGCTTCGCGGTGGTGGCCTCCGAAGTGCGCAACCTCGCGCAGCGCTCCGCTGCCGCAGCGAAAGAAATCAAGGGCCTGATCGACGACTCGGTGGGCAAGGTCGACGCCGGCACGGCGCTGGTGGGCGAAGCGGGCAAGACGATGGAAGAGATCGTGGGCAGCATCCGCCGCGTGACCGACATCGTGGGCGAGATCAGCGCGGCGAGCCACGAGCAGACCCAGGGCATCGAGCAGATCAACCAGGCGATCACCCAGATGGACCAGGTGACGCAGCAGAACGCGGCGCTGGTGGAAGAGGCCGCTGCCGCCGCGCAATCGATGCAGGAGCAGGCCGGCAGCCTGGTGCAGACCGTCAGCGTGTTCAGGCTCGCTGCCTGACATGAGGCTGCCCGGCTGCGCCTTCAGCTTCGGCCGCCGCTGCCGATAAACAGGAAACGGGCCGGCCGCCGCGCCGCGCCCACCTCCAGAACAGATATCCCTACAGGTAAGCCAAATGTCGATGTTCTATACCGGCCTGACGGGCCTGAGCGTGGCCCGCAGCGCGCTCATGACCACGGCCCACAACACGGCCAACGTCTACACCGCGGGCTACAGCCGCCAGACCTCGATGATCGCCACCAACGGCGCCATCGGCCTGGCCTCGGGCTTCGTCGGCACGGGCGCCCGCGTCACCACCGTGGCACGCAGCTACGACGCCTACCTCACCTCGCAGCTCAACGGCGCCGAGGCCTCGGGCGCCGCGCTCGCCAGCTACAACGCGCAGATCAGCCGCATCGACTCGCTGCTGGCCGACAAGACCTCCGGCCTCTCGCCGCTGATGCAAAGCTTCTTCGCCGGCGTGCAGGGCGTGGCCAACACGCCGGCCGACCCGGCGGCGCGCCAGCAGCTCATCAGCGCCGCGCACGCGCTCGCGAACAAGTTCCGCGCCACCGACCAGTACCTGAGCGATCTCAACACCTCGGTCAACGAACAGATCCAGGGCAGCGTGGGCGAGATCAACACCTACGCCAAGCAGATCGCCTCGCTCAACCACCGGATCGGCCAGATGAGCGCCGTGGCCGGCGGCCAGCCGCCCAACGACCTGCTGGACCAGCGCGACCAGCTGGTCAACCAGCTTGGCAAGCTGGTGAACGTGAAGGTGCTGGAACAGGACGGCGGCAAGTACAACGTCTTCATCGGCAACGGCCAGTCGCTGGTGCTGGGCGACCAGGCGATGTCGCTCAAGGCCGGCCCCTCGGCGGCCGACCCGACGCGCACGGCGCTGTCGCTGGTGGGCATCAACGGCACGGCCACGGAGCTCGCCGACAGCGTGTTCGGCGGCGGCTCCATCGGCGGGCTGATGGCCTTCCGCAACGAGACGCTCAGCACCTCGCAGAACGCCATCGGCCGCCTGGCCATGTCGCTCACCGACACCTTCAACGACCAGCACAAGCTCGGGGTCGACCTCAACGGCGTGCTGGGCACCGACTTCTTCTCGCAGGCCGCGCCCGGCGTGTTCACCAACGCCCACAACAACGGCGACATGGTGCTCGGCGCCAGCATCACCGACACCGCGCAGCTCAGCATCAGCGACTACTCGGTGGAGGTGAAGGACGTCGCGGGCGTGCTCAACTACTCGGTGACGCGCCTGACCGACAAGCAGGTGATCGGCACCTTCACCGCCTTCCCGATCAGCTTCGACGGAGTCAGCCTGAGCGTGGCCAGCGGCACGGCCCAGGCCGGCGACCGCTTCCTGGTGCAGCCCACGCGCACCGGCGCGCGCGACGTGGACGTGCTGGTGCTCGACACCGCCAAGGTGGCCGCGGCCTCGCCGCTGATCGCGGGCAACACTGCCGGCAACCAGGGCACCGGCGCGCTGGGCGCGCCCAGGGTCGATGCCGGCTATCTGGCCGCGCCGCTGACGGCGCCGGTGACCTTGAGCTTCGACGCCGCCACGGGAGAGCTGTCGGGCTTCCCGGCGGCTTCCGCGGTGACGGTGACCCTGGCCGACGGCACTTCGACCGTCTACGCCGCAGGCGACCCCGTGCCCTACACGGCCGGCGCGTCGATGAGCTTCGGCGGCATCACCGTCAAGATGACGGGCGCGCCCGCCGACGGCGACACCTTCACCATCAAGAACAACAGCGGCGGCGTCTCCGACGGCAGCAATGCGCTGCTGCTCGGCGCGCTGCAGAAGAAGGCCGTCATGGATGGCGGCACCTCGACCTTCGGCAGCGCCTTCGCGCAGCTGGTGAGCGCGGTGGGCAACCGGACCATGGAGATCCGCACGGCCGAGAAGACGCAGACCAGCGTGACGGAGCAGATCCGCGCCAGCCGCGATTCGATCTCGGGCGTGAACCAGGACGAGGAAACTGCCAACCTGCTGATGTACCAGCAGATGTACCAGGCGAACGCCAAGGTGATCCAGACCGCCTCGACCATGTTCGACGCCATCCTCGGCATCCGCAGCTGATAGCGGCGCGGGCCCCAAACCATCTTCCAGGAGTCGCGATGCGCATCAGCACCCAATCCTTCTACGCACGGAGCATGAACGACATCGGTTCGCAGCAGCAGCAGCTGTTCCGGATCCAGCAGCAGCTCGCCTCCGGGAGCAAGTTCCTGACGCCGGCCGACGATCCGGTGGCGTCGGCGCGTGCGCTCGGCGTCTCCGACACGCTCGCGCAGTCTTCGCAGTACGCGACCAGCCGCGACCGCGCGACCCTGTCGCTGTCGCGGGAGGAGGACGCGCTCAAGTCCGCCACCGAGATCCTGCAGAACGTCAAGACCCTGGTGGTGCAGGCCGGCAACGGCACCCTGTCCGATGCCGACCGCGCCTCGCTGGCCACCGCGATGCAGAGCAACCTCGACCAGCTGGTGAACGTGGCGAATGCCGACGACGGCAACGGGCAGTTCCTGTTCGCAGGCTACAAGAGCGCCAACCCGCCCTTCGTGGCGCAGGCCGGCGGCGGCGTGCAGTACATGGGCGACCAGGGGCAGCGCCTGATCCAGGTCGACGTTGCGCGGCAGATGTCGGCCGCCGACGATGGCCGCAGCGTGTTCCAGTCGGTGCAGGGCAGCGCGGGCTACGTCGCCAGCGCGAGCGCGGCCAACACCGGCTCGGGCGTGTTCGGCGGCGTCGGCGTGACCGAAGGCACGGCTGCGCTCTACGGCAAGGACTTCAACATCAGCTTCGCCGGCGGCAACTACACGGTGACGACCACCGACACGCCTCCCGTGGTGGCGGCCACCGGCGTCTACACGTCCGGCACGCCGATCGCCTTCGGTGGCGTTCAAGTGAGCATGAGCGGCACGCCGGCGGATGGCGACAGCTTCCAGGTCGCCACCGCGAAGAACGCGGGCACGGATGTCTTCGCGGCCATCGGCGACATGATCAGCGCGCTGCGCCAGCCGCTGGCCACCGGCGGCCCCGCGGCGCAGGCCCATCTGCAGAATGCGCTCTCCACCGCCAACGTGAAGATCACCAACGCGCACGACAACGTGCTGACCATCCGCTCCTCGGTCGGCTCGCGCCTGAACGAGATCGACGCCCTGGACAGCGCGGGCGGCTCGCGCGACCTGATCGACAAGAGCTATCTGTCCGATCTCCAGGACCTGGACCCGGCGGCAGCCATCTCGGAGTTCCTGCAGCGGCAGACCTCGCTGCAGGCGACGCAGCAGACCTTTGCCCGGCTGCATGGGATTTCGTTGTTCAACTACCTTTGAAGGGGCGCCGCAAGCGCACCTCATGGCTGACAACAGGTTGAGCCAGCTCGGCAAGGCCTGAGCGAAGGTGCGGACCCATCGTCAGCTCGTCACAGGAACAGCAACGCCGTTGCGGCAATTGCCGTAGGCCCCAGCGCTCCGAGCAACAGGCCGCCCGCCCCGATCGTTTCGTCCGCGAAGCCGCGCTTCAGCAACGCGACGCCGGCGGGGTTGGGGGCATTGGCGATCACCGTCAGGCCGCCGCCCGCCACCGCGCCGGCGACCAGCATGTACTTCGACTCGTCGGAGATGCCGACGATCAGCGAGCCGAGGTATGTCAGCGCCGCGTTGTCCGTGATGGCCGTGAGGCCGAGCGCGCCCAGGAACAATGCAACGGGCGCCAGGCTCGAGACGATGGGCTGAAGCCACCATTGCTGCATTCCCCCCAGCACCACCAGGCCGGCCAGAAAGAAGCCGACCAGCAGTGCCTCCTTGAGGATCAACGGGCTCTGGTGGCGTTCGTACGCCTGCGTGAACCCGAGGAACATGAGGAACAGGCCGAGAAAGACGACCGGATGGTGCGCGAACAGCACGACACCGGCGAGCAGGCCCAGGTGGACGGCCACGACGATCAACGGGACTGGGTCTTCGGGCGGCGTGTCGGCCTCGGCGGACGACGCAGGCAGAAGATGCTTGCGAAGCAGGAACGCGGCAATGGTGGCGTTCAATAGAACCGCGAGTGCCGCCTTCCAGCCGAAGTGGGCGAACATGAAGGCGCTGTCCCACTGCCAGGTAGCCGCGACCATGAGCACCGGAGGCGCGGCGTAGGAAGTGAGCGTGCCGCCGATCGAGATATTCACGAACAGCACGCCCAGCGCGAGATACTTGATGCGCTCGGGCATCTCCGGCCGAAAGATCTGCGGTGCAAGCATCAGCGCCGCGATGGTCATGGCAGCCGGCTCCGTGAGGAGCGAGCCCGCCAGCGGCACGACGGCCAGGCCGAGCCAGGCGGTGGCGAGCGGCGTCGGAAAGGGGGCAAGGCGTGCGCCGGCGTTCACGGACGCGATCACCGTATGCAAGACGGGCCTGGACGCGGCAATCACCATCACGACGAACACGAAGAGCGGCTCGGTGTAGTTGCGCGACTCCGCGTATTCCAGGGCGTTCGTCCCTCCCGACAAAAATGCCATCACCAGCACGAGCACGATGGCCCAGAAGCCGAAGACCACCTCGACTTCACCCAACAGATGGAACAAGCCGGCGTGGCGAGGGTAGCGGTGGGAAAGACGCTCGAACTGCTTGGCGGTGAAGGTGTGCAGCAGCGCAGCGGCAAAGATCGCTGCAGCGATCCATTGGATCGAACTAGGAGGCATGGGTTTGCGGTCGTGACGAAGCTGCGAGGCGGCCCGACCTTCGCAACGACCTGGAACGCCCGATCTGGCATGCCACCCAACGGACGATTCTAGTCACCTCGGCCCGAGCGGCGCTCGGGATGCGAGCGGCTACCGCAGCGAAGCGAAATGCGCTGCCAGCGACTCGATGTCGGCGTTGCTGAGCTCGGCAAGCAGCGGATCAGGCTTCGCGGAGCTTCCGTGCGACCGCGTGCCGGTGCGCATCAACTGCAACGACCAGGTGGTGTAACGCTCCTTTTGCCCGGCGAGCCGTGCCGCGCCGGCGTCCGTGCCCTTCAACGCCGGACCGTGGCAGCTGGCGCACCGCAAGCGATCGGCCAATGCGCGGCCGGCATCGCTGCCGGGCGCTTGCGCCGATGGTGGGGGCGCCAGTGCCGCGAAGTGTTCGGCGAGGTCGGCGACCTCCCGCTCGCTCAACTCCGCGGCGAGGTTCACCATCACCGGGGCAGTACGTTTGCGCTCGCGAAAGGCACGCCACTGCGCAATGAAGTAGGCCTTCGGCTGGCCTTCGAGCAGCGGTACCGTCGAGTGGATCGTTTCGGTGGACGAGTGGCAGGAGACGCAGCGTGCCGCGGAGAGCCGCGCGCCGGCTGCAGCATCGGCGGCTGCCGTGCCGTGGGTAACGGGCAGGCAGCCCATCAGTGCAGCGGCTGCAGCTGCCTGCCGAACACGATCAGCGATCACGTTGCATGCTCCCCAGTCGAGCCACCGGATGGTTGACGTTTGCATTTCAACGAAGGACGTCCGGAGCCTAAAGCAAGAATGACCAGTCACCAATAGTTGCGCCCAAGCCGCTCCCGCTGTGCGACCTTGAACGCGGCGACCCGGCATATTGACCCTTCAATCACACCGGGATGATTTCATGCAACTAGAATAGTTTCATGAAATCAAGCAGCCAGCTCTCCGACGTCCTGCACGTCCTCCTGCACCTGGCGCAGGCTGACGCTCCAGTCACCTCCGAAGTGCTCGCCTCCGCGATGAGCACCAACCCTGTCGTGCTTCGCCGGCTGATGGTCGGGCTGCGTGAGGCGGGTCTTGTCTCTTCCGGGAAAGGGCATGGCGGCGGCTGGGTGATGTCCGCGCCGGTGCAAAGCGTCACGTTGCGCGATGTGCACATGGCGCTTGGCGCACCCGCGCTGGTGTCGCTCGGGTTCCGGGAGGACCGGCCGGAGTGCCTGGTTGCGCAGGTGGTCAACGAGTCGCTGCAGGCCGCCATGCAGCAGGCCGAGGCCTTGCTGCTGACGCGCCTGGAAGGCATCACCCTGGCCGAGCTGCTGAAGGGTTTCGATCGCCGCCTCAAGACGCACCGCTCCGCGGCTGCGTCCTTTACCCATCGCCTGGAGGATCACCATGATCAAAACTGAATTCGCCGTCATCGGGGGCAGCTATGCAGGCCTGTCCGCCGCCTTGCAACTGGCCCGGGCGCGCCGGGACGTCACGGTGGTAGACGCCGGGCTGCGCCGCAACCGCTTCGTCGACGAGGCCGGCGGCACATCGCACGGCTTCCTGTCTCGCGACGGAGTGGCACCCGGTGCCATCGCGGCGGAAGCCCGGCGGCAGCTGCTGCGCTATCCCACCGTGCGATGGCTGGAAGGCACGGCGGAGGACGCCCGGCAGATCGACGGCGGACGCTTCGCCTTCCGCGTCGGCGAACGCACGGTGGAGGCGGCACGGCTGGTGTTGGCCACCGGTGTGCGGGACGAGCTGCCGGCAGTCCAGGGCCTGGCCGAGCGCTGGGGCCGCAGCGTCTTCCACTGCCCCTACTGCCATGGCTACGAGTTGGAGGCGGGCCCCATCGGCATCGTTGCGGCCTCGGAGATGGCACAACACCACGCGATCATGCTGCCCGACTGGGGAACGACTACCCTGTTCCTCAACGATGCCTACCGTCCGTCCGATGAGGACCTCGCCGCTTTCGCGCGGCGCGGCACGCGGGTGGAGGCGGCACGCATAGTGCGGATCGAAGGCGAGGCCGATGTGGTGCTGGCCGACGGCCGGACGCTTTCGATGAACGGCCTTTTGACCCAGCCGCGCACGCACCTCGGCAGCCCCGTCGCGGCCCAGCTGGGTTGTGCGCTGGTCGAGGGTCCGATGGGGACTCTCATTCAAGTGGATGCGATGCAGCAGACCTCGGTGCCCAATGTCTTCGCCTGTGGCGATGCCGCGAGGGCGGCCGGCAATGTGGCAATGGCTGTCGCGGACGGCGCCATGGCCGGAGTCGCCGCGCACCGTTCGACAATGTTCTGAATACGCGGGGTCGTGATGCTCGAGGAATGAGCGCAGCAACTACCTCGAGCCGTCGATGCGGATAAAGGCCCCCGTGTGCGCATCGAATATGCCGACGTCCAGGACGACGCCGGGACGGCGCTGGTCGTAAACCGAGACGTCGACATACTCGGGCTGCGCATCGGGTCGACGCACGAGCCACGCGCCCGTAGGTACTTTGCGGCTGAGAGAGCCGCAGCGACCGGGTGGCGGCTGGTGGCCTGGAGGGCGCCCCGGATACCAGATCCGGCATTCGCCGGGAGGCGGCAGATGTCCATCCGGGATGCGCAGACTGGAGTAGCCGTGCTCATGGAACCAGTTGCCGCGGCCTTCATGGCGCGAGCGCCTGTCCTTGTCTTCCTTGTATTCGTACTTGCCCCTGCGGTCCTTGTACTCGTGCTTGTCTTCCTTGTATTCGAACTTGCGGCCACCCTCCTTGTGTTCGTATTTGTGCTCGCCACGAGATTCGAAGCCTCGACCCTCGGCTCTTTCCTTGCCTCTGGACTCGTCCTTGTGCGGGTCCGCTTGAACCGACGTTGCGCCGAGAAAAAGAGCGGCAATGCTGGCAGCGCCAAGCGCCATGTGCAATTTCATGATGTCCTCTCTGTGCTGGCTCGCTGCCCACCCAAGGCGATCCGGCCGCGCATCGGCGAAGTCTAGCCAGGGTAGGTGGCCCGGCCCGGTGAAGAACGTCACCTTCCAGGGCCGCCGCCGCCACCGGGGCCGCCACCGCCACCGGGCCCACCGCCGCCCCCGCCACCGCCACCGGGGCCACCGCCACCGGGCCCACCGCCGCCACCGCCACCGCCACCGGGGCCGCCACCACCGGGGCCACCGCCGCCACCGCCAGGGCCACCACCGCCAGGGCCACCACCGCCAGGGCCACCACCGCCAGGGCCACCACCGCCAGGGCCACCACCGCCAGGGCCACCACCGCCAGGGCCACCACCGCCAGGGCCACCACCGCCAGGGCCACCACCGCCAGGGCCACC
>NZ_JBLFFN010000029.1:0-51304 GCF_051400855.1 Variovorax stachyos | reverse complement strand
GCCCAGCGCGACCTGCTCGACCTGACGCTGATCGAGGCCGCGCTGCGCAGCGGCGATCGGCCACTCGCGGCAGCGCTAGCCGCAGAGCGGGCCGCGATGCGACCGGCGAGCCCGCTCGCTCAGCGCTTCGTCGCGCGAGCCGCGGCGTGATCGATGCCTGCGCGGCCGGCCCCCGGGGCCGGCGACGGCACGCACAATCGCGGTCAGCGCGAGGCGTCGGCGAGGTAGCGCGATTCGAGGTGCGCGGCGCCGGGTCGAGCGTCTCGCCGCGGGCCCGGCGCGCCAGTTCGTCGGTGTCCCACCGCGAGGCCTGAGCTGGCTCCAAACGTTCGTGCGCAGCCAGTCGAACACCGGGGCCAGGTGCCTGGCGGCGATACGCGCGTTGAGGTCGGGCAGCGCGCGGCGCAGCGTGGTCCCGGTGACATCGAAGAGGCTCCTCAACGCAGCAGCGGAGATGCAGGAACCGCGGCTCCCGGCGAAAAACCGGAGTGCGACCGCGCGAGATCCGGGTGCGACAAGCGTTTGAAGGGCCGGACTATTTCCGCGGCATGAACGCCGAGGTGCGAAAACGCACATCCGCGAGGCCCTTTGCGGCCGCAAACTTCATCCCACACCAACCCGTCCAACCACTTGAAGGAATCCGACCATGAACACCGCTTCCAAGCTCCTCTCCGGTTTCGCGCTCGCGATCCTCGCTGCCGCCGGCGTCCAAGCAGAAACCTATCACGGCGTCGCCAAGGTCACATCGACCCAGACCCGTGCCGCAGTCCACGCCGAAGGCGTCATGGCCGCGCGCAGCGGCGACCAGTTCAGCGATGTGGCCGGGCAAGGCGTCACCAGCATCGCCAGCTCTGTCGATCGCGCTTCGGTTCGCTCGCAAGGATTCGCTGCCGCTCGCAGCGCGAACCCGTACGCGGAAGGCTACGGCCAAGGCGTGACGCGCGTCGAATCGCCTGTCGACCGCGCCAGCGTGCGCATCCAGGCCCGCGCAGCCGCGCGCGGTGATCGCCTCGCCATCTGAAGCGCTGCGTTCCAGAAAAACCGGGCTGGGCCCGGCTTTTCTTCGTGCATTCAGTCCGCCGTTTGAATGCCTGCTCCTAGGCGAATTCTGCCTCGGCATCCAATGTCCGGAGTTGGCCGATAGTACGCGGTCGACGCCCACACACCTCCCTGGTAGGAAACTGAAAATGTTGGCCTTTGGAAATCAGTGAAAAGTGTGCCCCTTGGTTCTTGAGGCACCCAGGAGCGGTACTGAAATGTTCGCAGCGTTCCTACACAGCTGCAGGACTCATCTCGGCGGCCAATCGGGCCGATTCAGCCGCCGGTGTACGGCGTTTCGGGCACCTGTGTGTGGAAGCTGGCATTGAGCATGTTCCAGGAGCGGATCGCGCAGATCGCGAACGAGAGGTCCGCGATCTGCGCATCGCTGAAGTGCCGCTTCACGGCGTCGAAGTCCGCATCGCTGGGCGTGCGCTGGGGCACCGCGTTGACGGCCTCCGCCCAGTTGAGCGCGGCGCGATCGGCTTCGCTGAAGAAGCGCTCCGCCTCGCGCCAGCCGGCCACGGCGTTCACATGGCGGGGGTCCATGCCCTGCTTGAGCAGGTCGGCCCAGTGCATGTCGATGCAGAAGGCGCAGCCGTTGATCTGGCTGATGCGCAGGTTCACCAATTCACGCAGGCGCTTGTCCAGCGTCTTGCCGGCGGCGTGGGAAAACTGGGCGCCGGCGCGTGCTGCAGCGGGTGCGAGGGCGTGGTAGTCGAGTCGGGCTGGGGACATCGTGAGCTCCTTGTGGCTTGAGGGTTGAGGGAACACCTCTTAGACGACCGGGCACATCGCCTTGTGACACGCGGCGCCCGGGTATTGCTCGACCATGCCCTCCCCGCCTTGTCGCTCGAACGCCTGCGCTGCCCTGGTTCGTCAAGCGGAGCCGGGACGCAAAGGTAGGCTGCGCAGCCGTTGGCCGGTGGCAGCCGACACGGCATTCGCGAGGGCGGCCAGCACAACCGACGTACCCGGTTCGCCGATGCCGCCCGGTGCTTCCCGGCTCGGCACGATGTGAACCTCGACCCTCGGGGCCTCCGGCAGCCGCAACATCCGATAGTCATGGAAGTTGCTTTGCTCGACGCGACCACCCTTGATGGTGATCTCGCCCCACAAAGCCGCGCTGACGCCGAAATGGATGCCACCTTCCACCTGGGCCTCCACCGTGTCGGGATTGATGACCATGCCGCAGTCCACCGCACACACGACGCGGTCGACGGCGATGTCGCCAGATGCATCGACGGTCACCTCGGCCACCTGGGCCAGATAGCTGCCGAACGCGGCCAGCACCGCGACCCCGCGGCCTCGCCTGGAACCTCCGGCCGCCGCAGGCAGAGGCGCGTCCCAGCCCGCCTTCTGCACCGCCAATTCCAGCACCGAGCGCGCGCGCGAACGCTCGGGCAGCAACGCCAGCCGGTAGGCCACGGGATCCTTGTTGGCCAGCGTAGCCAGCTCGTCCACGAAGCTCTCCACCACGAAGCAGTTGTGCGTCGGCCCCACACCGCGCCACCAGCCTGTGACCACGCCGGCTCCAGGCTCCTCGCGCACATAGTCGAGCCTGGACGCCGGCCATTCGTAGGGGCCCAACCCGGCCTCGACGGCATCGTGATCCAGACCATTGCGAAACAGGCCCGGCGCGACGCGAGCCATGATCGATGAGCCGACCACCCGGTGCGCAATGGCCATCGGACGGCCTTGCGAATCGATCGCCGCACTGAACTGATCGACGTAGGCCGGCCGGAGGATGTCGTGCTGAATGTCCTCCTCCCGCGACCAGATGAATTGGACGGGCCCTTGCACGTTCCGCGACAGGGCCACCGATTGCTCGACATAGTCGGCTTCGAGCCTGCGCCCGAAGCCGCCCCCGATCAGGTGGTTGTGGATGCGGACCTTGTCGGCTGCCAGGCCCGATGCGCGCGCCGCGATGTCGCGGGCGCGCGTCGGAGCCTGCGTGCCCACCCAGACGTCGCAGCCATCCGCGCGGAGGTCCACGGTGCAGTTGATCGGTTCCATCGCCGCATGGGCGAGAAACGGTGAATGGTAGGTGGCCGTGAGTCGCCTGGCCGCACCGCGCAGCGCCGCATCGGCGTCTCCCTGCGCACGCGCCACTGCGGCATCTTGCCGCGCAAGCCCGCCCTCCAGTCTCTCGCGAATAGTGGCCGTCGACATGCTCGCCGCCGGCCCGTCGTCCCAGATGACCTTCAACGCTGCGAGCCCCTGCTTTGCAGCCCAGGAGTGGTCTGCGATGACCGCCACGGCGTTGTCGATGCGCACCACCTGGCGCACGCCCGGCAAGGCCAATGCCGCCCTGTCGTCCACGCTCACCAGCTTGCCGCCCAAGGCAGGGCTTGCCGCAACGGCCGCATAGCGCATCTTCGGCAGCCTCGCATCGATGCCGTAGCGCGCACGACCATCGACCTTTTCCGCAGCATCGAGGCGCTTGAGCGGACGCCCTATGAGCTTGAAGGCGTCGGGTGCCTTGAGGCTGACTTGCTGCGGCAACGGCAAGTCTGCCGCCCGCTGCGTGAGTTGCCCGTAGCTGAGCTGCCGACCGCTGGATGCGTGAATCACGACGCCGTCCTGCACGCTGCACTCGGCCGCCGCGACGCGCCATTCCTGTGCCGCCGCCTCGACGAGCATGGCACGCGCCATTGCGCCTGCCGTCCGGAGCGGTTCCCAGGCACCCTGAACGGAGTTGGAGCCCCCGGTGATCTGTGCACCGCCGGCGCGCGGGTTCCCATAGCGGGAAGCATCAGGCGGCGCATGGGCAAGCTTGATGCGGGCGAGCGAGATCTCGAGCTCTTCGGCGATCAACATCGACAGGGCCGTGTAGGTTCCCTGGCCCATCTCCACGCGCGGCATGGTCAGCGTGATGGTGTTGTCGGGATCGATCCGGATGTACGCATTCGGTTCGAAGGGAGAGGGCTTCTCGCCGGCGGCCCGTGCGCCCGCTGCGCCCGTTGCGCCCGCAGTGTCGAACGCGACGCCGAGCGCGAGCGATCCGCCGGCGACCAGGAAGACACGTCGCGAAAAAGCGCGCGAGGAAGCGCTCATGCCTTGCCTCCGGCCTCGGCTGCGCGGTGGATGGCGACGCGGATGCGCGAGTAGGTGCCGCAGCGGCAGATGTTGCCGGACATCGCCGCGTCGATCTCGGCATCGCTGGGCCTGGGCGTTTGCCCGAGCAGCGCACAGGCCGACATGATCTGACCCGACTGGCAGTATCCGCACTGCACCACCTCCTCCTCGAGCCAGGCCTCCTGAACCCTGCGTCCCAGCGCCGTCTGCCCGATCGCCTCGATGGTGGTGACGCGCTTGCCGCTGACCGCCGACAGCGGCGTCTGGCAGGATCGGACGGCCACGCCGTCCAGATGCACCGTGCATGCGCCGCACAGCGCCATGCCACAGCCGAACTTGGTCCCGGTCAGGCCGACCACGTCGCGCAGCGCCCAAAGGAGCGGCATGTCGCCGGGCAGGTCGAGTTCGGTCCGGCGGCCGTTGAGTTCGAAGTTCATATGCCGTTTCAACATGGGAGTTCCTGAGGCCTAATCGGAGAACGAGCATTAGGCATGGGAAAGGCACCTGCGATGATGCGCTTTGGTCATCTCATGCCATCCAACTTTCGCATGACACATGAGTGAGATATCGATCACGGCATTGCGCGTGTTCCGCGCCGTGGCGCGCTGCGGCAGCTTCACGGGCGCGGCTCGCGATCTCGGCTGCGCCCAATCGGCGGTCAGCCGGTACATGGCCACCCTGGAAGAAGGCTTGCAGCAGACGCTGGTGTTGCGCGGCCATCGCAGCGTGCAGCTCACCGCCGCTGGCGAGCTGTATCTCGAGACGGTCAATCGCGCGCTCGACGAACTGGATCACGGCGCGATGCGAATCGCGAATGGCGGCGACCGACCGACAGTCAAGGTGCTGGCCATGCCGTCGTTCGCTTCGCGCTGGCTCATCCCACGGCTGGCGCGGCTGCAACTCGCACGCATCGACGTCGACATCGAGCTGGCCACGTCGATCTGGGATGCCGACTTCCGCAAGGAACGCTTCGACCTCGCGATCCACTACGGCGACGGTTCCTGGCCCGGTGCACAGCTCCTGATGCAGGACAGCCTGGTTCCCGTGGCGTCGTCACGACTGCTGAAGGGCCAGGGCCTCGCGCGCATCGGCGACATGGACCGGTTCCCTTGGCTGCATGACTCCCTTCGAAGCAGCAAGTGGCCGCAATGGCTCGCAGCCTGCGACGCGGGAGGCTTGACGAGTGCCCGGAACATGAAGTTGCAGGACACCGAGGCGACGCTTACTGCAGCCGTTGCGGGGCTTGGCATCGCCATCGGCCACGTCGTGCTGGTCGACAACGATGTGCGGGAGGGCCGCCTGCTGGAAGCCTGGCCGCGGCGTGCGCCGCTGGCCGCCGGCTATCACCTGATCGTGTCCAAGCGAGCTGCGCGAAACCAGGCCGCGCGTGCACTGGCGGAGTGGTTGATGAAGGAGGCCATCGAGTTCCGCAACACGTCGAAGGCGCCCGCGCCTGAGCGCCGGTAAGGCGGAAGTTCAGCGCCCTTCGGAGAAGGACGCGCACAGGCGCCCTACTCGAGAGAGTGAAGTGGAAGGCTGATGGTGAATACGCAACCCGAGCCCGGTACGTCTCTGACCGTCAACGTTCCATAGTCCGCCTCGATGGTTTGCCGAGCGATGGAGAGCCCGAGTCCCAGACCGGCCCTGCGGTCGTTGTTGGGACTGAAAGGGATAAACATCTTTGCGGCGCCACCTGCCGGCAATCCTCCGCAATGATCCTCGACATCGATGAGAACCTGGTCGCCCGATGCGTAGGCGCTCAGGCTCACCATGGAGTTCTCCTTGGTGTACTTGAACGCGTTCTGCAGCAGGTTGGCCAGCGCCGCATGAAGCAGATCCCGGTTGGCCATGATCGCCAGAGAAGGGTCCACCGTCTGCACCTCGAAGACCGTGCCTTTGCGCGCCACATCGAGCCGCCCTACGAGGTCGACATCCGCAATGAAGGACGCCACCGAGAAAGTCTGGCGTTGGTCCGCCCCTTCTCCCCTCACTTCGGCCGTGGCCCTGCTGATCAGCAGTCCCAGTGTCGAAAGGCTTCGCTTCAGGACCGCGCCCGTTGCGCCGCTGATCGCCATGTTGCCCAGTTCGAGCGCCCTTACGGCGAGGGTGGCGGTTCCGAGCGAGTTGCGCAGTTCGTGGACCAGGAATCCCAGCCGCTGCTTTTCGCCCGCGACCTGCTGCATCGATATCTGCGCATCGCGTTGAAAGCTGAACTCGGTGACGGCGTCCGCAATGGCGTTGTCCAGACAACGGTTCAGGGTACGGAACTCGCCCACGGCAAACGGTTCATCCCGCTCGAACGCGAGATCCGTGATGGCCTGGCAGAGATCGCCATAGTCATGGACGACCTGATCCACGGTATAGCCCAGATGGAGCAGTTCCTTGCCGTGGGCGGTGGCGCTCACGCCAATTTCCGTCAGGGCGAGCGTGTCGCCCCCGGAAGGCCCCGAGATGGCGATGCTCACATCCATCTCGTCGTCCTCTTCTGCAGCGAGCGTTCTCGTGAGTTGGTCCAGGAACATGGGAACGCCATGGGCCAGTTGCTTGTCGGTTGCAGCTCGCAAGGGGCGTTGTGCGACCTTCGCCTTGCACCTCCGCAATCAGGTCGTCGCGGTTGTTGAAAAGAAAACGGTGCATGGAGACCTCCTTGATCAGGGCAAAAAGCGACTGGGACGCCAGCAGCTCGTGCTTCGGAGGCTCGGCGACCACTATAGACGCTCGGGGTCGGGAGGTCGAGGAAAGGAGCTTCCCATCAGTGCCGCCGGCTTGATCTTGCCCGCCATCCCGGCGCTGCCGAAGGCCTCGAAGCGCTCCACGCAGACATCGCGCGCGGCAGCAGTGGCCTCCTTCAGGAACCTGCGCGGATCGAACTCGCTGCGGTCGCAAGCCATGGCGCGGCGCATGGCGCCCGACATGGCCAGCCGGATGTCGGTGTCGATGTTGACCTTGCGCACGCCGTGGCGGATGCCCTCCTGGATCTCCTCGACAGGTACGCCGTAGGTCTCCTTGATCTCGCCGCCGAACTCGCGGATCACCGCCAGCCATTCCTGCGGCACCGACGAAGAGCCGTGCATCACCAGGTGCGTCTGCGGGATGCGCGAATGGATGTCCTTGATGCGGTCGATCGCAAGGATGTCCCCGCTCGGCTTGCGGCTGAACTTGTAGGCGCCGTGCGAAGTGCCGATGGCGATCGCGAGCGCATCGACGCCCGTCCTTGCCACGAAGTCCGCCGCCTGCTGCGGATCGGTCAGCAGCTGGTCATGCGAGAGCACGCCGTCGGCGCCGCTGCCGTCTTCCTCGCCGGCCATGCCGGATTCCAGCGATCCGAGGCAACCCAGCTCGCCTTCGACCGAAACACCGACCGCATGCGCCATCTCCACCACCCGGCAGGTCACGGCGACGTTGTAGTCGTAGCTGGCCGGCGTCCTGGCATCTTCCATCAGCGAGCCGTCCATCATGACGCTGGTGAAGCCGGAGCGGATGGCCTGCATGCACATCGACGGACTGGCGCCGTGGTCCTGGTGCATCACGATCGGGATCGCCGGGTACATCTCCACGGCGGCCTCGACCATCTTGCGCAGGAATGGCTCGCCAGCGTACTTGCGCGCGCCAGCCGAGGCTTGCAGGATGACCGGGCTGTCGGTTTTCACGGCCGCCTGCATGATGGCCTGGATCTGCTCCATGTTGTTGACGTTGAAGGCCGGCACGCCGTAGCGCTGTTCGGCGGCGTGGTCCAGCAGTTGGCGCAACGAGATCATGGCCATGACGGCTCCTTTTCCTTCATGCCGGCGTGGGATGCGCTCGCCAGCAGCCGGCGCGCACGCTCCGCCACCGCCTCCGCGGTGATGCCGAACAGCTTGAAGAGTTCTCCAGCCGGTGCCGACTCGCCGAAGCATTCGAGCCCCACCACGTCGCCGTGCTCGCCCACGTACTTCCACCACAGGCCGGTGCTGCCGGCTTCCACGGCGAGCCGCGGCAGGTGGCGGGGAATCACCGCGTGGCGCCAGTCCGCGTGCTGGCGCTCGAACACATCCATGCACGGCACCGACACCACGCGAGCCGCGATCCCCTCCTCTTGCAGCAGGGCCGCGGCCGCCAGCGCAACGCCGACCTCCGAGCCGCTCGCCAGCAGGGCCACGCGCTCGGCTTCCGGGCGCTGCAGCACGTAGGCACCGCGTGCGACGGACTCGATGCGTTCGGTGCCCCCGCCGGAATGCGGCAAGGCCTGGCGCGTCAGCAGCAGGCAGCTGGGGCCGTCGACGCGGCGCAGCGCCTGCCGCCAGGCCACCGCGGTTTCGGTGGCATCGGCGGGGCGCCAGACATCCACGTGCGGTATCAGCCGAAGGCTGGAGGCGTGCTCCACCGGCTGATGCGTCGGCCCGTCTTCGCCCAGGCCGATCGAGTCGTGCGTGAAGACGTAGATGACCGGCAGCTTCATCAGCGCCGACATGCGCACGCCGTTGCGGGCATAGTCGGAGAAGGTCAGGAAGGTGCCGCCGAAGGGGCGCAGCCCGCCGTGCAGCGCCAGCCCATTCATGATGGCTGCCATGCCGAACTCGCGCACGCCGTAGTGCACGTGGTTGCCCGTGCCCGCGCCCTTGAGCGCGCGATGTCCTTTCCAGTCGGTCAGATTCGACCCGGTGAGGTCGGCCGAGCCGCCGATCAGCTCCGGCATGGCGGGTGCAACCTGGTCGAGCACCTGCTGCGAGGCCTTGCGCGTCGCGACCGCTGCCCGCTGCTGTTCCGCCCGCGCCGCCGCCGAGGCCAGCGCCGCCTCGACCTCCGCGGTGAGCGGCGCGTCGCCGCGATGGCGCCGCAGCAGCTCGCGCGCGAGCGCCGGATACTCCTGCGAATAGGCGTCCAAGCGCGCCTGCCATTGCGCGTGCAGCGCTGCGCCGGACTCGCGCCCCGACCAGGCTCGTGCGACCTCGGCCGGCACTTCGAAGGGCGCAGCGCTCCAGCCCAGCGCCTGCCGGGTGAGCGCGATCTCGGCTTCCCCCAGCGCCTCGCCGTGCGCCTTGGGGGTGCCGGCGCGGTTCGGCGACCCATGGCCGATGCGCGTCTTGCAGCACACGAGCACCGGCCGGTCGGCGGCGGCCGCCCGGTCGATCGCTGCATCCAGTGCCTGCGCGTCATGTCCGTCGACGTCGCGCAGCACGGTCCAGCCGTAGGCTTCGAAGCGGCCCGGCGTGTCGTCGTTGAACCAGCCGCTGACCTCGCCATCGATGGAGATGCCGTTGTCGTCGTAGAAGGCCACCAGCTTGTTCAGCCGCCAGGTGCCTGCCAGCGAACAGGCCTCGTGGCTGATGCCTTCCATCAGGCAGCCGTCGCCGAGGAACACATAGGTGCGGTGGTCGATCACGCAATGGCCGGGCCGGTTGAACTCCTCGGCCAGCAGCTTCTCCGCCAACGCCATGCCCACTGCATTGCCGATGCCCTGCCCCAGCGGCCCGGTGGTGGTCTCGACGCCGGGCGTGACGCCGACCTCGGGATGCCCCGGCGTGCGCGAATGCAGCTGCCGAAAGCGTCGCAGCTCCTCCATCGGCAGCGCATAGCCGCTCAGGTGCAGCAGTGCATACAGCAGCATCGAGCCGTGTCCGTTGGAGACGACGAAGCGGTCGCGATCGATCCAGCGCGGGTGCGTCGGATCATGCCGCAGGCGATGCCGCCACAAGGCCTCGGCGATGTCGGCCATGCCCATCGGCATGCCCGGATGGCCCGAGTTGGCGGCCTGCACGGCGTCCATGGCCAGCGCGCGGATGGCATTGGCGCACTGCCTGCGCGAGACGAGCTCTTCAGTTGTCATGGCGAAGTTCCTGATGGGTGCGGGCAAGTGCGGGCTGCTAGATGGCATACGCCTTCTTCCGCCGCTCCATGAGGCGCAGGATCATCGGCGTGAAGATCAGCTGCATCGCCAGCTCCATCTTTCCGCCCGGCACCACCAGCGTGTTGGCGCGCGACATGAAGGAGTCGTGCAGCATGCTCAGCAGATAAGGAAAGTCGAAGCCCGCCGGGTTGGCGAAGCGGATCACCACCAGGCTCTCGTCCGGGCTCGGGATGGTCCGCGCGATGAACGGATCGGAAGTGTCGACCACCGGCACCCGCTGGAAGTTCATGTGGGTGCGCGTGAACTGCGGGCAGATGTAGTGCACGTATTCATGCATGCGGCGCAGGATCACGTCGGTCACCGCCTCGGTCGAGTAGCCGCGCGTGCTCTTGTCGCGGTGCAGCTTCTGGATCCATTCGAGATTGATCACCGGCACCACGCCGATCAGCAGGTCGACGTGGCGCGCGATGTCGACTTTCTCCGTGGTCACGCCGCCGTGCAGGCCTTCGTAGAACAGCAGTTCGCTCGCCGGCAGCGTCTCCCACGGCGTGAAGGTGCCGGGCTCCTGCTCGTAGGGCGCCGCTTCGCGCGCATCGTGCAGGTACTTCCGGCTGCGGCCGACGCCCGCCTCACCGTAGTCGCGAAACAGGGCTTCGAGTTCGGCGAACAGGTTCGCGTCCTCGCCGAAATGGCTGAAGTTCCGGTTGCCGGCGGCCTCTGCTTCCGCCATTGCCACCTTCATCGTGTTCCGGTCGTAGCGGTGGAAGCTGTCGCCCTCGACGATGGCGGCCTGAATGCTCTCGCGCCGGAAGATGTTCTCGAAGGTTCGCGTGACGGAGGTGGTGCCTGCGCCGGAGGAGCCGGTGATGGCAACGATGGGATGTTTGGCTGACATGGTGGCCTTGGGGAATGAAGAATTCGGGCGGGCGGCGCGGCTTCTTTCAGGCCGCGGTCGCGAACAGGCCGCGCTTGCCGAACAGCGGCGCCTGGTAGGTGTCCTGCGGCGCCTCGGCGTGGTAGGCCTCCACGCGCGCGACCTCTTCGGACGAGCCGAACACCAGGCCGATGCGCTGGTGGATCGACTCGGGCTCGACCGTCATCAGGCGCCGGCGGCCGGTGCTGGCCATGCCGCCGGCCTGCTCGATCAGGAAGGAGATCGGATTGGCCTCGTAAAGCAGGCGCAGGCGCCCCGCACGGCCCGACTCCTTGCTGTCGCGCGGATACATGAAAACGCCCCCGCGCATCAGGATGCGGTGCGTCTCCGCCACCAGCGAGGCGATCCAGCGCATGTTGAAGTCGATGCCCCGCGGGCCTTCGCCACCGGCCAGGCATTCATCGACATAGCGCTTCACCGCCGGCTCCCAGAAGCGGCTGTTCGACGCATTGATGGCGAACTCGCGGGTCCGCGCGGGAATGCGCAGGTTCGGATGGCTCAGCACCCATTCGCCCAATTGCGGATCGAGCGTGAAGGCGTGCGTGCCGTTGCCCAGCGTCAGCACGAGCATCGTCGAGGGGCCGTAGATCGCGTAGCCGGCGCCGACCTGCTCGGTGCCGGGCTGCAGGAAGTCCTCCGGCCTGGCGTCGCGCTCGGGCGTGGGCGCGCGCAGGATCGAGAAGATGCTGCCGACCGCCACGTTCACGTCGGTGTTGGACGAGCCGTCCAGCGGATCGAACAGCAGCAGGTACTTGCCGCGAGGCTGCTGCTGCGGCGGCAGATAGGGCGCCTCCATCTCCTCGGACACCATTCCCGCCACGTGGCCGCCCCACTCGTTGGCGCGCAGGAACATGTCGTTGCTCACGATGTCGAGCGTCTTCTGCTCCTCGCCCTGCACGTTGCGGCTGCTGGCGCTGCCGAGCATGTCCCCGAGCGCGCCCAGCGCGACCTTGCGCGAGATCGCCTTGCAGGCGAGCGAAACGTCGGTGATGACGGCGTTGAGCGCGCCCGTGGCACCCGGGTGCCGGCGGCGTTCCTCGATGATGTACTGGGTCAGCGTGGCCTTGCCTGCGATTGGCATGTCGATCTCCTGGTTCTAGTGATTCGTTTCTTCGCTGCGCACGGCGCGCGACTCGAGTGCCCTCAGCAGCAATTGCTGCGGCGTCTCGACGCGCCACGCCCGCGGCGGCAATGCCTTCGCGATCGCGTGCCCGCCATAGCCCCATGCCACCAGCGCGGCCGGACAACCGGCCGCCTGCGCCGCGTACAGGTCGGGCGGCGCGTCGCCGACCATCAGCAGGCGGGCAGGCGCCACGCCGAGCCGATGCGCCGCGGCCAGCAGCAGGTAAGGCGCGGGCTTGCGCTGGTCGGCGGCGTCGGCGCCATGGACCCCGCTCAGAAAACGCAGCAGTCCGGCTGCACCCAGCACGGCGCGTGCCAGGGCCGTCGGCTTGTTGGTGACCACCACCATCGGCAGGCTCCCGGCCAGGCCGGCGACGAGTTCGGCGATGCCGTGGAAGACGCCGCCGGATTGCAGGGGCGCGGCCAGCGTGTACGCGTCGAAGGCCTTGCGCAGGCGCGCTTGCATTGATTCGTCGGCGTCGATGCCGTGCCAGCACAAGGCGTGCGCAATCAGCGCGTCGGGGCCGTCGCCGATCCATGCGCGCACGGTGTCCAGGTCGAAGTGTGCGAGGCCCGCCTCTTCGAGCGCCGCATTCAAGGCACACCGGATGTCGGGTGCGCTGTCGACCAGCGTGCCGTCGAGGTCGAAGGCAATGGCCTCGATGGCGCGCAGGTCCTTCATGCCGCGCGCCCCGCCAGGGCCAGGGTGCGGATGGCCTGGATGGCCTCGCGGTAGCGGCCGCCGGCGAACACCGCCGAGCCCGCCACCAGCGTGTCGGCGCCCGCGGCGCCGATGCGCTGGGCGTTGTCGGCTTTCACGCCGCCGTCGACCTCCAGCCAGATGTCGCGCCCGCTGGCGTCGATGCGGCGGCGCGCCGCCTCGATCTTCGGCAGCACGCTGTCGATGAAGCTCTGCCCCCCGAAGCCGGGGTTGACCGACATCAGCAGCACCAGGTCGAGCTGGTCCAGCACATGGTCGAGCACCTGCAGCGGCGTGGCCGGGTTCAGCACCAGCCCGGCCTTGCAGCCGCTCGAGCGGATCAGCCGGATGGTCCGGTCCACGTGTTCGCTGGCTTCGGGATGGAACGAGATGATCGAGGCGCCGGCTTCCGCGAACATCGGGACCAGGGCATCGACCGGCTTGACCATCAGGTGCACGTCGATCGGCACCGTGGCGTAGGGCTTGATGGCCCGGCAGACCAGCGGGCCGACTGTCAGATTCGGTACATAGTGGTTGTCCATCACATCAAAATGGATCAGGTCTGCGCCGGCCTCGATGACTGCGCTCACCTCGTCGCCCAGGCGCGCGAAGTCGGCAGAGAGCAGGCTCGGTGCGATCCGCATGGTCTTCTCCTGCATCTCATTTCCCTCGGTAAAGCGCCTGCACGGCGTTCATGGGCGGCACCGAAGTTGCGAGGCGCGTGAGCTCGTCGACGCCGAGCCAGGCGGCCCCCTGCAGGCGCTCGCCCGGCTCGCCCTCGAGCGGCTGCTCGCGGTCGCCCAGGCTCGGCAGGACCAGGCCGGCGCCGCTGAAGTCGCCGCCTTCGGTCCAGAAGGTGGGCGTGACGAGGGTCCACAGGCCGGCAGCGAGCGCCGAGCGCAGTCCGTTCGCCGAGTCCTCGACGGCGATCGCCCGCTCCGGCGCCACGCCCATGGTGTCGAGCGCCAGCCGGTAGATGTCGGGCGCGGGCTTCTTCGCGCGCACCTGGTCGCCGCAGGCGATCACGTCGAACATCGACAGGCCGCCCGGACCCAGCGTCGCCTGCAGCAGGGCGTCGATGTTCACCGCGGTCGTGGTGCTGGCGATCGCCAGGCGCAGGCCGGCGCCGATCGCCTCGTCGAGCAGGCGCGCCACGCCGGGACGCAGCGTGAGGCCGCCCTCCAGCGCGATCGCGGTGTAGTGGCGCGTCTTCGCAGCATGGAGCGCCGGCACCCGCTCGTGCAGGCGCTTCTTCTCGGAGGCGCTCAGGGCCAGGCCGTCGATGTAGGCCCCCAGCCGCTCCTTGCCGCCCGTGACCGCGAGCAAGCGCCTGTATTCGGCGCGTTCCCAGCGCCAGTCCAGCCCGAGCTCCTCGAAGGCCAGGTTGAAGGCGCGGCGATGCACCTCCTCCGTATCGGCCAGGGTGCCGTCGACGTCGAACACGAGCGCTTCTATGCTCATGCGTGCGCTCCCTGCGCCGTTGCAGCGCCCGGCCGCGCATCGAAAACGCGGCTCGCCAGGATGTCCTGCGCCTGCAGCGTGCAGAGCTGTTCGCGCGTCAGGGCCTCTTCGCTGCCGAACAGCCGCGTGGCGTGGCGCAGCCGGATGCGGTCCAGCGCATTGCGCACCGATCGCGCGTTGGCGAAGTGCGGCTGCCGCCGGCGCAGGCTCACGTAGCGCGCGAAGGTCGACGCCGCGCCGTCGTCGAAGCTGTAGTTCAGCCGCGCGAGCATCAGCTGCGCGATCTGCATCAGCTCGGCCTCGCTGTAGTCGGGGAAATCGATGTGGTGCGCGATGCGCGAGGCCATCCCCGGATTGCTGCCGAAGAAGGTCTCCATGCGGTCCTTGTAGCCCGCGAGGATCACCACCAGGTCGTCACGCTGGTTCTCCATCACCTGCAGCAGGATCTCGATCGATTCCTGCCCGTAATCGCGTTCGTTCTCCGGCCGGTACAGGTAGTAGGCCTCGTCGATGAACAGCACGCCGCCCATCGCCTTCTTGATCACTTCGCGCGTCTTGGGCGCCGTGTGGCCGATGAACTGGCCGACCAGGTCGTCGCGCGTCACCGCCACCAGGTGCCCCTTGCGAACATAGCCCAGCTGCTTGAGCACCTCGGCCATGCGCATCGCCACCGTGGTCTTGCCGGTGCCCGGATTGCCGGTGAAGGACATGTGCAGCGAAGGCGGCTGCGATTGCAGCCCCTGCGCCTGGCGCAGCTTGTCGATCAGCAGCAGCGCGGCGATGTCGCGGATGCGGCCTTTCACCGGCGCCAGGCCGACCAGTTCGGCATCGAGCTGGTCGAGCAGGGCCTTCACGCCCGAGGACTCGAAGAGCTGCCTCGGCGCGGTGGCGGCATCGGTATCGGCGGGCTGGGCGGTATCCATGCGGGTGCTCGCGTCGGGCTTGGGCTCAGTACCGCGCGCCTTCGGGCCGCGCCTGGACGGCGTAGCTCTCGATGCTGTAGCGGATGGTGCGGCCCGGCTCCTCGGTGCGGATCAGGCGGAAGCCCGGCTCGTTGGCCGGCCGGTTGACGATGAAGGACATCACCACCGACTCGGTGCCGTGCGTCGAGTCGAAGGCGGTCACGCGGATGTACTGCTGCGCGAATGTCTTGCGGCAGGCCGCCAGCTCGAGCATCACGCCGGCCGCATCCTGGATGTCGAACATCGGATTGCCGAACATCTCCCAGAAGGTGTTGCGCGGGTGCGGGTCGTCGGTGTACTCGATCCCGATCGCCCAGCCCTTGTCGAGGCAATACTCGACCTGGCGCTTGATCTGCTCGTCGCTCAGGTCGGGCAGGAACGAAAAGGTGCCTTGCGTGATTCGCATGTCTGTCTCTCCTGGTGAAGGGTTCAGGCCACCGACGGCGTCGGCACGTAGTCGGACGTGTCGGTGGACGCGTAGTTGAAGGTGATCTCGCCCCAGGTGTCGAGCGCGGCCGCCAAAGGCGTGCACCACCTGGCCGCGTCGCGCAGGATCTGCGGCCCCTCGTTGGCGATGTCGCGGCCCTCGTTGCGCGCCAGCACCATGGCCTCGAGCGCCACGCGGTTGGCGGTGGCCCCTGCCTGTATGCCTTGCGGATGCCCGATGGTCCCGCCGCCGAACTGCAGCACCACGTCGTCGCCGAAGAGGTCCAGCAGCTGGTGCATCTGGCCGGCGTGGATGCCGCCCGAGGCCACCGGCATCACCTTGCGCAGCGCACCCCAGTCCTGGTCGAAATAGATGCCGCGCGGCAGGTCCACCTTGGTGTGCGTGTCGCGGCACACGTTGTAGTAGCCCTGCACCGTCATCGGGTCGCCCTCGAGCTTGCCGACGGCGGTACCCGCGTGGATGTGGTCCACGCCCGCCATGCGCATCCACTTGGCGATCACGCGGAAGCTCACGCCGTGGTTCTTCTGCCGCGTGTAGGTGCCGTGGCCGGCACGGTGCAGGTGCAGGATCATGTCGTTCTGGCGGCACCAGTTGCTCATCGACTGGATGGCGGTGTAGCCGATCACCAGGTCCACCATCACGATCACCGAGCCGAGCTCCTTGGCGAACTGCGCCCGGCGGTACATCTCTTCCATCGTGCCGGCCGTGACGTTCAGGTAGCTGCCCTTGACCTCGCCGGTGGCGGCGCTCGCCTTGTTCACCGCGTCCATCACGAACAGGAAGCGGTCACGCCAGTGCATGAAAGGCTGCGAGTTGATGTTCTCGTCGTCCTTCATGAAGTCCAGCCCGCCGCGCAGGCCCTCGTACACCACCCGCCCGTAGTTGCGCCCTGACAGGCCCAGCTTCGGCTTGGTCGTGGCGCCCAGCAGGGGCCGCCCGAACTTGTCGAGCCGCTCGCGCTCCACCACGATGCCGGTCGGCGGCCCGGCGAAGGTCTTGACGTAGGCCACCGGAAACTTCATGTCCTCCAGCCGCGCGGCCTTCAGCGGCTTGAAGCTGAAGACGTTGCCGATGATCGAGGCCGTCACGTTGGTGATCGAGCCCTCCTCGAACAGCGACAGGTCGTAGGCCACGTAGCAGAAGTACTGGCCCGGGTTGTTCGGCACCGGTTCCACCTTGTAGGCCTTGGCGCGGTACATGTCGCAGGCGGTGAGCCGGTCGGTCCACACCACCGTCCAGGTCGCCGTGGACGATTCGCCGGCCACCGCCGCCGCGGCCTCGATGGCGTCCACCCCTTCCTGCGGCGTGATGCGGAACAGCGCCAGGATGTCGGTGTCCTTGGGCTGGTAGTCGCCGTTCCAGTAGCCCATCTGCGCGTACTTCAGCACGCCGGCCGAATAGCGCTTCTTCGCGTCGGTGATCTGGATCGCTTCGTTCATGTTGCCCATGGGGTTCGCCTCTCGAGATGAATGGATTCGTGCTGTCGGTGAGGAGAATGTAGGCCGCGCGAACGATTAGTAAAAATTAAATCTTTTGACATTGACATGTCGCAAACCTAATATCGTTCGATGCCCCTTACCAAGCACGCGAGCTTTCGCCAGCTCGCCACCTTCCATGCAGTGGCCCGGCTCGGCAGCGTGTCGCTGGCGGCCGACGAGATGCACCTCACGCAGCCCGCGGTATCCATCCAGATCGGCACTCTCGAAGAATCGGCCGGCACGCCACTCCTGCAGCGCACCGGCCGGGGCATCCGGCTGACCGAGGCCGGGGAGCTGCTGGCCGCCTACGCGGGGCGCATCCTCGACCTGTGGCGCGAGGCCGGCGAAGAAATGGCCACGCTGCAGGGCGTCTTCTCCGGAACGCTGCGGGTGGGCGCCATCACGACGGCCGAGTACCTGCTGCCGCCGATGCTGGTGAACTTCGCCAAGGAGCATCCGAAGGTCAAGGTCAAGCTGCAGGTCGGCAACCGCGACGAGATCGTGCGCATGCTCGCGGGCCAGGAGATCGACGTCGCGATCATGGGCCGCCCGCCCGCCGAGCTGAAGACGGATTCAAGCGCCTTCGCCAAGCACCCCATGGCCTTTCTCGCGGCGCCCGGACATCCGCTGATGTCGACGGCCAAGCCCAGCCTCGCGCTCCTCTCGGAGACGCGCATGCTGGTGCGCGAGCGCGGCTCGGGCACGCGCACCACGGTCGAGCGCTTCTTCAAGGACAACGGGCTGCCCCTGCGCATCGGCTCCGAGCTGTCGAGCAACGAGGCCATCAAGCAGATGTGCGCCGCGGGCTTCGGCATTGCCTTCCTGTCGATGCACACCTGCGTGCTCGAGATGAACGCGGGCCTGCTCGGGCTGCTGCCGGTGCCGGGCAATCCGATCGTGCGTGACTGGTACGTCATGCACCTCGCGTCGCGCCAGCTGCCGCAGGTCGCGCTGGCCTTCGAGGACTACCTTCGCGCACACGGCCAGGCGCAGATCCAGCATCAGCTCGGCCATCTGCCGCCGGCGCGCAAGCCTGCGCGAAAAACTGTACGCAAGCGAAGCGCGGCGCGCACCTGAGCGCGTCAGGCGCCAAGCTGCAGACGTGCGCCGACCCATGCCGCGCGCGGCAGCTTCCAACTCGCCGTGTGATCGAGCAGCGCATGCCGCCGAAGTGGCCGCTGCGTCTTCGGTCCCGGTCGGCTCATCGGAGCAATTGCCTTTCAGCTCCCGGTGCGTGCAAGGCCCAGCCGCTCCACCATGGCGCGCTCCTGCGCGAAGATCTCCCGGCACGACTGCGCGTACGCCTCCGGCCCGAGGTAGTCGACCTCCTGGTCGTACTTCGCCAGCTCGTCCTTGAACCGCTGGTCGAACATGGCCTTCTTGAAGGCGTCGTGCAGCACCGTGACCACGCCGCGCCGCAGCCCGCGCGGCCCCGCCAGGCCGAAGGGCGAGGTGGCGACGATGTCGAAGCCCAGCTCGCGCAGCACCGGCACGCCGGGCCAGCGCCTGGAGCGCTCGGCGCTGAAGGTCACCAGCAGCCGCAGCGTGCCCGAATCCACCGCCGGGCCGAAGCCGGTCGAGTTGACGCCGGCCATCACCTGCCCGCCGGCGATCGCGTTCAACTGTTCGGCCGTGCCCTTGTACGGCACATGGATGTAGCGCAGCCCGCGCGCGGTGAACAGCTCCTCCAGCACCATGTGCGGCGTGGTGCCGACGCCGTTGGTGGCGATCGTCAGCTCGCCGGGATGCGCGCGTGCGTACGCGAACAGGTCGTCGAGCGAACGCACCGGACTGCCGGCCGCGACCAGCACGCCGAAGGTGACGCTGGACACCTGCAGGATCGGCGTCACGTCGCGGATCGGGTCCCACAGCACCTTCTGCGTGTGCGGCGTGCGGAAGACCGTCTGCGGCATCTGGGCGATGGTGTAGCCGTCGGGGCGCGCCTGCTGCAGCACGGGCATGGCGAGCGTGCCGCCTGCGCCGCCGCGGTTCTCGGTCAGTACGGGCTGGCCCAGGGAGACGGAAGCCAGTTCGGCAAGCAGGCGCAGCGAGATGTCCGTGGCGCCGCCGGCGGGCCAGGGGACCCAGAGGGTGACGGCGCGGGAGGGGAAGGTGTCGGAGGAAGCCATTGCTTGCAGTGGCAGTGCACTCAGCGCCAGCGCGCCTGCGTGCTGCAGCAAGCGGCGTCGATTAGGGCGGTCGTGCGGGCTCATTTGCTCTGCTTTGGCGGTGCGCCTGGGTTGAGGCAGGAGCCGGGATTTCGCCCCGGCGGGCGAGTCACTTTCTTTGTCTCGCCAAAGAAAGTAACCAAAGAAAGGCGACCCCACTGCGCGTGTCCCTCCGCTTCGCTACGGGCAACCTGCGGTGCTCGCTTTTCGCGGGGTCCGCGCAAACTCGCCTTCGGCTCAAACACGCGCGGCCCTTTTTCCGCGAAAAGCTCCGCTCCTCGGCACGCGCAGAGGGGATCTGAACTCCAACGCGCCGTGGCGCGTCCTTGTGTGGTGTGCAGGTCGGTTTGGCCCCTGGGTCCTCGCTCACGTTGACTCTTGCGCACACGCACAGGCACAGGCACAGGCACAGGCACAGGCACATGCTCGTGCTCGTGCTCGTGCTCGTGCTCGTGCTCGTGCTCGTGCTCGTAGCCATGCTCGTGCTCGTGCTCGTAGCCATGCTCATGCTCACGTTCGTCCGCATAGGCATGCACCTGTTCCAGGCCTTGCGCAGCGAGGCCTCTGGCGGCCGAGCGAAGCAATGGCCCGACCGTCCCCCAATCCCCTCTGCGCGTGCCGAGGAGCGCAGCTTCAGGCGGAAAAAGGGCCGCGCGTGTTTGAGCGAAGCGAGTTTGCGCGGACCCCGCCTGAAGCGAGCACCGCAGGTTGCCCGTAGCGAAGCGGAGGGTCACGCGCAGTGGGGTCGCCTTTCTTTGGTTACTTTCTTTGGCGAGACAAAGAAAGTAACTCGCCCGCCGGGGCGAATTCCCGGCTCCTGCCTCAACAAAAGCGCACCGTACGAAACCAATAAAACGAGGTCTCACGCCCCCCCTCCCCTCTTAGTCAACCCCCCAAACCCCCGCTGCGGGTCATACCCCCAACAAGCCAACCCAAAGAACACCACCAGGCACCCCAGCACCACATAAGGCGCCACCCCCGGATCCTTCCCGTACACCGCAAACCGAATCCACTCCACCGCATACGTAAAAGGATTGAAGCGCGCCAGCTGGTACACCCATTCCGCCCCCGACTCCTGCAGCTTCCACAGCGGATAAAGCGCGGTAGACAGGAAGTACATCGGAAAGATCACGAAGTTCATCGTCCCCGCGAAGTTCTCCAGCTGCTTGATGTGTACCGACAGCAGCAGCCCAAGCGCCCCCAGCATGAGCGCGCCCGCCGCCAGCGCCACCAGCGCATGCAGCCCGCCGAGCGACAGCAGCGGCAGCTCGGTGCCGATCAGCGCCGCCACGACCACGAACGCCAGCGCCTGCAGCACCGAGAGCAGCGCCGTGGCGCACAGCTTGGAGAACAGCAGCCAGGGCCGCGGCAGCGGGGCGGTGAGCAGGAGGCGCATCAGGCCCATCTCCCGGTCGTAGACCATCGCGAGCGAGGACTGCATGCCGTTGAACAGCAGCACCATGCCGACCAGCCCGGGCACGATGTAGACGTCGTACGGGATATAGGTGTCGTAGGGCTCGACGATCGCAACCCCGAAGACGTTGCGGAAACCCGCGGCGAACACGGCCAGCCACAGCAGCGGCCGAACCAGGGCCGACACCAGGCGCCCGGTCTGCTGCGAGAACTTGTAGAGCTCGCGCAGCATGATGGCGCGCATCGCCTGCAAGGCGTGGCCCAGCCCATGCCGAGCGCCCGATTCAGCCGTGGCGCTCTCCGGGGTGCTTTTCAGCGCGCGTTCGGACATAGCTTCTCCGGTGAATCCGCGCCCAGCGTGTCGAGCACGTTGCGCGGATGCAGCACGCCTTCGGCCGGCGCCTGCGAGATCACGCCCTGCCCGTCGGTGAGCAGCATCGGCTGGCGCAGCTGGCCATCCCAGGCGCGGAAGCTCAGGCCCGTCCCCTTGGAGCCGTCGATGGTGCTCTTGGACAAGGCCTGCGCCCAGGCCGCGTTCGGCCCCGCGGGCGAGGCGATGGCCGCCGCCGTCAGCGTCTTGCCGGCCATCCACGCCGCCCAGTCGTGCGCCGTCATCGGCCGCTTGGCCGCCTTCGCGAAGCGCCGCGACACCTGCGGCGCGCCGTAGCGCTCGAACTGCGCATGCCAGGCCAGCGCCACCAGGCCGCCGTCGCCCACGACCGGCCGCGGCAGCACGGTGCGGTAGGGCAGCGTGCGGGCGAACTCGCCGTCGCTGTCGACCACCCACACCGCGTCGTAGTTGCTGCCGGCCGTCAAGAGCAGCGGGTTGGCCAGGTCGCGCTCGCGCGGGTCGGCCGACAGCTTGAACGGCTTGCTGCCCACGAGCTGCAGCCCGTAGCGCTTGATCGACGCCTGCGCGGTCGCCGAGCGCGAGGCATCCTGCGCGCTTGCGCCCACCAGCAGGAGCACCTTGCTCCATTTGCGGGACACCAGCGTCTGGGCCAGCGCGTCGCTGCGCATGCGCTCGCTCGGAATCAGATGGAACAGGCGCGCGCGGCAGTCCTGCTGGCGCAAGCGGTCCGATGCGTCGCCCAGGTTCAGCACCGGCAGCTTCACCGCATCGGCGACCGCCAGCGTCCATTCGGCAGGCAGATCGGTCACGAGCACCGCCGCGCCGTTCTTCTCGGCCGCCACCGCTGCCGCGCGGGCCGCATCGATCGACGCGGCCGGCGCGCTGGCCAGCGCCACCTCGGCGCCCGCGGCTTCCAGCTCGAACCTGGCCTCTTCGACGGCCAGCTCCAGGCCGTCCGCGACCGGGCCGCCCGGATGGCCGAGGTAGGCGCGCTCGAGGCGCGAACGCTCCATGCGCGGGTCGTCCGCGGGCGTGATCAAGGTGGCCTTGAGCACCGCCGCGTCCGCCGGTGCAGCTGCGGCCAGCACCGCCGCCAACCCAGCAAGCGAAAGCAGGAAAACCGGTGTGCGCTTCCTCATTCCACGATCACGAGTCCATAGGGCACGCGTCCGACCGGAATGCTCTTGACGGCCTTGGCGCCGGCCACGTCCACCACCGTCACATCGTCGCTCAGCCCGTTCACCACGTACAGGCGCGCTTCCGCCTTGTCCAGCGTGACGTTCCAGGCACGCTTGCCGACCAGCACCAGCGGGCCCACCTTCCGGCTCGCCACGTCGATGAAGGCGACGTGGTTGGCACGCCCCATTCCGACGAAGGCGCGCCGGCCGTCCCGGGTCATCTGGATGCCGACCGGCGTGATGTCCTCGGCGCGCGCGCCCTTGAGCTCGAACTTCACGGTGTCGACCACCTCGTGCGTGGCGGTCGAGACGATGCTGACGCTGGCGCCCAGCTCGTTGGTGACCCACAGCTCCTTGCCGTCGGGCGTGATCGCCATGCGGCGCGGGCGCTTGCCGACCCGGATATTCTTGGTGACCTTGCCGGTGGCGGTGTCGATCACGTGAATCAGGCTGGCCACCTCCGAGGTGACGTACAGGGTCTTGCCGTCGGCGCTCACCTTGACGCCTTCCGGCTCCGCGCCCACCTTGACCGAGCGCAGCTTCTTGCCGCTGGTCGCGTCGATGAAGCTGGCCTCGCCGGCATCCTCGTTCGAGACATAGATGACCTTGCCGTCCGGCGACAGGTCGAAGGCCTCGGGTTCGTCGCCGAGGGGAATGCGCCGTACCGACTTGCCGCTGGCAGGGTCGATCAGGTCGGCCTCGTTCGAGTCGGTGCAGGCAACCATCACCTGGCGCTCGGGCGTCAGCTGGAGATGGCGCGCGCGCTTGCAGGTCGGGATCGTGCCTTTGACGGCAAGCGTTCCCAGGTCGATCATGGTCAGCGCGTTGTCCTTCTCGCTGGAGACGTAGGCCACGCCCTGCGCCAGCGCGCCCTGGCTCGCTGCCGCAAGGGCCAGAGCGACGGCGGCGGCCCGAAGCAGCCCAGCCGGAATCGAAAGCAGATGTCTTTGCATGTTCATGAATGTCTCTACCTCTTGTTATTCGGTTCTCGGATTCAGCGGGTACGTGCGATAAAGCCCTCCTCCAGCGTGTCGCCGCCGAGTTCGCGGCTCACCTGCGCCGGCGTGCCGTCCGCCAGCAGCGATCCCTTGTGCAGCACGAGCACGCGGTCCGCCTGCTCGGCCTCGTCGACCCGGTGGGTTGCCCACAGCACGCACACCCCGCGCTCGCGAACGTCCGCGCGCAAGGCGGCCAACAGGTCCTGGCGGGACTTCGGGTCCAGCCCGACCGTGGCTTCGTCCATCAGCAGCACGCCCGGGCGATGCAGTCCCGCGCGCGCGAGCTCGACCTTGCGCCGGTTCCCACCCGACAGCTCGCGCACTTTCCGGTCGAGGTCGGCATCGATGTTCAGGCGCTCGCAGGCGAAGGCGATGCGCTCCTGCGCCAGCCGCCGAGGCAGGCCGTGCAGGTCGGCCTGGAACAGCAGGTTGCGCCGGATGCTGAGGTCGAGGTCGAGCGACATCTGCTGGAACACGACGCCGATGTGCCGGAGCGCCGCGGTCGCGGCATGCCGCAGCGAATGGCCGGCCACCTCGACCTCGCCTTCGTCGGCCGCGAACATGCCGGTCAGCACCTGGAACAGCGTCGACTTGCCGGCGCCGTTGGGCCCCAGCAGTGCGACGAACTGGCCCGCGGGCACGCGCAAGGACAAGGACCGCAGGGCCGTGCGCGTGCCATAGCGCTTGGTTAAGTCGATGGTTCGCAGCATGGAGGCCGAAGGTGCATGTGGAGCTGTCGGAGTCTCAGGGGTCGAGGGCATGTGGCGTTCACATTCAATCCGCAAATTCTGTGCCTCGAAGCGTCGCGGTGTCTTCACAGGATTTCGTCCTACACGTTTGCGCATGCAGGCGCCTGTGCATGCCATGCCCCATCGTCATCCGTATTTGGCGCGAGACACTTTGCGCCAAATTTGGACGCGCACCCGGCGCAACGCCGCTGCAGCGCGTGACCTGCGGCGCGGCCAGGAGCAGCAAATGCTCGGGATTTCCCCTAGGTCCGAGGGGCTCGCTGCAGTCTTCAAAACAGCCTCCCGACGACGAGACAAGCGCGCCATCGCAGTCCCGCCGCACCGGCAGGCCCGGCGAGTGCACGGCGGCAAGGGTGGGCATGGATGTTGCGGTCCGCAGCCTTCGCCAAGTCGGTCGAATAGATCCGATGGGCTGCTGCCAATTCGTGTTCGATACCCACTGTCAAATGTGAGGAGACATTTATGAAATTTTCCAGGCAGATCGCCGGCCGTCTCGTACGGCACGTCGGCGTCGCGATGCTGGCTCTTCCGGCCCTGGCGTTTGCCAATGCCGACGTCGAGAAGAACGTCGCGAACTCGAAGAACTGGGCGATGCAGGCAGGTGACATGTTCAACCAGCGCTACAGCAAGCTGAACCAGATCACCAAGAGCAACGTCGGCAAGATGCAGGTCGCATGGACCTTCTCCACCGGCGTGCTGCGCGGCCACGAGGGCTCGCCCCTGGTGGTCGACGGCACGATGTACCTGCACTCGCCGTTCCCGAACAAGGTGTACGCACTCGACATCGACACGCAGAAGATCCTGTGGAAGTACGAGCCGAAGCAGGACCAGTCGGTGATCGCGGTGATGTGCTGCGACACGGTGAACCGCGGCCTCGCCTATGCCGAGGGCAAGGTCTTCCTGCAGCAGGCCGACACCACGCTGGTCGCGCTCGACGCCAAGACCGGCAAGGTGGTGTGGACGGTGAAGAACGGCGACCCGAAGGTCGGCGCCACCAACACCAATGCGCCGCACGTCTTCAAGGACAAGGTGATCACCGGCATCAGCGGCGGCGAGTTCGGCGTGCGCGGCTTCCTGGCCGCCTACAACGTCTCGGACGGCAAGCTGGCCTGGAAGGGCTTCAGCACCGGGCCCGACGAAGAGATGCTGATGGACCCGGCGAAGACCATGACCTGGACCGACGGCAAGCTCGCGCCGGTCGGCAAGGACTCGTCGCTGAAGACCTGGCAGGGCGACCAGTGGAAGATCGGCGGCGGCACCACCTGGGGCTGGTACAGCTACGACAAGGCCACCAATTCCGTGTACTACGGCACCGGCAATCCGTCGACCTGGAACCCCTCGCAGCGCCCCGGCGACAACAAGTGGTCGATGAGCATCTTCTCGCGCGACGTGGACACCGGCAAGGTCAACTGGGTCTACCAGATGACGCCGTTCGACGAATGGGACTTCGACGGCATCAACGAGATGATCCTGGCGGACATCAACGTCAAGGGCAAGCCGACCAAGGCGCTGGTGCACTTCGACCGCAACGGCTTCGCCTACACGCTGGACCGGGTGACCGGCGCGCTGCTGGTGGCCGAGAAGTTCGACCCCAAGGTGAACTGGGCCACGCACGTCGACATGAAGACCGGCCGGCCGCAGGTGGTCGCCAAGTACTCCACGGCCAAGAACGGCCCGGACGTCAACACCAAGGGCATCTGCCCGGCAGCGCTGGGCAGCAAGGACCAGCAACCGGCTTCCTACGACCCCAACACCAAGCTCTTCTACGTGCCGACCAACCACGTCTGCATGGACTACGAGCCGTTCAAGGTCGAGTACACCGCCGGCCAGCCGTACGTCGGCGCCACCCTCTCGATGTATCCGACGCCGGGCAGCCATGGCGGCATGGGCAACTACATCACCTGGGACGCGGGCACCGGCAAGATCGTGCAGAGCAAGCCCGAGAAGTTCTCGGTGTGGAGCGGCTCGCTGAACACCGCCGGCGGGATCTCCTGCTACGGCACGCTGGAGGGCTACCTCAAGTGCGTCGATGCCAAGGACATCACCAAGGAGCTCTTCAAGTTCAAGACGCCGTCCGGCATCATCGGCAACGTGTTCACCTATGAGCACAAGGGCAAGCAGTACCTCGGCGTCCTGTCGGGCATCGGCGGCTGGGCCGGCATCGGCATGGCAGCCGGCATCGATCCGGAGAAGAGCACCGAAGGCCTCGGCGCCGTGGGCGGCTACAAGGAACTGAGCCAGTACACCGAGCTCGGCGGGTCTCTGACCGTGTTCACACTGCCGGGCGCGGCGGCAGGCAAGGCGGCAGGCAACTGACCCGCAGTCAGCAGCGCGCGCCATGCCTGCCGGGAGAGCGCTCACGAGAGCGCTCTCCCCTCTACTTCCCCAAAAGATATCGGAGACCCAGGAGCCATGAAATTTCGTTCGTCAACGTTGCTGCCTTCCCTTCTTCTGATTGCGGGCGTGACCTGCACCGTGGCTGTCGGCGCGACCGACCCGGCGCCCTACAAGGTGAAGGAGGGCTACAAGGTAGACCCGGAAACCATGAAGGGATTTCGCGCCTGGCGCTCCGCCGCCTGCGATCGCTGCCACGGCCCCAACCAGGAAGGCATGGTCGGCCCTTCGCTGATCGCCAGCATGAAGACGCTGAAGAAGGAAGAGTTCATCAAGATCGTGCGCGACGGAAAGCTCGACAAGGGCATGCAGAGCTTCGGCAACAACGCCATGGTGATGGACAACATCAACCAGCTCTACGCCTATCTCAAGGGCCGCTCCGACGGCGCGATCACGCGCGCCAGAGTGGAAGAAGACAAATGACCGTCGCCCAGCCCGCTGGCAGCCGCCGGCACCTCGGTGCCCGGCTGCGGGCGGGCGTCGCGGGCATCCTTGGCGCGGCATGCTGTTTCGCCTTGTTTCCTGCCCACGCCCAGGACACGCCCCCGCGCAAGGCGCTTCGCGTGTGCCAGGACCCGAACAACATGCCCTTCTCCAACACCAAGGGAGAGGGCATCGAGAACCGCATCGCCGAGCTGTTCGGCAAGGCGCTCGGCCTCCCCGTCACCTATTACTCGTTCCCGCAGCGGATGGCCTTCTTCCGCAACACGCTGCGCTTCAAGCTGCCGGGACAGGACTATCCCTGCGACATCGTGATGGGCGTGCCCGTCGGCCTCGACGAGGTCTCCGTCACCAAGCCGTACTACCGCTCGACCTATGCGCTGGTCTTCCCGAAGGGCAAGGGACTGGACCAGGTCGCCTCGGCGGAGGATTTCCTCAAGCTCGACCCGGCCAAGCTGAAGTCGCTGCGCATCGGCATCTACGACCGCTCGCCGGCCTCGCAATGGCTCAGCCGGCACGGCCTGCTCGAACAGGGGATTCCGTACAAGCTCATGAGCGCCGACCCGGCCCAGTACCCCGGCGAGATCGTCGAGAAGGACCTGGCCGGCGGCAAGCTCGATGCCGTCGTGGTGTGGGGCCCGATCGCCGGATTCTTTGCGCAGCGCGTCAAGAACCCGGCGCTGGTCGTGATCCCGCTGAAGTCCGAAAAGGGCATCCGGCTCGACTACCAGATGGCCATGGGCGTGCGCTACGGCGAACGCGAATGGAAGCAGCAGGTCGAGGGCCTGATCGAATCCAAGGCGCCCGAGATCCAGGCGATCCTCAAGGAATACGGGGTTCCGCTGGTCGACGCGTCGTTCGGGGTGCCGACCAACTGAACAGGTGTTCCATGCGCTTCGCCATCGCCGCTTCGCTCTGCCTCCTGCTCGCCTCGGCACCTGCCTCGCAGGCCGAGGGAGACAAGCCCGACTTCTCGCCCGCGGAGCGGCTGCTGTTCATGACGCCGCAGCTGCAGGCGCTGCAGGCACCCACGCAGCTGCTCTACACCTTCAGCAGGACGGGCAGCCTCGAAGAGGCCTTCACCGACCGCGTCACCGTGGCCTTGAGCGCCAGGGCCGAAGGCGGCTGCTGCGATGCCAAGGGCGCATTCCTGAGCGGAGCGCACAAGGTGCAGGTGCCCGACGTGCCGGCAGCCGAGGGCAACCCCGTCATCCTCTACTTCCTCGAGCACGATGTGCGCCAGATGAAGCGGCTCACGGGCGGCTCGGAGAATCATTTCCGCAAGCGCCTGCGCATGGCGATCTACCAGGGCGCCGAAGTACGCGACACGACGATGCGCTACCGGGGGCGCATGGTGAATGGCAAGGAGATCGTCTTCGCCCCCTTCCTGGACGATCCGAACCGGCCGAAGTACGAAAAGTTCGCGAACAAGCGCTACCGCTTCCTGCTCTCGGCCGCGGTGCCGGGCGGTGTCTACGGCATACGGACCCAGATCGCGGGCGAAGGCCTGATCGCCAAGCCCCTGGTGGTCGAGGAACTTCTCATCGACGGTGCCCAGGTGCCGGCGCGCTGACGCGCCATCTCTCGAATTCCAGCGAATGCCAATGACGACCACGCTCCGAATCCTGTGCCTGCTCGGCCTGCTCAACTTGCCCATGGCCGTGCACGCCGCCGGCGCGCCCGTGAACGACTTTCCGACCGTGGACCGCGTGCTCTACGTGCAGGAATGCATCGCCGCGCATCCCGGCACCAGCAACTTCGAGATGACCAGCAAGTGCTCGTGCGCGCTCGACGCGCTCGCCAGGGAAATCAGGTATGCGGATTACGTGCAGCTGAGCACGGCGAGCAAGGCCACCACCATCGGCGGCGAACGGGGCGGCTACATCCGCGACTCGGAAAAGCTGCAGGCCGACATCAAGCGCTACCGCGCGCTCCAGGCCAAGGTGCAGAAGGGCTGCTTCATCGGCCCGGCCAACGGGCCTTGAAGGCGCTCCGGAAGCGCGCGACATGACGGGCACCGCAACACCCCTGCGCCATGGATGGGTCGCGGCCTTGATGCTCGGCGGTTCGGCCTGGGCCTCGCCCTTCGCCTACATCACCAACCAGGGAAGCCACGACGTCTCGGTGATCGATCTCGCCTCGCAGCAGGTGGTGGCGACGGTTCCCGTCGGCCGCTCTCCGGCCGGCGTGGTGGCGTCCGGGCGTGCCGGCCGCGCCTTCGTGTCCAATCCCGACAGCAAGACCATCTCGGTCATCGACATGCGCCAGCAGAAGGTCGTGGACACGCTGCCGGCGGGCGACGGCCCGGTGGGCCTCGACATCTCGGCGGACGGCCGGCAGCTCTACGTGGCGGACTGGTACGGCAGCCGGCTGCTGGTGTTCGACGCGCTCGGCAGCCGCGCGGCGGCGCCACCGGCCTCGATCCCGGTCGGCCGGGCGCCGGCCGGCGTGGCCGCGCACAGCGACGCTGCCACCGTGTTCGTGGCCGAGCGCGACGACGACAGCGTGGCCGTGGTCGATACGGCAGCGCGGCGGGTGCTGGCGCGCGTGCGTGTCGGCAGCCATCCCTTCGCGCTGCTCCACGACGCGCACCGCCGGCGGCTCTACGCGCTGAACGTGCAGAGCGACGACGTCTCGGTGATCGACGTGCGCGACCCGCGCGGGCCGGCCGTCGTCGCGACCGTGAAGGTCGGCAAGGCCCCTTACGGGGCGGCGCTGGCGCACGGCGGCGCGCTGCTGTACGTGACCAACCAGCGCGACGACAGCGTCAGCGTGGTCGATGCCGTCTCGCTGCGGGTGCTGCGCACCCTTCCCGGCTTCGCCTATCCGGAGGGCATCGCCGCGCACGCCGACCGCGTCTACGTCGTGAACTGGATGGACGACAACGTGCAGGTGCTGGACGCCGAGAGCGGACGCAAGCGCCAGACCATCGCCACCGGCAAGAACAGCCGCGGCTTCGGCGCCTTCATCGGCGCGCCGCTCGAGCCCTGAACATCTTCGCAGCCATGCATCTCTCAACCCATCGAACAACACCCATGCCGACATTCGCTCCCGGCCGGCGGGCCCTCCCTGTCCTCGCCGCCTCCCTGCTGCTGGCCGCATCGGCCTCCAGCCTGGCCCACGGTCCGACACGCCAGAAGGTGACGGAAAAAATCACCGTCGAGGCGCCGCCCGATGCCGTCTGGGCCGCGATCAGGAACTTCAACGGGCTCAAGGACTGGCACCCGGCCGTGGCGGAAAGCCCCGCGGACAAAGGCAACACCGTCGGCTCGGTGAGAACCCTCAAGCTCAAGGGCGGCGGCACGCTGGTCGAGACGCTCGAGAGCTACGACGACGCGCAAAAGAAGTACAGCTACCGCGCCAAGGACGGCGGCGCGCTGCCGGTGACCAACTACACCTCCACCCTCTCGGTGGTCGCCGACGGCGGCAAGTCGGTGGTCGAGTGGCGCGGCGCCTTCTATCGCGGCTATCCGAACAACAACCCGCCGCCGGAGCAGAACGACGAGGCTGCGCTGAAGGCCGTCACCGGCGTCTACCAGAGCGGGCTCGGCAACCTGAAGAAGCTGGTCGAGTCGAAATAGCGAGCCCGCGGAAACAAGGCCATGGGCTCCCAGGAACAACTCGAAGACTGGCGCCAGCTCGCGCTGCGTGTGGAATCCGAGGTCGCCAAGGCGGTGATCGGCCAGGCGCAGACGATCCGGCTCATCAACGTCGCGCTGTTCGCGCGCGGCCACGTGCTGCTCGAAGGCGACGTCGGCGTCGGCAAGACCACCGTGCTGCGCGCCTTTGCGCGCGCCATCGGCGGCGACTTCGAGCGCGTGGAAGGCACGGTCGACCTGATGCCGGGCGACCTGGTCTATCACACCTACGTCGATGCACAGGGCCGCCCGCGCATCGATCCGGGCCCGCTGCTGCGCCATGGCGAACGCCTGGTGACCTTCTTCTTCAACGAGATCAACCGGGCCCGGCCGCAGGTGCAGTCGCTGTTGCTGCGCGCCATGGCCGAGCGCACGGTCTCCGCCTTCGACCGCGAGTACAGCTTTCCGCACATGACGGTGTTCGCCGACCGCAACAAGGTCGAGCGGGAAGAGACCTTCGAACTGGCCTCGGCGGCGCGCGACCGTTTCATGTTCGAGCTGAACATGCCCAAGCCCTCGGACCGCGACATCCGCAAGTCGTTGGTGTTCGACACCGCCTTCCACGACACCGAGGGCCTGATCGACAAGGTGGCGTCCGCCATCCTGCCGTGGGACCGGCTCAACGCCATCGGCGCGCAGGTGCAGCGCACGGTGCGCGCCAGCGAGACCATCGAGCGCTATGTGCTCGACCTCTGGGAAGCCAGCGAGACGCCGCAGAAGTTCGGCATCCGGCTCGACGGCGTGGACATGGACCGCCTGATCCTCGCCGGCGCCAGCCCCCGCGGCATGAGCGCGCTGCTGCGGGCCGCGCGCACCGTGGCCTGGCTCGAGGGGCGCACGCACCTGGAGCCGGCCGACCTTGCTGCGGTGCTGCCCTCGGTGCTCGGGCACCGCATCTTCTTCACGCCGGTCTACGAGCTGCGCCGGGCCGAGCTGTCGGAGGCGCTGGTGGCCGGGATCACGGACAAGATCGCCGCGCCCTGAATCTCCGAACCAGCGATGGAGCGCGTCGACGAATTCCACTACCAGCTGCCGCGCCGCTTCGGCGGTTGGCGCCCGGGCTCGCAGCGCGGACTGAGCCAGGGCAGCGGCCAGGAGTTCGCAGCGCACCGGCGCCTCTTCGACCATCCCGATCCGCGGCGCATCGACCTGCGCGCCAGCGTTCGCGACGGCCGCGGCGACTGGCTGGTGCGCATCCATCGGCTGCGCGTCGCGATACCGGTGCACCTGGTGGTGGATGTCTCGGCCTCCATGCATTTCGGCGCCGACCGGCGCAAGCTCGACGTGGTGGCCGATCTCGCCGAGGCGCTGGGCTACAGCGCATTCCGCAGCGGCGACTCGGTGGGCCTGCTGGCATTCGACCAGCGCGAGCGCGAAGACCTGTTCGTGCCTGCGCGCCACAGCCGCGGCAACGGCAGCCTCATGGCGCGCACCTTGCGCGACTGCGGCGCGCCGCCCGGCACGGTGCCGCACGGCAGCGCGCTCGCAGGACTGCGGCGCACGACCGAGCGTCTGGTCGGCCGCGGCGGCCTGGTGTTCCTCGCCTCCGATTTCCACTGGCCGCTCGAAGGGTTCGGCGAGCTGCTCGACCAGTTGGCGCCCGCCTGCGTCGTTCCGGTGGTGGCCTGGGACCCCGCCGAAACGGAGCCACCGCCCTCGCGCGCGCTGGTCGCGCTCAGCGATGCCGAAACCGGCGTGCGGCGCAGCCTGTGGATGCGCGAGTCGCTGCGCACGCGCTGGCGCGATGCCGTCGCGACGCGGCGCGCCGAGCTCGACGCACTGTTCGGCTCGCACGGCATGCCGCCCTTTCAGTTGCACGGCCGCTTCGACGCCGAAGCCCTCACCCGCTACTTCATGGAGACGGCGGCATGAAGGCGCTCCGGGCGGCGATCCTGGCGGCGGTGCTCGGCGGCATCGCCGGTCCGGCAGCCAGCGCCGAACCCGCCGCGCCCGCAGCCGCCGCCGCCGTTGCCGCCACCACCGAACAGCCGCGCAGCTTCGGCCATGTGCTGGGCGACGTCCTGACTCAGCGCGTGCTGCTCGAGCACGCGGGCCGCCCGCTCCAGCCAGGCGCCCTGCCGCCCGCCACGCGGGTCGACCTGTGGCTCGAGCGCAGGTCGCCGCGGATCGAAACCGATGCACAGGGGCGACGCTGGCTCGCGATCGACTACCAGCTCATCAACGCACCCCGTGCGCTCAGCGCCATCGCGCTGCCGGCGTTGAGCCTCGCCACCGTGTCCGGCCCGACGCTGGCGCTGCCCGCGTGGCCGGTCAGCATCGCGCCGCTGACGCCGCCGGAGGCGTTCGGCCAAGGCGATCTGCAGCCGCTGCGCCCCGACCGCCCGGTCGCCGCACTTCCGACCGATGCCATCGAGCGGCAACTCCGGCTCTCGCTCGCCGCGCTGGCGGGCGTGCTGCTGGCCTGGCTGGCCTGGTGGGCCTGGCGCAATGCGAGCGAGGCACGGCGCCTTCCCTTCGCGCAGGCCTGGCGTGAACTCAAGCGCATCGACGACCCGGCGAGCCCGCAGGCGTGGCGCGTCGTGCATCGCGCACTGAACGCGAGCGCCGGGCGCGTGGTTCACGGCGCCAGCGTGCCGCGCCTGGTGGCCGAGGCGCCCTACCTGCGTCCGCTGCAGCCGCGGCTCGAAGATTTCTATCGCGAATCCACCCGGCGCTTCTTCGCGGCCGACGCCGACCCGGCCGCGGCCGATCCTTCGTACCCGCTCAAGCCGCTGTGCCGGGCGCTGCGCGATGCGGAGAAGCGCCACCGGCACTGAGCAAAGCATGCGCTTCGACTTCTCCCAGCCCTGGATGCTTGTCCTGCTGCCCCTCGCGCTGCTGCCGCTGCTGCGCAGGCGCAGCGACACGCTGGCCTTCTCGTACCTCGCCTGGCTGCCGGCCGACCGCGTCGGCCGTGCGCTCGGCTTTCTCTGGCGCGCCTTCGCGGTCGGCGCGATGGCGCTGGCCGTTCTCGGGCTCGCCGGCCCCGGCCAGTCGGGCGCCCAGGTGCAGCGCACCGGGCGCGGCGCCGAGATCCTGATCCTGATGGACCGCAGCAGCAGCATGGATGCGACGGTGCACACCAACGGCCTGCAGACGGCGGGCCGGATGTCGCAGGAGCCCAAGGCCAAGGTCGTGCGCGACCTGCTCAGCGACTTCGTCGCGAAGCGGCCGGACAACCGCTTTGCCTTCATGACCTTCAGCACGGTGCCGATCGCTGTCGTGCCCTTCACGCAGAAGACCGACACCGTGCAGGCCGCGCTCGCCGCCAGCGCCATCGGCCGCGGCCTGCCCGAAACCCGCATGGGCGTCGCGCTCCTGGCCGCCATCGAGGAATTCGAGGGCCGCAGCTTTTCGGGAAGCCGCGTGATCCTGATCGTCTCGGACGGCGGCGCCCAGCTCGATGAGCCCACGCGCCAGCGCATCCACGCGGGCCTTGCGCGCGAGAAGATCGGCCTTTACTGGATCTACGTGCGCAGCGGCCCCAACTCGCCCAACCTCAACACCGAGACGGCAAGCGCCTACGGCCTGGGTGAGGAACTGGCGCTGCACCAGTTCTTCAAAAGCTTGAGCACGCCCTATCGGCTGTACCAGGTCGACGACTCCAACGCGATGGCGGCTGCCATGGCCGAGATCGACCGGCAGCAGAACTTTCCGCTGATCATCCACGAGCGCGTGCCGCGGCGGGACTACGGCGGCCCGTTCTACCTGGCCGCGATGCTGTGCTGCGCCGGCCTGCTCGCCTGCCGCGCGCTGCAGCTGCAAAGCTGGAAAAAAGCATGAAGCGACGCACCGTGCACCTGGTCTTCGGCGTGCTGAGCCTGTGCTGTGCAGGCGCCGTGCTGGAGCGCGGCTTGCGTCTGCACCGGACGACGGGCCTGAACGCCGAGATCGCGCGCATCGCGGCCGAGCCGGTGGGCAAGGAAGCCACGGCCCTGCCTCCGCGGGCTGCGCGCGAGCTGCAGCTGGCGCAGGCGCTCGCCTTGTCGAAGGCGGGCAATCACGATGCGGCGCTCAAGGGCTTTGCGGGGCTGGTTCAAGGGGGCGAACGCGATGCTGTTGCGCAGCAGGCGCTGTTCAATCTGGCGAACATGTACCTGCGGCAAGGGCTTGCGCAGAAGAGCGGAGCGGAGCCGCTGTTCGAACTGGGCAAGCAGCGGCTGCGCGATCTGCTGCGGGTGGCGCCGCAGGACTGGGATGCTCGGTACAACCTGGAGCGGGCGTTGAGGTTGGCGCCGGAAGAGCAGGAGGCTTTTTCGGCGGAGCAGCAGCAGTCGGTGGAGCAGCGGAGGGTTCGGGTTCCGGGGTTCGTTGCGGGGGACTTGCCGTGAGCCGGGACTTGCTCCTTCCCCCTCTTGGAGAGGGTGGGGGTAAGGGCACTCGTTCGCTTGATGTCGTACGTTGCTGTTGGTTTGAGCCCGGAGCCGGGATTTCGCCCCAACCAAGCGCACCGTACCAATCGACAGCCAGAGTGCCCCCACCCCAACCCTCCCCCGAAGGGAGAGGGAGCTCCCCCGCATGGAGCAAGCCCCGATGAACGCTCCCTGGCACCGCATCCAACGCAGCGGAAACTGGCTTCTGCTAGCCGCCCTCCTCCTGCTCGCCCTAGCCGCCTGGCCCCCCCGCATCCAACTCCAACGCCCCGTCTTCGAGTGGCAAGTCAGCTTCGACATCACCCAGAGCATGCACGTCGAGGACGTCGAGCTCAACCAGTCCACCGTGAGCCGCCTGACCCTGGCTCGCGCCGCGATGCGCGACGTGCTGGCCGCGTTGCCCTGCGGATCGAAGGTCGGCTGGAGCGTGTTCGCCGACTACCGATCGCTCGTGATCCTCGCCCCCATCGAGGTCTGCAGCCACTACGAGGAACTGCTCGCCTCGCTCGAGCGCATCGATGCCCGCATGCGCTGGGCCAACGCCAGCAACATCGGCAAGGGCGTGACCTGGGCCGTGCGCGGCGCCAGGAGCATCGGAGCACACACCAGCTTCGTCTTCATCAGCGACGGGCAGGAGGCACCGCTGCTGCGCGCCAACGACACGGTGCCGATGGGCGACATCACGCCCGGCGAGGTGAAGGGCTGGCTGGTCGGCGTCGGCGGCGATGTGCCGATGCCGATTCCCAAGACGAACAGCGCCGGCCAGCCCGCCGGCTACTGGAAGCCGGAGGACGTGGTGCAAGGCGCCGCCATCGGCGCCACGCAGACCCGCGAGCACCTGTCCGAGCTGCGCGAGGACCATCTGCGATCGCTCGCCAAGCTCGTCGGCGCGAACTACCTGCGCCTGAACACGCCCGATGCACTGAAGACAGCCATGCTCGACCGCCGCTTCGCCCAAAGCCAGCCCGCGGACACGGACCTGCGCTGGATCCCGGCGCTGCTCGCCTTGCTGCTGCTCGCCTGGCGCTTCGCACCTGACTTCGGATGGCGTCGCGAAAAAAGAAAGGCGGCCGAAGGCACGCCACGCGGCCTCAGCCAGGCGGCATGACGGGTGCCGCCAGGCGGCGCGAGTTGGCGGGATCGCGAAACACCAAGGGATGCTCGACCGGGCCGCCGGGCTCGCGCTCGGCGGCGCGCTGCACCGCCTCCACCACACGTTGATGATCGGGGCTCTTCGCGCAGACCGGGTCGGCGGCCGCCGCATCGTTCGCCAGCAGGTAGGCCTGGCAGCGGCAGCCGCCCAGGTCCTGCTCGCGCATGTCGCAGCTCGCGCACGGCTCCTTCATCCAGCCGGTGCCGCGGTAGCGGTTGAAGCCTTCGGAGTCGAACCAGATCTCGCGCAGGCCGTGCGCCTTCACGTTCGGGAACTCCAGGCCCGGCAGCATCTTCGCGGTGTGGCATGGCAGCGCCGTGCCGTCCGGCGCCACGGTGAGGAACATGCTGCCCCAGCCGTTGACGCACTTCTTGGCGCGGCCCTCGTGGTAGTCGGGAGCGACGTAGAAGATGCGCATGCGCTCGCCCAGCCGGGCGCGCCAGCCGTCGGTCACCTGCTCGGCGCGGCGCAGCTGCTCGTGGGTGGGCAGCAGCTGGTCGCGGTTCACGAAGGCCCACGAGTAGTACTGCGTGTTCGCGAGCTCGAGGTACTCGGCGCCCATCTCGTGCGCCATCTCGATGATGCGGTCGATGTGGTCGATGTTCATTCGGTGGATGACCACGTTCATGACCATCGGCCAGCCCTGGTCCTTGATGATCTTCGCCACCCGGTTCTTCAGCTCGAAGGTCTTGGTGTGCGAGAGGAAGTCGTTCATCTCGCGCGTGGAGTCCTGGAACGACAGCTGCACATGGTCCAGCCCGGCCGCCTTCAGCGCGGCGGCGCGCTCCGCGTTCAAGCCCACGCCGGAGGTCAGCAGGTTGGTGTAGTAGCCCAGCCGGCTGGCCTCGGCGACGATGATCTCCAGGTCGTCGCGCAGGAGCGGCTCGCCGCCCGACAGGCCGCACTGCACCGCGCCGAGCTCGCGGCCCTGGCGCAGCACCCGCAGCCAGTCCTCGGTGCCGAGCTCGCTGTCCTGCTGCGCGAAGTCGACCGGGTTGAAGCAGAACACGCAATGCAGCGGGCAGCGGTAGGTCAGCTCGGCCAGCAGCCAGAGCGGAGGACCGGGGCGTGGCGCGGTCGTCATGTCGTCACGTGTCCCAGCGCAGCCAGTTCTGCTGCGCCGCCACTTCGACGAAGCCGCGCACGTCGGCTTCGAGCCCGGTGGTCCCGAAGGCCTGCTCCAGGTCCGCCACGATCTCGGCGATGCTGCTTTCGCCGTTGCAGCGCTTCATGATCTCGCCCGCGCTGCCGTTGAGCTGGACCATGCCCTCGGGGTACAGCAGGACGTGCCGCTCCTGCACGGGCTCCCATTGCAGGCGGAAGCCCGGGCCGATACGGGGCTTGCTCTCGGCGCTCAGCGCTTTCCTGATCTCGCTCATGCGTCGTTCACGCCGTAGCGCGTCGCCATTGCGTCGTTCATGGCCCACAGGATGTCGAGCTTGAACTGGAGCACCTCCAGTGCGCGCTCCTGCAGCGCGCGGGTGTCGAAGTGATCGAGCGTGATCGCCAGGCCCTGCTCGACGTCGCGCCGCGCCTGGCTCACCCGGTTGCGGAAGTAGTCCAGGCCGGCGGGCTCGATCCACGCGTAGTGCTCGGGCCAGGTGGCCAGGCGCTGCTTGTGGATCTCGGGCGCGAAGAGTTCGGTCAGCGACGAGCACACCGCCTCCTGCCACGGCGCGCGGCGGGCGAAATTCACGTAGGCGTCGACCGCAAAGCGCACCGCCGGCACCACGTGCCGCAGATCCCGCACTTCCTCGCGCGTCAGCCCGACGGACTCCGCCAGGCGCAGCCACGCCTCGATCCCGCCCGGGTCCTTCACGCCGCCGAGCTCGAAGCCGTCGTGGTCGAGGATGCGCTGCACCCAGCCGCGGCGCACGTCCTGGTCGGGACAGTTCGAGAGCACCGCCGCGTCCTTGATCGGGATCGCGATCTGGTAGTAGAAGCGGTTCGCCACCCAGCCGCGGACCTGCTCGGGCGTGGCCCGGCCGCTGTTGAGCATGACGTTGAACGGATGGTGGATGTGGTAGCTGCGGCCACGCTCGCGCAGTTGCCGCTCGAATTCCTCGCGGCTCCATGCCGGCTGGCTCTTTCCGCTGTCGGCGCCCGGTCGAACCGGGTCCTGGATCCTGTCGGCATGCATGCGTGGGGCCCGTGGTTCAGAGATGGATCGTCATCCCGTCCTCGCAGGGCTCGATGCCCGAGCGCCGCAGCGCTGCGTGCTCGTCGGAGTCCTCGTCGAGGATGGGGTTGGTGTTGTTGATGTGGATCAGCATGCGCCGCGTGCTCGCAGGCAGCCGCCCGAGCCATTCGATCATGCCGCCCTCGCCCGATTGCGGCAGATGGCCGATCTCGCGCGCCCGCTTGGTCCCAACGCCCAGGCGAACCATCTCGTCGTCAGTCCAGAAGGTGCCGTCCACCATCACGGCGTCGGCGCTCGCCATGGCATCGAACACCGGCGGCGTGATCGCCCCGAGGCCCGGCGCGTAGAACACGCTCCTGCCGCTCCTGCGGTCGCGGATGGTGATGCCGATATTGTCGCCGGGAACCGGATGCTCGCGGTGCGGCGAGTAAGGCGCCGCCTTGCCGGTCAGTGCGAGGGCGCGAAAGTCCAGATCCGGTACCCAGGGCACCTGGAAGGCGCTGCCGTCGATCGCGATCGGATGCCGCGCCACGCCGCAGTAATGCGACAGCACGCGCAGCACCGGATTGCCCTGGCTCAGGTCTTCCGCCACCGGGTCGGTGCACCACAGCGGCAGCGGCGCGCCGCGCTCGCGCAGCATGAAAAGGCCGGTCGCATGGTCGACCTGCCCGTCGATCAGCACCACGCCGGCGATGGCGCTGTCGCGCAGCTTGCGCGCGGGCTGCAGCACGGGGCTGCTGCGGATCTGCTCCAGGATGTCGGGCGAGGCGTTGAACAGCACGCCATCGATGCCCTCGTCGGGCCGCACGAAGATCGAGGACTGCGTGCGCGGCCTGGCGCGCACGGTGCCCGCGCGCACGCCCGCGCAGTTGCGGCAGTTGCAGTTCCATTGAGGAAAGCCACCGCCGGCTGCCGAGCCCAGGACCGTGATGCGCATCGCGAAAGGAAAGAAGGAAGCAGGGGTCGAAACAACCCGCCCCGGGGATACCGGGGCGGGTTGTCACGAGGCGCGCAACTCAGCGGGCGCTGACGTACATCGTGATCTCGAAGCCGAAGCGAAGATCAGTGGCCGTCGGGGTTTCCCATTTCATGTGTGTCTCCTGCAAAACGTTGCGCGGCGCCGGTCGGCGACCGCGGGGATCACTCGAATGTCCCTGTCGCATCTTGGCCCGTGCGGCCGCTGCGCTCCAGCCACGAAATCATGAATCGCACTTCATGATTTTCATGAATGGCGACGAACGGGGCGGCGCTTACCATGGCCTCGTGCTCCCCTCCGGCCTGTACCCCGAAACACCGCCCCTGCGCACCCACGCCATGGCGATATCGCACGGCCATGTGCTGCACGTGGAGGAAGGCGGCGATCCGGCGGGTATCTGCGCGCTCGTGCTGCACGGCGGGCCGGGGTCGGGCAGCTCGCCGCTGCTGCGCCGCTTCTTCGATCCGGCGCGCTACCGGGTGATCAGCGTCGACCAGCGCGGCGCGGGCCGCAGCCGCCCGCGCGGCGCGACCGCGCACAACCGCACGGCCGAACTGCTGGAGGACCTGCGCATCGTGCGGGAGCGGCTGGACGTGCAGCGCTGGCTCGTGGCCGGCGGCTCCTGGGGCGCCACGCTGGCGCTTGCCTATGCGGGCTTCGAGCCGTCGGCGGTCTCGGCCCTGCTGCTGCGCTCGGTGTTCCTCCCCACGGCCGAGGAGATCGAGGCCTTCTTCCAGGACACGGCTGGCAGCGAGCCTGCAGCCTGGGCGCGGTTCGCGGCGGTGGCGCCGCCCGATCGGCGCGCGGACATGCTGGGCTTCCTGGCTGATGCACTGCAGCAGGCGCCCACCCCGGCCAATGCGGAGCTGCAGCGGCGGCTCGCCCTTGCGTGGTGGCGCTGGGAACGAACGATGGCCGGCGGCTCCGCCGTGCCATCCACAGACCCCGATCCGAGTCCCGAGACACAGGACGCGCTGGTGGACCGCTACCGCGTGCAAAGCCACTACCTGGTCCACCGCTGCTGGCTGGACGAGCCCCCGCTGCTGGAGCGCCTCGGCGCGCTGCCGCCGGTGCCCACGCTGCTGCTGCACTCGCGCGACGATCGCGTCTGCCGAGCGCAGGCAGCGCAGGCCGTGCACGAACGCCTTGCGCACGCCCAGCTTCGTTGGCTCGACGGCGCGGGCCACGATCCGGCGCATCCGGCCATGGCATCCGCGATGGTCGCCGCCCTCGACAGCTATGCGCTGCACGGCCATTTCGGGGATGGGCTGGCGCAATGACGCTGCGCCTGAAGATCAACCTGATCGTGAGCCTGCTGACCCTGCTGTTCGTCGCCGTCATGCTTGGCCTGCAACTGCGCGCGATGCGCGAATCGGTTCAGGAGGAAGTGGTGGCGGCGAACCGGGTGGCCGCGCAGCTGCTGAACCGCACGGCCTGGCTCTACGCGGCCCAGGGCGCGCCCGCGATGCTCGCCTTTCTGCAGGGGGTCGGCCGGGTGCGCTCCAACGACATCACGCTGTTCGACGAACAGGGGCAGGTGCTGTACAGCTCGCCCACCTCGGTCTACAAGGCGGGCCGCGATGCGCCGGACTGGTTTGCCGGTTTCGTTTCGCCCCGGCCCAACGAGATGTCGATCGTCTTTCCCGGCGGCAAGCTGATCGTGCGCGCCAACGCGTCGCGCGCGGTGCTCGACGCCTGGGACGATGCCGTGCTGCTGACGCTCAGCGCCCTCGGCCTGCTGCTGGTCGTCAATGCGCTCGTGTTCTGGCTGGTCGGGCGCGCCACGCGGCCCTTCGCCGATATCGTGGACGCGCTGAACCAGCTCGAGAACGGGCGCTTCGACGTCGCGCTGCGCGCCCTGCCCGGCAGCGAAGCGGCCGCCATCGGCGCCGCCTTCAACCGCATGGTGGGCATGCTGCAGCAGCACATCGAGACCGAGCGGCGCGCCGTGCGGGCAGAGAGCCGCCTGTCCGAGAGCCGCGAGCTGGGCCGCTGGGTCGACCAGAAGATCGAACAGGAACGGCGGCTGATCGCGCGCGAGCTGCACGACGAGCTGGGGCAGTCGGTCACCGCAATGCGCAGCATGGCCCTGTCGATCGCCCGGCGCATGGAGACGCTGGATCCGCAAGCCGAGCAGGCGGCCCGCGTGATCGCCGAGGAATCGGCGCGCCTCTACACCGCGATGCACGGCATGATCCCGCGCCTGACCCCGCTGGTGCTCGACAAGTTCGGCCTGGTGCCCGCGCTCGAGGACCTGGTCGAGCGCACGCGAACCAGCCACGGCATACAGGTCGAATGGCAGCTCGGCGTGGCGCTAGACCGCGTGCCGCTGGACACCGACGCCGCCCTCGTGCTGTACCGCGCTGCCCAGGAGGGCATCACCAACGCCCTGCGGCACGGACAGGCACAGCGCATCGTGCTTGCGCTGCGCGGCGACGAAGAAGCGGTGACGCTCACGCTGACGGACGACGGGCGCGGCCTGCCGGGCCCTGAAGCAGCCCAGGCAGCCGGCGTGGGCCACTACGGGTTGCGCTGGCTCGCCGAGCGCATCGAGAACCTCGGCGGCGAGCTGCGCCTGGAACCTGCGGCGCCGAACGGTGCCCAACTGACGGTACGCCTGCCCTTGCCGGCTGCAGGCGCGGAGAAGCGATGACCCCCGAGAACCAAGACACTGCACCGATCCGAGTCATGCTGGTCGACGACCATGCGCTGGTGCGCATGGGCTTTCGCATGCTGCTCGCGGACGCCCGGATCGAGGTGGTGACCGAAGCGGACACCGGCGAACAAGCCTGCCAGGAGTACCCGCAGGTACGGCCTGACGTGGTCGTGATGGACCTGTCGATGCCCGGCATGGGCGGGCTCGAGGCCGTGCGCCGCCTGCTCGCCCACGACCCGAAGGCGCGCGTGCTCGCGCTGTCGGCCCACGAAGACAGCGCCCATCCGCGCCGCGTGCTGCGCGCCGGCGCCCTCGGCTACCTGGCCAAGCGCAGCGCGCCCGAGGCGCTGATCGCCGCAGTGAAGGCAGTGGCGCGCGGCGAGCGCTACATCGATGCCCATACCGCCCAGGCGCTGGCCACGGCGCAGATCGAGGGCGACGCCAATCCGGCCGAGCTGCTCAGCGAGCGCGAGTTCTCGGTCTTCATCCAGCTGGCGCGCGGCATGACGGTGGCGCAGATCGCGGCCACGCTGAACCTCTCTGTCAGTACCGTCGGCTCTCACCTCTATCGCGTGAAGCAGAAGCTGGGGGCGAGCAACCAGGCGGAGCTGACCTGGGTTGCGCTGCGCTGGGGGCTGATCCAGGTGTAGATGGCAGGCTGCTCAGCGCACCACCGTTTCAGTTCGCGCAGCTTCGCCGTGCACCCAGGAAAGAAAGGCCTCGACCGGTGGCCGCTTCGCGTGCCTGGCCGGATAGACCACGAAGTGCGCCTTGACCCGAACGGCTTTGTCCAGCCCGAAAACCGGCTTGAGCTTTCCAGTCGAAAGATGCGGGCCGGCGTTCACGGCACTCTCGAGGGCGACGCCGAGCCCTTGCGTCGCGGCGTCCAGCGACATCTGGGCGCGGTCGAACCGCAGAGCGAATTGTTCCGGCGCACGCCTGTCGGAGAATTCCCTGAGCCAGTCTGACCACTGGACCACGCTGACATTGCTCTGGATGAGCGGTACGTCGAACAGTTGCTCGATCCGCTTGAGCCGGTGTTCGCGAATGAAGGCAGGGCTGGCCAGCGGCACGATGCGCTCGACGAACAAGGGCTCGACCACCAGGTCATCCCACTGAGGCACGCCATAGCGGATGTCCAGGTCGGCCTGCCCCAGCGCGAAATCGCTGGGCGTGTGCGCCGCGGACAGGTTCAGGACGATGTCGGGGTGGGCTTGAGCGAAGCCGCGCAGCCGCGGCATCAGCCACAGGCTCGCGATGCTGGGCGCCGAGTGCACGTACAGGCTGTTGCGGACGCCCTTGCGCAAGTCTTCCGTCGCCGTCGAGATCGCAGCCAGGGCGCCTGCCACCCGCTCCAGGTATTGCTCGCCGGCGTTGCTGAGCCGAACGCCATGTGCGCTGCGCTCGAAGAGCCTCACTCCCAGGTCGGCCTCCAGACGTGCGACCTGGTGGCTGATGGCCGACGCGGTCAGATGGAGTTCCGCGGCGGCCAGTCCAAAGCTGCGCCGGCGCGCCACCGCTTCGAAAGCGAGGAGATTGGCAACGGGTGGCAGGGAAGCCATAGGGTTCTCCCGGTCGTATGGTGACGGATCGTCATCTTAGCCTGACGATTGATCGTTTGCGGTCAGCTCGGGCAGCGCCGAACATAACCCCCATCAACGGAGACAGCGGCCGGCCAGGCGGGCACCAAGCCGCTCCTGCAACGCGCCCTTCCTCCCCCTTCCTGTTTCTTATGGAGATCCACGAAATGCTGCTCAAGGACAAGGTTGCTCTGATCACCGGCGGGGCCGGGCTCAACGGACTCGGCTATGCGACGGCGCGCCGGATGGCGACCCAAGGCGCCAAGGTGGTGATCCTTGATCTGGCTCGCGCCGAGCCAGCTGCGGCCGCAGCACGGCTGGGGGAAGGTCACCTCGGTCTGGTCGCCGACGTCACGGACAAAGCCGCCTGCGAGGCCGCCGCCGCCGAAGCGCTGAAGGCATTCGGCCGGATCGACATCCTGATCAACAACGCGGGCATCACCCAGCCGGTCAAGACGCTGGACATCACCGGTGCCGACTACGACCGGATCCTCGACGTGAACCTGCGCGGCACGCTGCACATGTCGCAGGCCGTGCTGCCGGCGATGCGCCAGCAGCAGTCGGGTTCGATCATCTGCATCTCTTCGGTCTCTGCCCAACGCGGCGGCGGCATCTTCGGCGGCCCTCACTACTCCGCTGCCAAGGCCGGCGTGCTCGGCCTGGCGCGCGCGATGGCGCGCGAGTTCGGGATCGAAGGCGTCCGCGTCAACTGCATCACCCCGGGGCTGATCGAAACCGACATCACCCAGGGCAAGCTGACCCCGGAGCGCAAGAAGGAGATCGCCGAGTCGATCCCGCTTGCCCGCCTGGGCGCGGCTTCCGACGTGGCAGGGGCGTGCGTGTTCCTGGCCAGCGATCTTTCCGCCTACTGCACCGGCATCACGCTCGACGTCAACGGCGGCATGCTGATCCATTGAATCCAATGCTCGAAAGGAGACAAACCATGCAACGCAAGACCTTTGTCCGCACCCTGCTCGCCGTGGCCGCCGCAGCCACGCTGCCTCTCGGGGCCCAGGCCCAGGCAGTCAAGTTGACGCTCGGCCACGGTGCGGCCCCCGGCAACCCGCGCCACGAGGCGGCTGTCAAGTTCGCCGAGGTACTCAAGGCCAAGACCAGCGGGCGCATCGAGGTGCAGGTGGCGCCGTCGGCGCAGCTGGGCGACGACGCGGCGATGGTGACCGCGCTGCGCACGGGCGCGCTGGACATGAGCGCCAACTCGCAAGGTGCAGTGGCCAACGCAGTGCCCGAGTACGCCGCGTTCGGCATGCCGTTCCTCTTTTCGAGCGCTGCAGCCGCCTTCAAGCTGCTCGACGGCCCGCTCGGCAAGGAGCTGGCCGACAAGTCCGCCCAGAAGGGCCTGATCGCCCTCGGCTACTGGGACAACGGCATCCGCCAGATGACCAACAGCAAGCGCCCGATCACGAAGGTCGAGGACTTGAAGGGTCTGAAGATGCGCACGCCACCGGACACGGTGCTGGTGGAAATCATGCAGGCGCTGGGCGCCGAGGCGCAGCAGATCAAGTTCGCCGAGCTGTACGTCGCCTTGCAGCAGGGCGTGGTCGACGGACAGGAGAACCCCGTGATGAACGTCCACGCCAGCAAGCTGTACGAGGTGCAGAAGAACCTGTCGCTGACGAACCATCAGTTCCAGATGACGCCGTTCCTGATGAGCAAGCGCGCGTGGGACAAGCTCTCCGACGCTGACAAGAAGGCTGTGCAGGAGGCCGCCGCCGAGGCCACCGCGCTGCAGCGCAAGCTGTCGCAGGAGTCGGAGGACAAGCTGCTCGCCGATCTCAAGGCCAAGGGTGTGCAGGTGACGACCGTGGACACGGCAGCCTTCGCGAAGGCCACCGCACCCGTCACCGACAAGTGGATGGCGGGCCCGATCGGTCCCTACGTGAAGAAGGTCGTCACCGCCGCGCAAGCGCAGTAGGGGCCTGATCCCGGGCGCGACCAGCGCGCCCTTCTCTGGAGACAAATCATGAATGCGATCGAACGCGCCGTCGGCGGCATATGCCAGACGGTGTTGTGGGTGAGCACGTCGGTGATCTTCGCGATCCTGTGCGCGAACACCGTTCTGCGCTACGCCACCGGGGCGAGTCTGCAGTGGGGCAACGAAGTCCCCGAGCTGCTGTTCCCCTGGCTGGTGATGGCAGGCGTGGTGCTGGCCGCCCAGCACGGGGCACACATCACCACGACCTTCCTGATGGAGAAGCTGCCGTTCGCAGTGCGCCGTCCGCTCGCGGCGCTTGCCTGGCTCGGCGTCGTGGCGCTCTACGCAGTGACGAGCGTCGCGACGTTCCGCATGCTCGAGATCGTGCACGACGAGAAGTCGCCGATCCTGCAGGTGCCGGGCTCCGTCACCTACGGGTGCGTGATGGGCGGAATGGCGATGCTCGCGCTGCTCGCGCTGTTCTCGGCTTGGCGAGCCTGGAACACGAGCGAACAACCGGCCTCGGTCGGCGACGAGGTGCCGCAGGCGCACTGGTGAGACAAAGGAGAACGACATGACCGCATTGATACTCTTCGTCTTCCTCGGCGCCGCTGTGGTCGCGATCCCGATCGCGCACGCGCTGCTCGTCGCTGCACTGGCCGCGGCGGCCAGCTCCGACAGGGTGCCGCTCGATCTTCTCGTCCAGCAGATGGTCGCGCAGGTCCAGAGCTTCCCGCTGATCGCGATTCCCTTCTTCATGCTGACCGGCACGCTGATGATGGGCGGCAAGCTCGGCGAGGCGCTGATCGGCGTTCTGTCGACCTTGATCGGCCGCTTCCACGGCGGCCCCGGCCAGGTCGGCGTCCTGTCTTCGACGATCTTCGGCGGTGTCTCGGGCTCGGCGGTGGCGGACGCATCGGCGATCGGCTCGCTGCTGATCCCCTGGCAGAAACGGCTCGGCTACCCGCCGGCGTTCTCGGCCGCGACGCTCGCCGCGGCCGCGACGATCGACATCCTGATCCCGCCGTCGATCCCGATGATCCTTTTCGCGCTGGTCAGCAACACGTCGATCGCGTCGCTCTTCGTCGCGGGCATCCTGCCCGGACTGGCAATGTGTGGCGGCTTCATGGCAGTGTGCTGGTGGGTCGGCCGACGGCGCAACTTCCCGCGCGAGACGCGGCCGCTCGATTGGTCCGCATTCCGCAAGCAGCTCGCGTACGCCGCGCCCGCGCTGGTGCTGCCAGTGCTGATCGTGGTAATGCTGCGCTTCGGGATCGCGACGCCGACCGAGGTGGCCGTGCTCTCGACGCTGTTCGCCGGCCTGGTTTCGGCGCTGATCTACCGCGACCTCGGTCTCAAGCGGCTGCACTCGGCGATCGTTCACGCAGGACTGGCCACCGGCGTCGTGCTGCTCGTCATCATGGCATCGGCGGCGATCGGCTGGCTGCTGACCTACGACCGCATGCCCGACGGCATCGTCGCCTGGGCGCAGGCACACCTGTCGAGCGGCTGGAGCGTGATCCTGCTGATGAACTTGCTGATGCTCGTCTGCGGCATGTTCATCGACCTGCCCGCCGCAGTGTTGCTGCTGACCCCGGTGTTCGTGCCGCTCGCCAACGCAATCGGCATGGACCTGACGCAGCTCGGGATCATGATGACCGTCAACCTGGCGATCGGCCTGTACACGCCGCCAGTGGGCACAACGCTGTTCATCACCAGCGCGCTCGCCAAGGTCAAGGTCGGCCAGACGGTGCGCGAGCTGGGCCCGTTCTACGTGGTCGCATTCCTGATCCTCGCGCTCGTCTCGTACGTGCCGGCCGTCATCTTCAAGTGAGTCCTTTGTCTGACCATCCAAGGAGCAATCCGTGATTTCCACCAACAACCAGCTCGCCGCGCTGGCGCAGCGCGCGTACCGCATCCGGCGCTTCGCGCTGCGCATGGGCGAGGTCCAGGGCCAGGGCTACATCGGCCAGGCGCTCGGCTGGGCCGACGTGCTTGCAACGGCCTATTGCCATGCGTTGAACCTGCGGCCGCAGGAGCCCGAGTGGGAGGGGCGCGACCGCTTCCTCCTCTCGCACGGCCACTATGCGATTGCGCACTACGCGGCGCTCATCGAAGCCGGAATCATCCTCGAGAGCGAGCTCGAGACCTATGGCAGCGACGACAGCCGCCTGCCGATGTCGGGCATGGCCGCCTACACCCCCGGCATGGAGATGTCGGGCGGATCGCTCGGCCAGGGGCTGATCATCGGCGTGGGCATGGCGCTTGCGCTGAAGCAGAAGAAGAACCCGGCCGTCGTCTACAACTCCATGTCCGACGGCGAACTCGACGAGGGCTCGACCTGGGAGGCCGCGATGTCCGCCGCCCACCACAAGCTGGACAACCTGATCTGCCTGGTCGACGTGAACAATCAGCAGGCCGACGGGCCCTCGGGCAAGGTGCTGGGCTTCGAGCCCCTGGCCGACAAGTGGGCCGCCTTCGGCTGGCATGTCCAGCGCGTGAACGGCAACGACCTGGCGGCCGTGGTGGAGGCGTTCGACGCCGCCCGTGCACTCCAGGAAGCAAGGCCGCGCGTCATCGTCTTCGACACGCTGATGGGCAAGGGCGTGCCCTTCCTCGAGCAGCGCGAGAAGAGCCACTTCATCCGCGTCGATCCGCCGGAGTGGCAGAAAGCCCTCGAGGTCCTCGACCAATCCCAACCTTATGTTCAAGCCGAAGGAGCCCCGGCATGAGTACCGCCGCCGCAGAAAAGAAGCCGCGCCTGACCACCTCGGCGATGATCGCCTCGATCGCCTCCGAAGGGCAGAAGGTCAAGGCCGCTCCGTTCGGCAAGGCACTCGTCGAATACGCCGCCAACCGTCCCGAAGTCGTCGGCCTGACGGCGGACCTGGCCAAGTACACGGACTTGCATCTGTTCGCCCAGGCGTACCCGGAGCGCTTCTACCAGATGGGCATGGCCGAGCAGTTGCTCATGGGCGCCGCCGGTGGAATGGCCAAGGAAGGCCTGGTCCCGTTCGCGACGACCTACGCCGCGTTCGGCACGCGTCGCGCCTTCGACTTCATCCACCAGGTGATCGCCGAGGAGGACCTCAACGTCAAGATCTGCTGCGCGCTCCCGGGCTTGACCACGGGGTACGGCCCCAGCCATGCCGCGATCGAAGACATCGCAATGATGCGCGGCGTCCCGGGCCTGACCATCGTCGACCCTTGCGACGCGCTCGACATCGAGCAGGCGGTGCCTCAGATTGCCGAGCACAAGGGCCCGGTCTACATGCGTCTGCTTCGTGGTCAGGTACCCCTGGTCCTCGATGAAATCGAGGGCTATCGCTTCGAACTGGGCAAGGCCAAGATGTTGCGCGAAGGCGCCGACGTGCTGTTGATCTCCAGCGGTCTGCTGACGATGCGGGCGCTCGAGGCCGCGCAGGACCTGACCAAGGACAAGGTTGGCGTCGCCGTGCTGCATTGCCCGACCATCAAGCCGCTGGACGAGGCGGCCATCGTCGAGGCCGTGCGCTACAAGCACCGGCTGGTGGTCGTCGCCGAGAACCATTCTGTGGTCGGTGGCCTCGGTGAAGCGGTGGCGAGTGCCCTGCTGCGCCACAAGGTACAGCCCGCGGGCTTTCAGCTCGCCGGCCTGCCGGACGCGTTCCTCGATGCCGGCGCGCTGCCCACACTGCACGATCGCTACGGCATCAGCCGCGAGGCGCTGGGCTCGCACATCAAGAGCTGGCTCGGCTGAGCCGGTCGGCGGCGACAGGCCCGAAGCCCCTCCGAACAGGCGCTCGTCCGACGAACCGCGGCCGCGCCGCCGCCTAGACTGCGCCATGCGAAGAAGAAGCTTTCTCGCTGTCGGCGCGGTTGCAAGCACAGGCTGCACGAGCTTTGCTGTGGCACCCGCAGCCTGGGCCGCCGAACTCCAGCCGCTCGGCAGCCCCGGAAGATTCGACTACGCCTGGCTCAAGGGCGCGGCGCGCGATCTCGCTCAAAGGCCCTATCGGCCGCACGGCAGAGCGCTGCCGCGCGATGTCGCGGCGCTCGACTGGGACCAGTACCAGGCGATCCGCTTCAAGCCCGACCATGCGCTGTGGGCCGACGACAGGCTGCGCTTCCGAATTCGCCTGTTCCATTTGGGACTGTTCTTCAAGCGGCCGGTGCGCATGTTTGAGCTCGCCGGCGGCCAGGCGCAGGAGCTCGCCTACGACCCTGCGATGTTCGACTACGGCCGAAGCGGCCTCGACGGCGCGCGGCAGCCGCGCGACCTTGGTTTTGCCGGTTTTCGCATCCACGTCGCGCCCGATTTCGACAGGGATGTCGCCGCCTTTCTCGGCGCCAGCTACTTCCGCGCGGTGGGCGCCGAGAGACAGTACGGCCTGTCGGCACGCGGCCTCGCAGTCGACACGGCGCTGGGCCGCGACGAGGAGTTTCCGGACTTCACCGACTTCTGGTTCGAACGGCCGGCGCCGGGCGCGAACTCCGTGGTGGTCTACGCGATGCTCGACTCGCCCAGCATCACCGGTGCCTACCGCTTCGCGATCACGCCGGGCGAGCTGCTGACGATGGACGTCGATGCCGCGCTCTATCCGCGCAGGCAGATCGAGCGCCTCGGCATCGCCGCCTGCACAAGCATGTTCCAGGTCGGCGAGAACGACCGCCGCACGGCCGGCGACTGGCGTCCCGAGATCCACGACTCCGACGGCTTGGCGATGCACCGCGGCAATGGCGAATGGATCTGGCGCCCACTCGTGAACCCGGCCACGCTGCGCTTCAGCTCCTTCGTCGACAAAGACCCCGGGGGCTTCGGCCTGATGCAGCGCGACCGCAATTTCGACCATTACCAGGACGACGGCGCCTTCTACGAGAAGCGCCCTTCGCTCTGGGTCCAGCCCAAGACGCCCTGGGGCGAAGGCGCGGTCCAGCTGGTCGAGATACCGACGGTGGACGAGACCTTCGACAACATCGTGGCCTTCTGGAACCCGGCGCAGAAGCCGCAGCGCGGGCAGGAGCTGCTGTACGGCTATCGTCTCTACTGGGGCGCCACCGCGCCGGTGCGCCCGGCGCTCGCCACCTGCGTGGCCACGCGCACCGGCATCGGCGGCACGGTCGGGCGCAAGCGGCGGCACTGGTCCTGGCGCTTCGTGGTCGACTTCGCAGGCGGCCAGCTGGCGCGGATCGACCCGAAGACGACGACGGTCGAGCCCGTCATCACTGCATCGAGTGGAAGCATCGAGCTCAAGTCGGCACGCCCGCTCGCATCGGTGAACGGCGTCCGCGCCACCTTCGACGCGGTGCCGCCCCCGCGCAGCGGTCCGGTCACGCTGCGGCTCTTCCTGCGCGCCGACGGCCAGGCCTTGAGCGAAACCTGGCTGTACGAATGGACGCCGCCGGCGCCTGCCGATCGCAAGCTCGCGCCCGCATGACGCTTCTTCACAGCGACATCCCGGCCTGCCTCGACCGCCTGCCCTGGTCGCGCGGGCACTGGCGCGTGGTGATCGCGCTCGGCGTGGCCTGGGTGCTCGACGGTCTCGAGGTCACGCTGGTGAGCTCGATCTCTGGCAGTCGAACGACTGGTTGTGGCGGTTCAGTAACTTTGGCGAGGGTCAGCTTCTTTTGATGCTGAGGGGACTGCTTTGGTGCCTGAGCAGAAGTTCGACCGGCTCCATAGCGGTCCTTACGCTGACGGTCCTTCGTCGTTTTGAGCTTTGAACGCGCGCTGGAGTTTTTCGAAGCTACCTGAGGCATGTGCTAGTTCACCGCCAACCCGCAGCAGTAGCATGACAGCCTCCTAGTCGTGCTCAGGACCTTTGTGGACCAGCGCCTCTGCTTGTATCAGCGCATCCTTGCATCGCTCATACATGCCGATGCGTTCCAGGCCGGAACGCGCACCTTCGAGTTGTTCGTGAATCCATGAGTACTGCGAGAGATAGAACTCATCGATTCCACGGCGATAGAGCGCTACCCCGCCAGCCACGGCGTGTTTGAGGCCGGGGGCTGCGTTGGAGCCTTTAATTCGATCAGGCTTTGAAAAGTTGCATGTCCGCTAGGGAGATGCTGATCAATGAGCAGCGCTGTTGGACCTGTGGACATCACAACGCGAGGCGCTCGCGATACTGGTCG